>CALFYL010000204.1 GCA_937952135.1 uncultured Planctomycetia bacterium
CGGCGCCGCAGCTTGGTTTCGCTTCGACCTCGATCCGATAGCCATTGCGGCTAGATTGTCGGCTGCATGATCTCCCTCTTGGTGCTGCTGGTGCTCGCGACGGTGCTCACCGTCGCCCCTTGGGGACCGGGAACGCACCTCGAATTCGAAGCGCGCGTGTTCCGCAAGCGCCGCCAGCGCCTGCCCGAGGCCACCGCGAGCCTGATCGAGCGCGAACGCGAGGCGTGGCAGTACGGACACATCGCCGCCGACATCATCAATTTCAAGGCGGTCGGCGGCCCCTACAGCCACTGCCACCGCTGGGGCATCGTTCCCGAGATGCAGGCGCTCGCGAGAAACGACTTTCAACGCGCGTTCACCTACGGCTACCTCGCCCACCTGGCCGCCGACACGATCGCGCACAACCACTTCGTGCCGTACCACCTGGCGCGCTACGCGCGGACGAAGGGCCTGGGGCACCTGTACTGGGAGATGAACGCGGATCGTTTCGTGCCCGACGAGCGTTGGGACGTGGTCACACGGCTCAAGAAGCTCGAGGACCTCGCACAGCTCGACCAGCTCGTCAACCAGACCGTGCCGCGCAAGGCGTTCTCGCTCTCGACGAACAAGGCGATCTTCAACCACGTGCTCCTCGTGAGCGAGCGGCGGCAGTGGCGCATCGGCGTCGAGCGCTTGCACCCGCGCGACGGAGTCGAGCTCAAGCGCGGCTTCCTCGATCGCTTCCGCGACGCCGCCGTCGAGCGGATCCTCGTCGCGCTGCAGCACGACGGTGTCGAGCGCATGGGAAACTACGACGCGAACGGCAAAGCCGCGCAGAAGGCCGCGCTGAACAGCGGGCGCTCGCTGATGGACCGGATCTCGCCGCGGCGCGCGAGCGGCGAGCGAGAAGCACTCGCCCAGGGCTTTCTCGAAGGCATGGGGCCGCCGCCGGCGCGCAACGCGGGTTGAACCGACGGGCGCTGGGCCGGCCCAGATGGCCCGACGGCGCTGCAACCGCACGCGGGGCGCTCGCGAGCTACGACCCCCTCAGCGCCAGCGCCGCCAAGCGCGCGTAGTGCGGCCGGCATTCGGCGAGCAGCGGTTTCAACCGCTCGGGAAACGGCGCGCTCTTGGGCGGGAGCGGTTCGAAGCCGGTCGAGCGGTGCACGTTGTGGTACCAGTGCGGCGCCCACACGCCGTCGAAGGGCCGCGGGCCGGCGGGCCAGGCGAGCATCGCGGGCTCGAAGGCGAGTCCGAGGCGTGAGCAGAGCTGCTCGAGCACCGCGCGCGGACTCGCGAGGAGTTGCGCCGCGTCGAGCACCGGCGGCGCCTGCCCGAGCGCGAGCAATTCGTCGAGCAACTCGGTCTGCATCGCATAACCGGTGTCGCGCAGGGTCGGCTCGGGGATCTGGTTCACCAGCGACGGCAGCATCTCGAGCGGATCGCGCGTGAGGATCACGTTCGCACAGCGCGCGAGAAACCCGCGCTCGAGCTCGACGAGGTGGTGCGCCATCTGCTTGAAGAAGCGCACCGGCGTCGCGCTCGGCGCCATGAGGACTTCGCGCACGACCGCTTCGCCGTCCTGGTTCTGCGCGCGCAGCACCTCGGCGCCGCCGGGGTGCTCGGCGCCGCTCACCCGCAGGTAGTGCGCATACAGCGGTTCGTCCACGACACTCGTGTCGCTGCGCTGCGCGAACGCGTACATCAGCGCCGTCGACACGTTGCGCGGGCCGGACCAGAGTTGGATGCGAAGGGTCATCGTCGTTCCTCGAAGCTCATCGAACGCGCGATGGTAGCCGCGCGCGCCGCGCGCCGCGCTGTGTACCCGGACGTCGCTCGCGGGCCATAATCGCCGCCTTGAACCCGCCTCCCCTCGGACTCGCTCTGATCCGCGTCGGCGTCGGCGCGTTGTTGCTCGACGAGGCGCGCCGCGCTTATCGGTCCCCGGTCGGCCCGCACCTCGTCGAGGACTGCGCGCCGCGCATGGCGCTCGCTCCCGATCCGCTCGCGTGGTTCGGCCAGGAGGTCCTGCTGCGCGAGCCGGCCTTCTTCGCCTGGGCGTTCGTGATCGGAACCGCCCTGCTCGGCGGCGCCTACTTCGTCGGCGCGCTCACGCGGCCCGCGAGCCTCGCACTCCTGGCGCACTGCACGTTTCGCTGGGCCTACGGTCCGCCGCACGAGCGCGCGCTCGCACTGCTGCTCGCCCTCTGCGCGGCGGGGTGCTTCCTCGCGAACGCGGGCCGCAGACTCGGGCTCGACGCGACGCTCGCGAGCCGTTTGCCGAGTTGGATCACGTGGTCGGCCGGCAAGGGCGCTCGGCGCTGAGTCCTTGGTCGTCCGACGCGCGCACGCCGTCGGCGAGCTCAATCGACAGGCTTGACCGCGATGTCGCCGCGGATCACGAGCTGGCAGCCGAGCCGCGCGCCCTTCACCGCCGTGCGCATCTCGACCGTCTCGAGTTCGTCCGAGCTCGGCGGATCGACGCGGTCCGCGCCGGATTCGAGCGTCAAACAGCACGTGCCGCAGCTCCCCACGGTGCAGCCGAACTCGTGAGGCGTCTCGTGCTTCTCGCACAGTTCGAGGAAGCGCGTGCCGGCGGGGACCTCGAAGGTCGCCCCGTTCGCGAGGAACGTGACTTTGGCCATGGATGGAGAGTGCGTCGAGGGTGCGGTCGGAGGCGGCCGTGCGCGCGCTCGCGATGCGGGCTGGCATCGGCGAGGCGCGGCGGAGAGTATGGGAGCGTGCACGGACACGCAAGGTCTCGCAGCGGCGCCTCGGAGCGCAAGGATCGATGAAGAGCCCCCACCTCGAGCCCGCGCGGGCGCCGCATGAAGGTTTTCGCAGCGGCGCGTCCGTGTGGCTCTTTCGCCATGGCGAGGTGCACGAGGACTTCCAAGGGCTCGCCTACGGGGGCATGGACGTGCCGCTCTCGCGCGAGGGCCGCGAGCAATCCGAGCGGCTCGCGGAGCGCTTCGAAGTCGTTCGCTTCGACCGCATCGTCGCCTCGACGCTGCAGCGCGCCCGCTACCTCGGCGAACGACTCGCGCAGCGCACCGGCGCGCCGCTCGAACTCGACTCGGGGCTGGTCGAGATCGACCGCGGGCGCTGGCAGGGCTTGCCGCAGAAGGAACTGCTCGCGAAGCACGAAGTCGACGTCGAGGCCTTCTACAGCGATCCGTGGAACTGGCGCCAACACGGCGGCGAAACGGACAGCGATGTGCTCGCGCGCGCGTGGCCGGTGCTCGAGCGAGCGGTGCGGGAGGGCGGCGCGCGACGAAGCGGCGGCCGAGAGGTCGGCCCGACGATCGCGATCGTGTGCCACTACAACGTCGTGCGCAACCTGGTGGCCCACGCGCTCGGGCTCGCTCCGACCGCGTCGTTTCGCGTGCGCATCGATCTGACCGCGGGCGCGCTGCTGCACGACGCTTCCGACGGATGGCGTCTCGTGCGCTGCAACGTTCGCACGCCGCGCGGCGCCGAGCTGCGCGCGGGCGCGAACGACGGGCTCGGAAGCGACGCGCGCCGCGGAGGGAGCTGATGCCGCGTCTCGGCGCATCGGGGGGCGGAGATTCGGCGCCCGAAGCTGGCCGAGGATCGAGCCCCGGGCCGGTCGGCGCCGCACGCGCCGGTCCACTCCAAGCCGCCGACCTCGCGCTCGCCCGCCTCGGACCGCGCCTGCTCGTCGGGTGCCTGCTCGCAGCGCTCGCGCTTCTCGCGCTGAAGTGCGCCTGGGTCAGCGACGACGCCTACATCACGTTCCGCGTGGTGGACAACGTTCTCGCCGGCCACGGCCTGCGCTGGAACATCGCCGAACGCGTGCAGGCCTACACGAACCCGCTGTGGCTGGCCGCGATGGTCGCCGCGCGTTCGATCAGCGGCGAGGTGTACTTCACGTCCATCGCGCTCGGCATCGCCACGACGACGCTGGCGGCGCTGTACCTGGCCACGCGCGTCGCGCGCGACACGACGAACGCCGCGCTCGCGCTGCTCGTGCTCGCCTGCTCGAAGGCCTTCGTCGACTACTCGACCTCGGGGCTCGAGAACCCGCTGCTCCATCTCGCGCTTCTCGGCGCGCTCGCGGCGGCGGCGACTCGCTCGGCGCTCGCCCTGGGGCTCTGGACGAGCGCGGCCGCGCTCACGCGCCTCGACAGCCTCGCGCTGCTCGCACCGGCGCTCGTGTACGGAATTCGACTCGACCTGCTCGTGTTCGGCGGCGAAGGCCGCGCGGGAGACGAGGCTCGACGCGTTGCGCGCGCCGCGGGACGCTTCGCGCTCGGCCTTGCGCCCCTGCTGGCGTGGGAGCTCTTCTCGCTCGTGTACTACGGCGCGCTCACGCCCAACACGGCCATCGCGAAGCTCAACACCGGGCTGGGAAGCGGCGAACTCGCGGCGCAAGGCGTCGCGTACCTCGCCGACTCGCTGCAGCGCGATCCACTCACCCTCGCCGCGATCGCAGCCGCTCTCGTCGCGTGCTTCGCCAGCCGCCAGCGCTTCGCACTGCTCGTCGCGCTCGGCGTGGTTCTGCACCTCGCCTACGTCGTGAAGGTCGGCGGCGACTTTATGAGCGGCCGCTTCCTCACCGCGCCGCTGTGCGTCGCCGCGTACATCGTCGCGCGCACGCCGCTGCCGGGAGTCGTCGCGACCTCCGCGGCGCTGGCGACGCTCGCTTTCGCGGCACTGACCCCCTCGAGTCCGCTGCGCGCGCCGCTCGACGCCTCGCGCGGCCTGCCCCCGACCGAACACGTCGGCGCGAGCGGCATCGCCGACGAGCGGGCCTACTGGTTCGCGGCCTCGGGGCTGTTCTCGGCGAACCGCGGACTCCCCGTGCCGCCCTACCGCCACGTTTCGCGCGGCCACGGTCTCGGCCTGCGCCTGCGGGAGGATCCGCCGCCCGCGCAAGTCATCGAAGGCATCGGCTACCTCGGCTACTGGGCCGGCCCGCATCCGCACCTCGTCGATCCCATGGGTCTCTCCGACGCGTTCCTCGCGCGGCTGCCGATCGTGGTCGAGGGTGCCATCGTGCGTCCCGACAAGAACGCGTTCCGCGGGCGAGCCTGGCGCGTGGGCCACTACTACCGCGATGTCCCGGACGGCTACCTCGAGTTGCTGCGGGGCGAGCCCGCGAAATTGGCCGACCCGGAACTCCAGCAGCTCTACGACGACGTCGCGCTGCTCACGCGCGGCGAGCTGTTCACGCGCGAGCGTTGGTCCGCCATCGCGCGCCGCTGGAAGTGAAGCGCGGGCGCCGCGTCGCGATCTACTTCGGCGGGCTCGGGTCCGCGGCCGGCGGGAGCAGCCGCAGCGCCTCGGCCCAATCGGTCGAGTTGTGCCGCCGCCGTGCTGCTTCGACGTCGTCCAGCCACGCGCGCCCGGCGGCGTACGCAGCGGCCGAAAGCGCCTGGGCATCCTCGATCGGCGCATCGGGGCTATTTCGATCGCGGAGGATCTCGAGCGGCTTCGGATCTTCCGGGAGCGGACCGCCGTACCACTGGCGCTGCAGGTACGGGGCGTCGGTGATCCACGGCCGTGTCCACGCGTACGAGTAGCGCGCGTCCATCGCCGCGAACCCGTCCTGGCGCGCGAAGTGCGCGAACACGCGGCGCTGCGGGCGCTCCGGCGGCGCGCCCACGCCCGCGTCGAGCGCCGCGGCCCACGACACGCCCTGCATTCCGCGCGGAGTCTCCGCGCCCTCCAGCTCGAGCAGCGTCGGAGCGAGGTCGATCAGGCTCGCGACCTCGCTCACGCGCCGGTCGCGCAAAGCCTGCGCGAAGCGATCCGCGGGGCGCACGACGAGCAACGCACGCAGATCCGCGTCCGTCAGCGCGCCGTGGTCGACGTACACGCCGCCTTCGCCGAACGAAATCCCGTGCGCGCTGGCGACGACGATCGTGGTGTCGTTGAAGTCGCGCCGCGTGCGCAGCTCCTCGAACAGCCCGCCGAGTTCGGCGTCGAGCTTCGCGAGCGCGCCGTCGTAGCGCGCTTCGTACTCCGCCAGCGTGCTGTAGGCCCCGAACCAACGCCTTCGAGGGATCGCGAAGTACGCGCTCGGCAGATCGACCACCGGCGGCGCGTGGTCGAGCTCCTCGCGCGGCTCGAAGCGCCGATCCCAGGCCGGGTCGGGCTTGTCCCAGACGCGCGTCAGGTCGGAGAGCTGCACGTAGGCGAACCAGCGCTCGCCGCCGCGGCGCTCGCCGAGCCAGCGTCGCAGCCGCGTCAGGACGCCGCGCGCGCCGTGGTCCTCCGGCCCGCGCACGTCGCGCGCTTCGATCAGGCTGAACTCCTGGAAGCCGCGCGTGAAACCGAGCGCCGGCCCGATGCGCGGAGTGTCGACGAAGGCCGCGGTCTCGAAGCCCGCTCGCAGCATCTCCTCGGCGAGGGACGGCGCGCCGCTCGGCAGCCGCCAGCGCAGCGCGATCGAGGACTTCGCGGCGTCCGGCACGTAGCGCTCCGCGATGCCCGGATCGCAGCCCGTGAGCACCGACATGTGCGCGGGCACGCCCCACGGCGCCGTCGTGAACGCGTTGTCGAAGACGACGCCCTGCTTCGCGATCGCGTCGAGCTTGGGCGTCGTCGCGCGGTCGTAGCCCATGAGCGAACAGTGGTCGGCACGCAGCTCGTCGATCACGATCACGAGCACGTTGCCGCGATCGGTGCTCGGCGCGGGCGTGCACGCGAATCCGAACACGAAGACGACGGCGAGGGTCAGGAGCCAGGCGGGCGCGCGCCGAAGTGCGCCGCAAGCGTGCTCGTGCTCCGTGGGCATGGCGAGCACGATAGCGGCGCGCCCTCGGACTTTCCGCAAGCGACGTGGCCGCGTCGAGCGGACGCGGCGCGGCGTCACCGCTCGCCGGCGCGAGCGACGGCGCCCGCGTCGAGCGCGAGCACGGCGTCCTCGCGGACCCACCCGACCTCGTCGTTCGACGAACGCACGCGCACCCAGCCGGGCAGGCGGTCGATGCGCTCGACGACGTTCGCGGGCGCGAGGCGGCCGATGAGCGCCGCGTTCTCGCGCGGTTCGCTGTTCAGCGCCGCGCCTTCGGGCTGGATCACGAAACACGGATCGCCGCCGGCGCGCGAGAGTTGCACGACGTACGGAATCAGCGCGACGCCGAGCAGGCCTGCGAGGCTCCACGCAGTGGCTTTCGCGGCCAAGCCGCCGCGCAACGCTTCCCACGCCAATGCGAGAGCGAGAGCGCCCATCAACGCGAGCACCACGCGCTCGGCCTCGTCGACTCGCAGCATCGTCGCGAGCCGCACGGCGGTGTCGGCGAGGTCGCCGCGGTCCGCGGGCTCGAGTCCCGCTTCGCGGCGCACGTACTCGAGGTTGAACCACGCGTCGCGGTCGCGGGGCGCCTCGCGCACGGCGGCCGTGAACCAGCCCGCGGCTTCGAGCGGCCGGCGCTCGCGGAAGGCGACGTTGCCGAGGTTGCGCAAGCACGCCGCGCGGTTCGTGGATCGGTCCTCGAGCGCGTTGAGGAACTTCTGCTTCGCGGTCGGATAGTCGCCGGCGCGGTACGCCTCGACGCCTTCGTGGAAGCTCGGGTCTTCGATCAGGCTCTCACTCGTCGCGTGCGCGGGGCGGGCGAACAGCGCGAAGCAAAGCACGCACAAGGTTGCGAGCCACCGCACGCAACGCGCAGCCGCCGGCAACGCGAGCTTCGAGTGCTTCGTGAGCTGCAACATCACAGACCTCCCGCGAGCGCTTCGTCGACGGCCTTCTCGATCTCTTCCGCCTTCACCGCGCCGCCCTGGCCGCCCCACACCGCGCGTTCGAGCTGCTCCACGCAGCGCTCGAGTTCCTTCGCGCGCTCTCTCTGGCTCGGCGGCAGCGCCTCGCGCGCCTTGCGACCCTCCCACGCCTGCGGGGGCTGGTCCGTGCGCGCGCCGAGGAACTCGTGCAGCGCCGCGAGCTGCTCGCGCGGCTCGCGGCCCTTGCGCAGCGCCTTGTGCAAATTGCGTCTCGCGCGGCGTCGCGCGCGCTCGCGCGGCGCGTCGGGGTCGTAGCTGCGCCGAACGAGCCCGCGCAGCGCGAGCCACGCGACCGGAAGCGCCGCGCCGAGTCCGAGCACCGTCCCCGGGCCGAGCGGCGCCTCGCGTTCGACGGGCGCGGGGCTCGCCACGATGTCGCGCAGGTCCTCGGCGAAGTCCTCGCGGCCCTCCGCCGCGCCGAGCCCGCTCACGCCTTCCAGCGCGCGCACGCGGATCTCGATCGGCTGCGTCGCGACGCTCGTGTAGCGCTCGTCCTGCGGGTCGTACACGGCCAGCGGCAGCGGCGGAATCGCGCGCACCTGGCTCGTGAGCGGCGCGAGGTCGTACACCACGACGCGCCGGTCGAAGGCCTTCTCCTCGGTCTTGCCGTACACGCGAAAATCGCGGAACGCGTCGAGGCGCGCGGGGTCGGGCGCGGTGAAGAACTCGAGGTTGCCCTCGCCGGTCCACTCGACGCGCAGCTTGATCGACTCGCCCGCGTCGACATCGCGCGGTTGCGCGCTCGCGACGACGTTCAAGCGTCCGATGGCGCCGCTGTAGTCCACCGGCCGGCCCTCCTCGGGCAAGGGCACGACCTCGATCGAGAACTCCGGCGCGCGAGAGAAGAAGGTCTCGCCCTTCTGGCGCTCGGTGCGGAAGAAGTCGCGCCGCTCGATGACCTCGCCGAACTCGAAGAAGCTCACCGGAAAATCGATGACGCCCGTGCGCGTCGGCGTGTACGAGCGCGAAAAGCGCAGCGTGACGAACTTGCGTCCCTTGATCTCGCGCGGCGGGTCGACGATGTCGACCTCGATCGTCTCGCGGTCGTTGAGCGAGAGCTTGAGCTTGCGCGCGGCGCCGGTCGACTGGACCTCGTTGTCCAGCAGGCCGGGCAGGCGTCCCCACCACGACAACGCGAGGTTGCCGTAGGTGGTCTGGTCGGCGATCGCCGCGTCGAAGCCGAACACGAGTTCGAGGGAGAAGGGCTGGCCGACCACGACCTTGTGCGACGACGGCCGCACTTCGAGGAAGCCGAGCTCTTCGCCGCGAAGGTCCGCGACGACGTTCAAGCGCAGCTCGTTCGTGCGCACGAGGTTTCCGTCGACGGTCAGCTCGAGCGGCGGAATCACGTGCTCGCCCACGGCCGTCGGCCGCACGGAGATGGCCCAACTGCGCGAGACCGACTGGATCTGGCGGCCGTTGCGGATCTCGTATTGGAAGCGCTCGCTCGGCGTCGGCAACGGACCGAGCTCGAGGCCCTCGACCTCGGGCAGGCCGCGGATCTCGCTGACGCGCGCGTTCTCGACCGAGACGATGAGCGTGGCGCGGTCGCCGAGGCGCACCACGCCGCTCGAGAGGTAGGCGCCGACGGACGTGTCCGTTGCGGAGCGCTGGGCGCGCGCCGTCGCGCCCGTGAGCGAGCTCGCGAGCAGCAGCCACAGCGCCGCGATCAGCGGCCAGGCGCGTGCGGAGTGGAGAGTCGAAGTGGTCATGCTCGAATCCATCGCGGTTGCGCGAGCGTGCGCGCTACCAATCCTTCTTCACCGGAACGCGGCGCGCGCGGCGCAGGGCAGCTTGCACTTGCGCGGCCTGGTCCTCGATCTTGTCCAGTTGCTGCAACAGGCGCTGGATCTCCTCGGGAGTCAGCAAGCGCTCGTCTTCGGGCTTCGCGGGCTCGGCGCCGTCTTTGGGCTCGTTCTCTTCGGGCTTGGACGCGTCCTGCTCCTCGTCCGCTTTCGGCTCGGGCTGCTCCTGCTGCTTGTCCTCGCCAGGGTCTTCCGGCTTGTCCTCCGGCGCCTTCGGCTCGGAATCCTGCTGCGGATCCTCGGGCTGCTCCTGCTGCTCGCCGTCCTTGGGCTCCTCGCTCTTGTCGTCCTGCGAGTCCTGCTTCTGCGGATCCTGCTTTTGATCGGGATCCTGCCGCTCGTTCGGCTCCTGCTTCTGCTCCTCGCGTTCGCGCTCGAGCTCGTCGAGCTCGCGCAGGCGCCGCACGGCGAGTTCCAGGTTCGCGCGCGTGTCGACATCGGCCGGATCGGCGCGCCAGCGCTCGACGAGATCGGCGCGCGCTGCGAGGTACGCCGCGCGAGCGACGCCAAGCGGGTCGGCTGCTTGATCGAGGCCCGGAGGCCCCGCCGCCGAACCGGCCTGCGGGTTCGCTCCGGGCGTCGCGGGCGCGATCGGCGGCAGCTTCAGCGCCTGACGAACCTCGGGGATCTCGAGCCGCAGTTGCTCCGCGCGCAGCAGGCGGAACGTGCCGGCGTTGTAGGCGCTCGCGAGCCCGAGCTCGCTCGATCCCGAGAGCCCGCGCGCGGCGTGCGCGGCCAGAGCCGCCTCGTCGTAGCTCTGCGCCGCGCCGAAGGCGACGCCTGCGGCAAAGTGAAACTCCGCGCGCTCGCGCTCCTCCGCCGCGGACCAATCCGGGCGCGCGAGCACCCCAGCGATGAGCTGCGCCGCGGCCTCGTGCTTTGCGGCGTCGGTCAGTTGTTGCAGCTCCGCGCGACTCTCGCGAACGCTCGAAGGCGCCGCAGCGGGCGCCGTTGCCGGCTCTTGAAGCGCCGCCGCGAGCCACGGCGACAGCACCGCGAGCGCAACGACGGACGCGAAACCAGCGAACACGCGCTTCATGCCGCACGCTCCTCCGCGACGGACGCACGAGTCGAGATCGGGACCCCACGCGTCGCGCGCCGCTTGCGCTCGCGCAGGCCCGCCTCGACGAACATGCACAGCGCCGCCAGGCCCAGGAACCACTGGTAGCGATCGTGCGGCAAGTACTCCACGCCCCCGTCGAGGTCGCGGCCTTCGAGCCGGTTGATGCGCGCGATGTAGAGCTCCTCGAGCGGCGTCGCCGAGCGTGTCGCCGCGAGGTACTCGCCGCCGCTCGCCTGCGCGATCTGCGCCAGCGTGTCCCCCACCAGCGCCGAGATCACCTCCTGCCCGCTCTCGTCGGTCACGAACGATTCGCGGCCGTCGGCGCCCTGCTGCGGAATCTTGCCGCCGCCTTCGGTCCCCATGCCGACGACGTACACGCGGATCCCGCGTTCCGCCGCAACCTTCGCGGCCTCGAGCCCCTTGCCTTCGAGATCCTCGCCGTCGGTGAGCAGCACGATCGCCTCGTGGGCGCCGCTGCGGCCGTCGAACAGTTGCAGCGCGTGGTTGAGCGCCGCGCCGAGGTCCGTTCCGCCCTTCACGTTCTCCTCCGTGCCGACGCGCTCGAGCAGCGTGCGCAGCGTCGTGCGGTCGTGCGTCAGCGGAGAGATGTCGCGCGCGTCGCCCGCGAAGGCCACCAGCGCGACTCGGTCGCCCTTCAGCCGCTCGACGAGCGCGCCCACCTCGCGCTTGGCGCGCGTGAGCCGATCGGGGCGCAGGTCGCGCACGAGCATCGAGCGCGAGGTGTCGATGCACACGACGAGATCGAGCCCGCGGCGCTGCACCGAACGCGCCGTGTAGCCGCGCACCGGGCCCGCGGCGGCGAAAGCGGCGAACAGCAGCGCGAGGCACGCGAGGACGAGGCGCGCGTAGGCGGCAGCGGCGCTGAAATCGGGCAGGAACCGGCGCGCGTGGCGCGCGTCGACGAGGCGCTGGAGCTCGCGGCGGCGCAGGCGCAGCGAGAAGAGACCGACGACGAGCAGCACCGGCGCGGCGAGCAGCCAGATCAGCTGCCCCGGGCGCAGGAGGTCGAAGCCGAGCAGCGCGAAGTGCGGCAGCGCGACGCTCACGGCAGCCTCCTCGCCCACGTCGCGCTCGAGAACCACGCGCCGCCGTAGCACGCGAGCGCCGCCAGGAGCACGCTCAAGTACAAGTCGAAGGTCTCGGTGTAGCGGTCTTCGCGCCGTTCGGTGCGCTCGAGCGCCTCGATCGTGGTGTAGACCTCCTCGAGCGCGCCGCGGTCCTTCGCGCGGAAGAAGCGCCCTCCCGTCAGCGTCGCAATCTGCTCGAGCTCGGTGCTGTCGAGCTCGCGCTCGGTCGCGTACACGCGGCCGAACACGTCTTCCTGGAAGGCGAAACGTCCCGCGAGCACCGTGTACACGCGCACGCCCTTCTCCTTCGCGAGCTCGGCCGCTTCGAGCGGCGCGATGTCGAGCACGTTGTTCTCGCCGTCGGTGAGCAGCACGACGACCTTCGAGCGCGCGTCGGTCTCCGCGAGCACCGCCACCGCCTTCGCGAGCCCGCGGCCGATCGCCGTGCCGTCCTCGATCTCGTTGCGCACGTACTGCACCGTGTCGAGGAAGCCCTTGAACGCGCCGAAATCCAGCGTGAACGGGCAGAGCAGCGCCGGGTACTGCGCGAAGGTGAGCAGCGCGCAACTGTCCGCGGCGCCGACGCGGTCGGTCATGCGCCGCTCCGCGAACGCGGCGAGCACTTCCTTCGCGACGTCGAGGCGCGTCTTGCCCTTCTCGAGGTCCTCGTACTTCATCGACCCCGAACGGTCGAGCACGAGCGCGATGTCGATGCCCTCCGAGATCGTCGTGCGCACCGCGTTGCCGCGCACGGGCCGCGCGAGCGCGACGCACACGAGCGCGAGCGCCGCGCCTTGCAACACGAGCGGGATCCAGCCCAAGCGCTGCGCGAACGAGCGCGGCAACAAGGCGCGCGGAAGCCCGGGCACGCGGCCGGCGGCGTGCGCGCGCGCGCGGCGGCCCCACAGGAGCAACGCGATGCCGAGCGGCACGAGGAAGAGGAACTGCGGTTCGGCGAGGTACAGGTCGCCGACCACGCGCCACTGCGCTTGCGCGACGCTGCGCGATTCCGCGGCGTCCTGGAGCAGCGCGAAGAAGCTCATGCGGCCCTCCGCTGCGGCTCGCCGAGCGCCTCGAGCACGCGGCGCGCCTTCGCGAGCGACTCGCGCACGGCCCAGTGCGTCGGGTGCTGGGCGGCGTACTTCACTTGCTCCGCCTCGGCGAGGAGCGCTTCGAGCTCGCGCGCGGACTCTTGCGACGTCTGCGCCGCGACGCTCGCGAGCCACTCGCGGTCCGTCAGAGCTGCGCGAGATGTTGCGGCGCGCGCGTCGAACTCGCCGCGAACGAGCGCCGTGAGTTCGTAGTAGACCTCGCGCACCGCCTCGCGCGTCTCGACCGGCCGCGCCTCGAGCGCCGCGAGCTGTTGCAACGCCGACGGCGGCGCCGCCCGCGGGGTCTTGCGCCGCCGCAGGAAGATCCACACGCCTGCGATCGCGAGCGCGCCGAGCGCGCCGGCGACGATCCAAGGCAGCGACGAGCTCGCTTCCGCGAGCGGCTCGAGCGGTCGAAAGCCGAGCGCGGGGCGGGCTTCCTCCTCACCCTGCGCGAGCAAGCCCGTGAAGCGCGCGCTCTGCGGCGGCAGCTCGAGCGCCGCTCGCCGGCCGCTCGCGTCGACGCGCGTGACCTTGGGCTGGGGCAAGTCGCGCTCGCCGGGCTCGAAGGAAGCGAGCGACCAGGTGAAGTGCGTGCCGACGACGGCGCCGCTCGCGTCGCGCACCGCCGAGCTGCGCGGCGCGGAAGCGAGGCACCACGACGGATCGAGCTCGAGCGCGGACGCATCGAATGTGATGCGTTCGTTCGTTGCGTGCGGAACGACGAGGGCGACTTCGAAGCTCTCGCCGACCTCGCGTTCGCGCGGATCGACGCTCCAGCTCGCCGCCGGACCCTGGGCGGAGCTCCCGTTCGTCGGCGCCTGCGCCTGCGCCTGCGCCTGGGCCTGGGCCTGGGCCATCGACGCAGCCGCGAGGCATCCCGCCAGCAGAGCGCCGCTAGCAGCCACTCGCACCCACTCGAACGTGCTCGACTTCATGCGCGACCGCTCCCGCTCGCATGCCCGCTCCGGCGGCGGCGGCGCAAGGCGAAGTAGCGCACGAGCGGATCGGCGAGGGCGCGCGACAGGTTCTCGCCCGAACCGAGCTCGAGCAGGTCGACGCCCGCACGCGTGAGCAACTGCCCGAGTGCGGCGCTGCGCCGCTCGAAGTCCTCTTGCCACGCGCGCCGAACGGCGCCGGAACGTGTGTCGATCTCGACGAGTCGATCGCCCTCGAGCTCGCGCATCCAGATGCGGCCCGCGGACGGCAGCTCGCGCTCGAACGGATCCACCACGCGCGTCGCGACGACGTCGTGCCGCCGCGCGAGCCGCGCCAGCGCGTCCGCCGCGCGCTCGTCGAGCCCGT
>CALFYL010000205.1 GCA_937952135.1 uncultured Planctomycetia bacterium
CCGGGGCGCTGTCCCACGCACGGGTGGCTCGGGTAGTCTGGGCGGTGCGCGATCCGAAGTTCGGCGGTGCGGTCTCCCTCGGGAACGTGCTCACCGATCCGCGGATGAACCACCGCTGCGAGATCGCGGAGGGCGAGTGCGCCGACGAGGTGCGCGCGCTGATGCGCGGGTTCTTTGAAGACAAGCGTCGCAAGGCGCGCGAATGAGCGAACACGCGGGAGCGGCTTTCGAGCGGCCCTCGCGATCGACGGAGAGGTGGCGGAGCGGCTGAACGCGCCGGTTTCGAAAACCGGTGTGCCCGAAAGGGTACCGGGGGTTCAAATCCCTCCCTCTCCGCCAACCTTCATCGAGCGGGGCGCGCTGCGCGCGCCGCTCGATGGAGGTTGGCGTCGAGCCGGCCGCGGAGCGGCCGGGCGATGTTGGCTTCGCCGGCGCCGCTACGCCGGCGCGGCAGGAGAGCGGGTGGGTGCCCAGGAGGAGCAACGGCAGCAGAACGGAAAGTGCTCCGCAACGGCGCTGGGGCGGCGGCTCTCGGAGTGCGGCCGCGCTCGCGGAGTTCTTGCTGTTGCGTCGCTTGCAGGTGCGCTCGGAAACGATCGGTTCGGCTCGGTCGCTTCGCTCTTTGTTTGCTGGTGATCTTTGTGGAGAGGTGACGGAGCGGCCGAACGTGCACGCTTGGAAAGCGTGTGTACCGGAAACGGTACCGCGGGTTCGAATCCCGCCCTCTCCGCCATTCTTTTGGGGCCGCTTCTTCGGCCGTTTTTTTTCGGCCATGCTGCGGCTGCGCGGCTCGGTGCGCGCGGTTTCATTCTCAACGTGCTTGCAAGTGGGTCCGGTCGCCGGCGATGGCTCCCGTACGAACCGGGTCAGGCCGGGAACGGAGCAGCCCTAAGAACGCGGCGTCATGTGCATGTCGCCCGGGCCCACTTGCCCGCATGTGAGCGCGCGGTCGCGGATCGAACGCGATCGCGCGGCGCGATGACGAAGCGCTCCCCGTACAATCGCCGGCGATGAGCTACTTGGTTCTCGCGCGCAAGTACCGGCCGCGCACCTTCACGGAGGTCGCCGGGCAGCAGACGGCGATGCGGACGCTCGAAAATGCGATCCGCGAGGACCGGGTGGGGCACGCCTACCTGTTCACCGGATCGCGCGGCACGGGCAAGACCACCACGGCGCGCATCCTCGCGAAGGCGCTCCTGTGCGAGAAGGGGCCGACGCCCGAGCCCTGCGGAGAGTGCGAGCAGTGCCGCGACGTCGACGCCGGGCGGCACGTGGACGTCACCGAGATCGACGCGGCCTCGAACCGCGGCATCGACGCCGTGAGAGAGCTGCGCGACGGGGTCGGCTACGCGCCGATGCGCGCGCGCTACCGCATCTACATCGTCGACGAGGTGCACCAGATCACCAAGGAGGGCTTCAACGCCTTCCTCAAGACCTTGGAGGAACCGCCGGCGCACGTGAAGTTCCTCTTCGCGACGACGGAGGTGGACAAGGTCATCGAGACCGTTCGCTCGCGTTGCCAGATCGTGCGCCTGGCGCTGATCGCCGAGGATGTGATCGCGTCGACGCTCGAGGGGATCCTCGCCAAGGAAGGCGTGAAGCCGGGCCCGGGCGTGACGGCGGAGCTGGCGAAGCTCGCGCGCGGTTCGATGCGCGATGCGCTCACGCTCACGGACCAGCTCATCGCGCTCGTCGGCGCCGAACCCGCGGCCGAGGACGTTCAGAGAGTCGCGCCGCACTCGAGCGAAGAGCTCGCGCTCGAGCTGTGGGACGCGATGGAGCGCGGCGACAGCGCCTCGGTGCTCACGGCGCTGCCGCGCGCCGAAGGCGGAGAGGTCGAGGTTTGCACCGCGCTGCTCGAAGCGCTGCGCCTCGCGCTCGTGTGCGTGCTCTGCCCGACCGACGCCGCGCTGTTCGAAGCCGACGGCGAGCGCCGCGCGCGCCTGGTCGAACGCGCGAAGCGCCTGGGCGCCGAGCGCACGCAGCTGTGGCTCGAAGAGCTGCTTCACGCGCGCGAACGCATGGCGGTGCTGCCGCGCCATGCCCGCATCGTGCTCGAAGTGACGCTGCTCGATCTCGCTCGGCCTTCGCACACGCTTCCGCTCGCGCAGTTGGAGCAACGCCTCGCGTCGCTCGAGGCGCGGTTGAGCCAAGGTTTTTCGGCGCGTCCGCTCGGTGCGGCGCCGAGCGCGCAGGCGGCCAACCCCGCCGCTCCTCGCAGCGCGTCCGCGGCTCGCGAACCGCAGGCGGCGGCGCGCGACGCCGGCGAAGCACCGCTCCCAGCCATCGTCGCCGCTCCGGCCGCACCACCCGCGACTTCGAGGCCCGCAGCGTCGGTGATCGCGCCCGCGGCGCCGCCGCCCGCCGCCGCTCGTCCGAAGCCTGCGTCGTCGCCCGCGAACGGTTCGCACTCGAGTTCCGGCCGACCTGGCGCGCCGGGCGGCTGGCGTCCGAGCGCGCGTCCGCCGTCGAAACCGCCGTCCAGGCCGCTGGCGCCGCCGCCGCCGGCGCACTCCGCGGCCTGGAACGCGATGCTCGAAGAGCTCGGGCGCCAGCACGATGTGCTCGCCGGTGTGCTCGCTCGCTGCGGCGGACTCAGCGACGTCGGCAGCTCGCGCGCGGTCGTGCGCGTCACGCGCCCGACCGACGACGAGCGCGGCCTGCTCGCGGCGCCGGCCGCGACATCGGCGATCGCGGCCGCGCTGAGCACCGCGCTCGCGCGTACGATGGAGGTCGTGCTCGACGACCCTGCGCAGCGGCCCAGCGGCCAGAGCGACGATTTCACGCGCAAGGTGGCGGAGCTGTTCACGGGCCAGATCGAGGAATCCGACCGATGAGCCAGTCCTTTGGCGAGCTCGGCAGCCTGCTCAAGGCCGCCCAGCAGATGCAGCGCGACCTCGACAAGGTGCGCGAAGAACTCAAGAACAGCACCGTCGAGGGTTCCGCCGGCGGCGGGGTCGTGCGCGTGCTCGTCACGGGCGATCGGCAGGTGACGAAGGTCGAGATCGCGCCCGAGTTGCTCGCGAAGCCCGACAAGGGGCTGATCGAGGAGCTCCTGCTCGCCGCGCTCCGCGACGGCATCGGCAAGGCGACGCGCATGTCGAACGAGCACATGGGCAAGGTGACGGGCGGCATCAATCTGCCCGGACTGTTCTAGGCGCGGAGCTCCCCGCCCGCTCGTTCATCTCCTCGTGGCCTATCCCGATCCGCTGGAGCGCTTGATCGCCGCTTTCGAACGCTTTCCCGGCGTCGGCCGGCGAACCGCGGAGCGCCTCGCGTTCCACGTGCTCCGCGACGCCAGCGCCCGCGAGCTCGCGCCGGCCATCGAACGCGCGGTGCGCGAGACGAAGCTCTGCCGCGAGTGCTCGAACGTCACGCGCGCGAGTCCCTGCGAGCTGTGCGCCGATCCCCAGCGCGACGCGTCCACGATCTGCGTCGTCGAGCAGCCGAAGGACGTCGAAGCGATCGAGCGCTCGCGCGTCTACCGCGGGCGCTACCACGTGCTCATGGGCGCGCTGAATCCCGCCGAGGGCAGCGAGCCCGAGCAGTTGTTCGTCGCGCCGCTCGTCGAGCGCGTCCGGCGCGGCGGCGTGCACGAGGTGATCCTCGCCACGGACCCCGATGCGGAAGGCGAGGCGACGGCGCGGCTCGTGCTCGAGAGCCTGGCCGACGCGAAACTCGCCGTGCGGGTCACGCGCATGGCGCGCGGACTGCCGGCCGGCGGTGCGATCGAGTACCTGCACCGCGGGGTGCTCGAGGACGCGCTCGAGGGGCGCGTCGAACTGCGGCTGGCGCGGCGTCCCGACTCGGGGGCCTGAGCGCGGCGAAAGGGGGCGCGGGGGCTCAACCCGCCGTCGGTCGGCGTCGATAGGCGCGGTATGGCCAACGCGCCGAGGATGATCCAAGGGCTCGGGCAGGAGATGCTGCTCCTGCCGAAGATGCTGCAGTCGGTCCAGTTGCTGCAGCTCTCCGGGCTCGAATTGGAGGACTTCCTGCGCAATGCCGTCGAGGAGAACGAGGCGCTCACCCTGGACTTCCGCGGCGACCGCGACGGCCCCGCGCCGGCGCTGCCGAGCAAGGCCGCGGCGCGCGAGGCGACGCAGCGCCACGACGAGTGGCTCGAGAGCCAGCCCGAGCGCCCGCGCGGCCTCGGCGCCGCGCTCGAGGAGCAACTCGCGCTCGTGGAGCTCGACGCGCTCACCGAACGCGCGGCGCGCTTCCTCGTCGAGCACCTCGACGAGAACGGCTACCTTCCGTTCGAGGATCAAGACCTGCTCGAGCGCGCGCACGCGGCGGGTTTCGCGCTCGACTCCGCGACGCTTGCGCGCGGCAAGGCCGTGCTGCACGCCTTCGAACCGCGGGGCATCGGCGCGCGCAACGCGATCGAGGCGCTGCTCCTCCAGCTCGATCCCTCGGACCCCGACTTCGCCGATCTGCAGCGCTTGCTGCTCGAGTTCGTCGGCGAGCTCGCGCGCAACAAGCTGCCCGCGGTCGCGAATGCGATGGGGCTCTCGATCCCCGGCCTCAAGGAGTTGCTCGCGAAGCTCGCGACGCTCGATCCGCGGCCGGCGCGCGAGCTCACCGAGTCCTCGTCGCCCGCGATCGTGCCCGAAGTGCTCGTCGAGCCCACGGCCGACGGCGGTTACGAAGTGCGCGTCGACGGCTCGCGCCTTCCCGCGGTGGCGCTCGACGAGGACATCGTGGCGCTGGCTCGCGAGCGGCGCCACGAGCCGCAGGTCAAGGCGTACTTGCGCGACAAGGTCGACCGCGCACGCTGGATCGTCGACGCGCTCGAGCAGCGCGGCCGCACCTTGCTGACGGTTGCGCGCGCCGTGTTCGAGCGCCAGCGCGCATTCCTCGACCAGGGCCCTTCCCACCTTGCGCCGCTGCGCATGAACGAGCTCGCCGAGCAACTCGGCGTGCACACGAGCACGGTCAGCCGCGCCGTCGCCGGCAAGCACGTGCAGACGCCCTGGGGCATCTTCGCGCTGCGCCACTTCTTCCAAGCCTCCGTCGGCGCGGGCGAGGAGCTGGCGCGCGACGACTTGCGCGAGCGCGTGAAGGCGCTCTTCGAAGCCGAGGACGGGGCCGCGCCGCTCTCCGACGACGACGTGGTGCACAGGCTCGCCGAGCAGGGCGTGCAGGTCGCGCGCCGCACGGTCACCAAGTATCGGAAGGATCTGGGACTGCCTTCGTCCTATCGCCGCCGCGTCTACTAGCGTGCGTTGGCGCCAGCCAGGCGCTAGAAGGTGCGCCATGCGCAACGTGCGCGTGCTCCTCTCCTACGACGGCTCGAAGTTCTTCGGATGGCAGCGCCAGGAGGGCTTCGACAGCGTGCAGCAGACGCTCGAGGAGACGCTCGAGGGCCTGCTTTCGACGCACGTCGTCGTGCACGGCGCCGGCCGCACGGACACGGGCGTGCACGCGCTCGGCCAGGTGGCGAACTTCGCGGTCGACACGCGCCTCGACGACGACCGCTTGCGCCACGCGCTGAACGCGCACTTGCCGGAGGGCCTCGTCGTGCGCCGGCTCGAGACGTGCGAGCCGCAGTTCCACGCGCAGTTCGACGCGCGCGGCAAGCGCTACGCGTACCTCGTGAACACGTCGCGCTTTCGAGCGCCGTTCGCGCGCGAATTGTCCCACTGGGTGCGCGACCCGCTGGACCTCGCGGCGATGCGCGCCGCGTGCCCGCGCTTCGTCGGCAAGCGCGACTTCGCAGCGCTGCAGACCAGCGGTTCGCCGCGCAAGTCGACCGTGCGCACGATCCGCGCGCTCCACCTTCGCGCACGCCGCAACTGGTTCGCACTCGTCGTCGAAGGCGACGGATTCCTCTACAACATGGTGCGCACGATCGCGGGCACGCTGCTCGACGTCGGCCGCGGCAAATTGAGCGCCGACGACGTCACGGCCTTGCTCGAAAGCCGCGATCGACGCCAGGCCGGAGCCACAGCGCCGCCGGGCGGTTTGTACCTGCTCTCGGTCCTCTACGACCCCCGACCCTTTCGCGGCCGCGACCGCGGTCCGCGCGGCGCGCCGGGCTTGTTCCCGTGAAAGCGCCGGAGCGGGCGGACTTGGTTTCGCGGCGCGCGGCGACTACCACGCGCCGACTTCGAAAGCGGTGATCTTCCGTTCATTTCCGCGCGCGCCGCATCCGATGCAGGCCGCGGTGGGGGACTTCGAGCGAGGGGAGCGCGACGAGAGCTTGACGGGCTCCGGGTGCGCGTCCATTGTTGAGTTCGTGGTGCGACACGCGTTTGCGGTACGCCGATCGGAACCGAAGGGAACGTTCGAGTGGAACGTCCATGGAGGGTCGCACGAGCCCCTGTTCCGAAACCTCGCGACCGCGCGCGCCGTTCGTGCGGCACGCTCGCGAAGGAGCTCGCCGACGAGGGAACGGCGCGACAACGCGCCCCACGCGCAGCAATTTGCCCCGCGCGCAGCAATTTGCCCCACGCGCCGCAATTTGCCCCACGCGCAGCACCGCGAACCAAAGTCGCATCCGAAGCGGCCCACCTTTGACTTCGCCCACCTTTGATTCAGCCCACCGTTGACGGGCCCGCCGCTCGATGGACCCGCACGGACCGTTTGGAAACCTGTCCAGGAAGGATTGCGATGAAAACTGTCGTTCAGATTCCTCATCACGAGTACCCCGCGCGGGTGCGCGCTGACATCGAGGGGCGCTTGCACGGCCTGCTGCACTACTACGAGCGCATCGTGTCGCTCCGCGCCGTGCTCGAGCGCCAGAGCCACACGCACCGCGTCGAGCTCGTGGCCAACGTCGGGCACCACGCGACGCTGGTGGTCGACGCCCGCGCCGGTGTGCTGGAGCTCGCGATCGACGAGGCGCTGACGCGCATGCGGACGATCCTGGAGCGCCACAAGGGCAAGCGGACCGACCGCCGGCGGCGAACCGACCGGACGAAGCGCTGAGCGAGGCGTTCGAGCGCGAGACGACGAACGCGAGACGATCGAACTCGAGGCGATCGAATTCGAGACAACAGCGGCGGGGTGGAGCGCGAGTCGTTCCACCCCGCCGCTCGTTTTCGGCGCCACCTGCTGTGGTAGCTTTACGCACCTCGCGCCCGCGCCGCGCTCCGCGTGCGCCCAACGCGCCCCGCGCCCTTCACATGACGCTCTGGAAGCAGTTCAAGCCCAAGGCCTGCACGGTCGGGCTTTCGGCGGCCACCAAGGACGCCGCCCTGGAAGAAATCGTCGGGAACCTGACCGAGGCGCAGTTTCTCACGCGCGCGCAGAGTCCGAAGGTGCTGGAGGCGCTGCTTGCGCGCGAAGCGCTGGCTTCGACCGGGGTGGGGATGGGCGTCGCGATCCCGCACGTCAAGCTCAACGGGCTCGACCAGGCCGTGTGTTCGCTGTCGGTGCACAAGCAAGGCCTGGCCTGGGACGCGGTCGACGCCGCGCCGGTGCAGGTCGTGTTCACGGTCGTGCGCCCCGACAGGCCCGGCGACAAGCACGATCCGGCGCGGCATCTCGAGCTGATGCAGTGGATCGCGCGGCTCTCGCGCCACGCGGATTTCCGCAGCTTCGCGGTGCAGGCAACGACGCGCACGCAGCTCGTCGAGCTGTTGCAGGAAATGTCGGCGGTCTGAAGACCCCGAGCCCGCGCCATCGACCGATGACCCGGCGAGCCAGCGTGCGCGTGCGGCTGGTCAACGAGCGCGGCATGCACGCGCGGCCGTGCCATGCCGTGGTGAGCGCGGCGCTCGCCAGCGCTTCGACGTTGCGGGTGCGCTGCGGAGAGCGCGAGGTCGACGGTCGGAGCATCCTCTCGCTGATGACGCTCGGCGCGGCGTGCGGAGCGGAGCTCGAGTTCACGGCCGAGGGACCCGACGCGCCCCAGCTCGTCGAAGCGCTGCGCGAGCTGGTGGAGACGAGCTTCTCGCAGTTCGACTGAGCCGCGTTCGATCGCGAGCTCGGCCGGCGGGCCCGTTTTTCTCGTTCGGTCGCCGGACCTGCTTCCGCGGCGCTCCGTGCGAGCGGCAAGCGCCGTCGCGCGCCCCAGGCGCGCCCTCGAGCCGCGCGTCGGGAAATTGTTTCCCGCGCCGCGCGCGCTTCGAGCCCCGCGCGTTCGGGATCGGGACCCGATTCGGCGCCGAAATTCTGCGCCGACTCAACCTCCGCCCGTGCGCGGGTCGAAACCTGCGGGCGCTATCCCGCGCCGCGTCGCGCTCCCGACCCATTTCCATCCGCGAGCACAGGGCATCAATCACGTGTTTCGAAGAGGCAAGAGCGTCGTAGGCCTCGACCTGGGCAGCCAGGTCGTCAAGGCCGTTGAAATCACGCTGGAGGGCCCCGAGCCGGTCATCACTGGCTTCGCTCGGGTCGAGATCCCTCCGGGCGGCGACAAAGCCGCAGCGGTGGCCGAGCTGTTCAAGCGAGGCCGCTTCCGCTCCAAGCACGTGGTCACCTCCGTCGCCGGTCAATCGGTCGTCGTGCGCTACGTGCAGATGCCCAAGATGAGCGAGCAGGAGCTCAAGCAGGCGATCCGCATCGAGGCCGACCGCTACGTGCCGTTCGAGCTCGACGACGTCGTGCTCGACTGCCAGCCGCTCAAGCGCGTCAGCCATCGCAGCAACGAGTCGGAGACGCCGAACAAGGACGCGGGCGACAACATGACCGTGCTGCTGGTCGCATGCCGGCAGCCGCTCATCGAAGAGCAGCTCAAGCTGCTGTCGAGCCAGAGCCTGCAGCCGCTCGCAGTCGACGTCGACGTCTTCGCGCTCGCCAACGCCTGGGAGCTGTGCGGACTGCCCGACGACGCGCTCGATCAGGCGCAGGGCGAAGCCAGCACCGAGGCGCTCACTGGCGCGGGCGGCGACGAGCGCGCGATCGCGCTGGTCGACATCGGCGCCTCGCGCACGTCGATCAACGTGCTGTGCAACGGCGAGACCTGCTTCAGCCGTGAGATCGGCATCGGCGGTCACGACATGACCCAGGCCGTGGCGCGCAAGCTCGGGCTCGAAGTCTTCGAAGCCGAGGCGATCAAGCGCGCCGGCGAAGACAAGGAAGCCGAGGTCGCGCGCGCCATCCAGCCCGTGCTCGAAGACCTGGTGAACGAGATCTCGCTCTCGCTCGACTACGTGGAGAACCACGAGGGCGTGCGCGTCGAGGAAGTGTTGCTGTCGGGCGGCGGTGTGCTCGCGCCGGGCGCAGTCACGTACGTCGAGCAGGCCACGGGCCGCGCGGCGCGCACGTGGAACCCGCTCGAAGGATTGCGTGTCGCCGACGATCGCGTCGACGTCGAGGAACTCGAGGCCTGGGCCCCGTCGCTGGTGGTGGCCGTCGGCCTCGCTTCAAGGGTGCGTGCAGCATGATTCGGATCAACCTTCTCCCCGAGGAATACCGGCGCAAGGCCAAGACGCCGGTGCGAGTGCTCGGCGCGGTCTGCGCCGGAGTGGGCGTCAACGCCCTGATCGCATCGTGGTACGGCTGGCTCGCGTTCGGCGTCGGCGCCGAAGTCGCGAGCGAGGCCGCGGTGCTCCAGACGGAACTCGACGGGCTCGCTCCGCAGGTGGCGTACTTCCGCTCCCTCGACGCCGAGAAGCGGCGCTTCGCGGGGCGTGAAGAGACGCTCGCGGGCATCACCACGACGCGCGTGAACTGGACGGCGAAGATCGACCAGTTGATCACCATCGTGAACAACGGCGGCGAAGGCCAGCGCCACTTCGTGTGGCTCGACGATCTCAACATCCAGCAGTCCTCCGATCCGCGCGCCAAGAGCGCCGGTCAGATGCGCGCGCAGGGTCACTCGGGCTCCGAGCACTTCGCGCAGGTCGCGAACTTCCTCGACGACATCGAGGACCCGGCGTTCATGAAGGAGTTCCTCCCGCCCGCGCCGCCGGAAGGCACGCAGGCGCAGGTCGACAAGGAGCTCGAACCCAGCGTGGTGTGGAACTTCCCGCTCAAGCTGGAGCTCAAGAGCACCGCGCCGCCGAAACCGGAACCCAAGAAGGCCCCCGCCAAGCCTGAGGCCGCGCCGGCCGAAGGAGCGCAGAAATGACTGAGAAGCGACTCCTAAGGTGGATCGGCGCCGGCGCCGGATTGGCGCTGGCGGGCATGGGCTATCTCGTGTGGGCCGAGTACGGCGCCCTCGAGATCGCGCGCGGGAAGGTGGCCGAGATCCGCGGCCAGATCGACACCGCGCGCAAGCAGCTCAGCGGCCTCGCCGCGCTCGAGAAGGACGTGATCGTGCTCCGCGAAACGGAGCAGGCGATCAAGGACATCCTTCCCGACGACAAGGACCTCAACAACTTCGTGCGCGACCTCCAGGACTTCGCGCAGGACACCGAGGTGTCCTTCACGCAAGTCAAGAAGAAGGACCTCAACGCCGGCAAGAAGGGCGCGACGGACGCCTTCGAGAAGGTCGCCTACGAGATCTCGCTCGAGGGCGACGCGTTCCAGGCGCTCGCCTTCCTCGACCGCGTCGAGTCGCACACGCGCTTCCTGCGCGTGCCGACCGTGGCGCTCACCGCGAGCACGCGGCGCGCGATCGAAGAGCGCGGCGTCCCGCGCCACCGGGTCAAGCTCGAGATCGAGACCTTCGTCTACAAGCCGCAGGCGGGCGTCGATCCGGTCAAGATCGAGAGCTACTCGCGCAAGCGCGAGCTCCTGCTCGGCGAGATCGCGAAGCGCCGCCAGGCGCTGGCCGTGCAGACCTACCAGTACCGCGGTCCGCGCGGACGGCGCGATCCGTGGGTCGACCCGCGCGTGCCGACCACGCCGGACGATCCGACGGCGCTTCCGATCCAGGAGCAGCAGAAGCTCGTCGACGAGCTCGTCGAGCGCATGGGCCTGGTCAAGAGCACGCTCGAAGCCTGGCGCGGCACCGACGTGATCGTGCGCAAGATGATGCTGCGCGCCGAGCTCGATCAACTCACGATCGCGCTCGAGGAGGACACGCGCCGCGTGCAGACCGAAGGGCTCGTGCGCTTCGCGATGGCCGAGCGGCGCATGCAGGTCGAAGTCGTCGATCAACTCGCCGCGCTGCGCGACGAGCTCGACAAGGAGCGTGGCCCCGTGGGGCCGAGCGTCGAGATGCTGACGCAGATCGCCTCCTCCATGTCGCGTCACGTCTCGGCCGGCGAGCCGCTGCTCGCGATCGAGACCTACAAATCCGTCGAAGGCTCCCTGGGTTCGGTCTCGGCCGACCCCGAGCGCCGCGCACTCGCGCGGCAGATCGTGGAGACCTTCGAGGACGCCAAGATCCTGCGCGACTTCCAGGCCATCGCGATGCAGATCAGGGGCGTCGCGATCCAGGAAGGCCGGCCGCCGGTGGCGTTGATCAACGGGCGGACGCTGCGCGAAGGCGATCTCTTCGGTGAAGAGATGGTCGTGCGCAGCATCCGCTCCGGAGAAATCGAGTTCTTGTTCCGCGGCGTGGTTCTAGTCCGCCGTTTCTAGCAGCCGACCCAAGGTCCTCAAGCGCCCGGATGGAGTCCCGGGCGAGTGGAGTTCAACGTGATCCATCGAAGCGTTCTTATCTTGGCGGCCGCGCTAGCGTTCTGCGCGCCCGCCGCAATCGGTCAGTCGGTCGGCAAGGATGCGCGGGTCAACCTGCGTGTCGAAAACCGTGAGCTGTCCGAAATCGTCGACTACATCCGCCAGCAGACCGGCGCCAACCTCGTGATCCTGCCCGGCGAATATCCGCCGGTCTCGCTCGAGCTGGCGGACGTTCCGTGGCGCGACGCGTTGCACATCGCCGCGGAAGCGGCGGGCGGCGTGGTCGAGGAGCGGACCGGCGGCGTGCTCGTGATCGAGAAACCGGTGCGCGTGCGCTTCGAGTTCTCGGGCGCCGACGTCACCGAAGTCATCAACACGATCGCGACGCTCTCGGGCGCGAACATCGTGACCGCGCCGGAGGTCAAGGGCGCGATCTCGCTGCGGCTCAACGACGTTCCGTGGCGCGATGCGCTCGACGTGACCGTCAAGACCCTGGGCTTCACCGTGATCGAGGACCGGCGCGGGATCCTGCGCGTGGTCGACCCGATCACGCTGCAGGCGCAGATGGTCACCAAGAGCTACCAGCTGCGCTACATCCGGCCCAGCAGCCGCTTCCGGCCGAACATCAAGAGCGAGTTCCTGCTGCAGGCTCAGATGAACCAGCAGCAAGCCGGCCAGGACATCACCAAGCGCTTCAACGTGCTCGAGGCGTTGAAGAAGGCGCTGTCCCCCGGCGGCGAGCTCGACTTCATCGAGTCGCAGAACGTGATCATCGTTCGCGACACCGACCAGGTGCACGAGCAGATCCGCGCCGTGGTCGAGCGTCTCGACATCGAACCGCCGCAGGTGTTCTGCGACGTGAAGTTCGTCTCGTCGCTCAACTCCGACCTCCGCGACATCGGCGTCGACTACGGCGACTCGGGTCCGCAGATCGGCATGAGCGGCGGCCAGGTCCCGACCACCTTCCCCTTCGGGCTGGGCGGCGGCGACTGGGAAGACATCATCGCCGTGAGCCAGCTCGGCCATCAGGCGCCTCTCGCCGACCCCGCGCTCGCGCTCGGCTCGGTCGTCGCGCCGTCGACGATCTTCGGTTCGCTCAACTTCACGGGCGTCAGCGCCACGCTGAAGATGCTGCAACGCGACACGACGAGCGAAGTCATCCAGGCGCCGAAGCTGATCGCGCTCGACGGCTCGGAAGCCACGATCTTCGTGGGCGAGACGATCCGCTACGCGGAAGCGCGCTCCGAGCAGGGCCAGGCCGGCGGCCTGCAGCTCTCGCTGTCCGAAGCGCAGAACTCGCCGGTCGACGTCGGCTTCCAGCTGCTCGTCGTGCCGCACGTGATCTCGGGCACCAACCAGCTCACGCTGCAGGTGATCCCGAAGGAGACCAGCCTGTCCGGCACCGGCCAGTCGGCGCTCGCTCCGCAGGGCTTCGACGTGTTCACCGTCGGCGCCTCGGGTCTCGAAGGCTCGATCGCGCTGCCGCGCACGCGCTCGTCGACGATCCTCACCAGCATGCTCCTCGAGAGCGGTCAGACGGCGATGATCGGGGGCTTGACCACCGACAACGACACCAAGACCGACTCGCGCGTGCCGTGGCTCTCGGAGATCCCGATCCTCGGCGAGGCCTTCAAGTACAAGAAGAGCGAACGCCAGCGCCGCAGCCTGCTCGTGTTCATCACGCCGACGATCGTGCACAGCGCGTCGGACACCGAACGCATCCTGCAGAACGAGTTCCTGCGCCGCCGCACGCGCCTCGTGGAGGAAGTCGACGCGCTGATCTCGCCGGAGACGCGCGCGCTCATCGACGAGCGCACCGAGGCCGCGAAGAAGAAAAAGAAGAAGTAGGACAGGCCTCCACGGCCAGTCCGGTCCGCTCCATGGGGCCCCGCCGCCGGCGCAATCCGGGGGCGGGGCCCCTCGGCGTTCCGACAGCACGGTCCGAGGGCCTGCCCGCCTCGTCCCAGCTCGCCCCTGGCGCGGTGGGCCAGAACTTTTTCGTCTTTGCTTTCGTACTTGCCGCGCCGATAGAGCAGCATAGTTTTCGCCAGCGGCCAGCTCGCCGCTTCTGGGCCGTACTCGCGGCCCGCGACGGACTGGCCCGCGCCGCAACGCCGCCGCGCCCCAGCGCAGCGTCGCCCTGCTCCACGCCCAACGCTTTCGCCCTTCTGGGCGTCGCCTCCGCAACACGGCCCCAGGCCGTCGTTCGCGCGCAGGTGCTGCGGACCTTGCGCTTCACGCCCCCTGGGCGGTGACGCCAAACGCCCGCGGAGGTGCTTGTGCGCGGCCGCTGCCGCCCCGTGCGGTTGTCGCCGCACCCGTGTTCGACGCCGACCGGCGCCGAACGCGTGTCCCGAAGCAGGGCCCGCCGCGCCCGGGGATGCGTGCGCCTGCGCGCTTCTTTTCCAGAACACCTTGGTCCGGAGTCGACGGACAACGCGGACGGAACCGCGCACGCCCCTTTCGAAGGCGGTGGTGCGTCGGCGCCGCGCCACGTTCGTCGCCCGCGGAAGACGTGCGTCGATGCTCGCCCAGCGAGCGTCCTGCACGTTCCATCGCCCGCGACGCGGCGACCCGGACGAGAGAGCTTTTTCTCATGACCGATCAATTGCCCCCGGACGCCGA
>CALFYL010000206.1 GCA_937952135.1 uncultured Planctomycetia bacterium
CGTTGCGCGAGTTCGCGGCATGCGCGCGCCAGCAGGCCGCCGACGATCATGCAGGTGCGCGACGCGACGGTGGGGCCGGAGTTCGGCGCCTCGAAGGTGTCCGCGGGCGCGATCTCGACGTCGTCGGGCTCGGCGCCGAGCGAGTCGGCGGCGATCGCGCGGAACAGCGTCAGCGTGCCCTGTCCGAACTCGGTCGAGGCGCTGCGCACGAGAGCGCGGCCGTCGTCCAGCAGCTCGACCGCGATCTTCGCCTTCAGCATCTCCTCGCCCGCGCCGGTGAAACCCGCGCCGTGGAAGAAGAACGAGAAGCCCTTGCCTCGCCGCACGCGGCCTTCGCGCGGCGCGCGCCACGCATGCCGGTCGAAGTGCGTGCGCGCGACGATGCGCTCCATCACCGGCTCGGCGCCGACGCTCGTGCGCAGCACCTGGCCCGTCGCGGTCGCATCGCCCGCGCGCAGCATGTTGCGCCGCCGCAGCTCGAGCGGATGGATCCCGAGCTTCGCGGCGATGGCGTCGAGCTGCCGCTCGATCGCGAAGCAGGTTTGCGGCGCGCCGAATCCGCGGAATGCGCCGTAGGGGACGTGGTTGGTCGCCACGGCGCGCCCTTCGATGAGCACGTTGTCGCACTTGTACGGACCGGCGGCGTGGATGCAGCCGCGCGAGAGCACGACCGGCGAAAGCGTCGTGTAGGCGCCGCCGTCGAAGAGCACGTCGATGTGCAGCGCGAGCAGGCGCCCGTCCGCGTCGACCGCGGTGCGGTGGCGCACGATGCTCGGATGGCGCTTCGGCGTGCACGCGAGGTCTTCGTGCCGCTCGTGGACCATGCGCACGGGCCGGCCGCACTTGTGCGCGAGCACCGCGGCCTGACAGCCGAGAATCGACGGATAGTCCTCCTTGCCGCCGAACCCGCCGCCCGTCGCGGCCTGGATCACGCGCACGCGCTCCGCGGGAAGTCCGAGCGCGCGCACGAGCGCCTTGTGGACGTAGTAAGGACACTGCAGCGAGCCGTGCACCGTCACGACGCCGCGCGCATCCGGCGGGTAGGCGAGCACGCCCTGCGGCTCGATGTACATCTGCTCCTGCGTCGCGGTCTCGTACTCGTTCTCGAGCACGAGGGCCGCGCGCGCGAGCTCGGCGAGAGCGTCGCCCTTCGCGATCGCGATGCGCTTGAACTCGCGCGAGCTCCGCCGCGGGTCGAGCACGGGTTCGCGCGCCTCGAGCCGCGGCTGGATCGCCGCGAGCGCCGCCTGCAACGTCGCATCGTCGGGCGCGGCGACGAGCAGCAGCGCTTCGCCGAAGTGCTCGAACTCGCGCTCCGCGAGCAGCGGCTGGTCCTCGAGGATCATCGCCACGACGTTGGCGCCCGGCACGTCGCGCGGGCCTGCGATCGCGACGCGCGAGAAGTCGAAGCGCGCGTCGAAGTCGAAGCCGTGGCAGATTCCGCGCGCGATGTTCGTGCGCACGACTCCGCCGACCCAGGCGTCCGGAGCGTGCAGATCGGCGACGTACAGCGCGCGGCCGCGCACCTTCTCCGGTCCCTCGGGCCGCGCCAACCTGCCGCCGACGGTGGGTCGCATCGACGCAGAATCCACGCTCACGACCGTGGTTGCAAGCCGCGGGGAAGCGACGGCGCTTGCGCAGCGCCGCTCGAGCCCTCGAAGTCGAGGCCGTTTCGAGTCACTACAATCCCGCGCCTCCACATGCGCCCGTCGATCGACCCGCCCGCGCGCACTCGCGCCGTTCGCTCGAGCTCATGACGGGCGCCTCGACCAGTTGGCTCGAGTGGATCGCATCCGCGGCGGCGCTCGCGCTGGCGCTTCTCGCGCCGGGCGTCGTGGTGCGCGCCGCTTCGCCGCTCGTGCGCGCGCTCGACGCCCTCGCTCGCACTCCGGCGCGCGCGGTCGCCGTGTTCGCGTTGCTCGGCGGGGCGGGCGCCTTTGCCTGCGCCGCGCTCGTGCAATGGCCGGTCGCGCGCGTGCACGACGAGAGCAGCTACCTGCTCGCCGCCGACACCTTCGCCTCTGGACGGCTGTGCAACCCCGAGCCGCCCTGCGCGGTCGAGTTCGAGGCCTTTCACGTGCTCACGAGCCCGGTGTACGCCTCGAAGTACCCGAGCGGACAGGGGCTCGCGCTCGCGCTCGGCCAAGTGCTCGGCGGGGATCCGGCCTGCGGCCTGTGGCTCATGGCCGCACTCTTCGCGGGCGCGCTCACCTGGATGCTGCTCGGCGTGCTGCCGGCGCGGTGGGCGCTCGTCGGCGCGTGCGTGGGGCTGCTCAAGCTCGCGACCACGACGTACTGGGCGCAGTCGTACTGGGGCGGCTCGCTGACGGTGGCCGGCGGAGCGCTCGCCTTCGGTGCGGCGGTCCGCATCTGGCGCGGCGGAAGCCTCGGGCTCGGAGTCACGCTCGGGATCGGCGTCGCGCTGATGGCTTTGACGCGGCCCTACGAGGGTCTGGTCGCTTGCATTCCGCTCGCGGCGGCGCTCACGGTGTGGAGCGTGCGGCGCTGGCGCGCGCGCGAACTCGGCGTCGTCGCGCGCGTGGCCTTCGGCGCCGCGCTTCCGCTCGCCGCCTGCGGAGTGTGGATGGCGCTGCTCAACCAGGCGGTCACCGGCGATCCGCTGCGCATGCCGTACTTCCTGCACGACGAGCAGTACGCCGTCGCGCCGCCGTTCCTCTGGCAGGCCGCGAAAGCCGCGCCGCCGTTCGCCACGAAGGAGATCGAGGAGTTCTGGACGGGCTTCGCGTACGACCTGTGGGCCGCTCAACAACACTGGGGCGGGTTCTTCGAGAACGCCCTGCTGAAGTTGCGCACCTGGTGGCTGTTCTACGTCGGCGCCGCGCTCGCGCCGGCTTGCGTCGCGCTGCCCTTCGTCGTTCGCCGCGGCTGGTTCGCGTTCGGCGCGCTCGTGGTCGCGTGCGTGACGGTCGGCGTGTTCGCCGTCGCCTACGACCTCGCGCACTACATCTCTCCGGCGGCGCCGTGGATCGTCGCATTGTGCGCGGCGGCGTTGCGCGCGCTCGCCGTGTGGCCGCCGCTGCGGCGAAAGCGCCGCGGCCAGGCGCTCGTGTTCGCGGTTCTCGCGCTTCTGGCCGCCGAGTGCGTTGCGCGCGGCCTCAAACGCGCTCGGCCCGCGGACGCCTTCGAGCTTCAACGCGCGCGGCTCGAGCAGCAACTCGAGAAGGGCTCGCGAAAGGCGCTCGTGATCGTGCGCTACGGCGCGAACCACCGCGTGCACGACGACTGGGTCTACAACGGCGCGGACCTGTCTACGGCGCGCGTCGTGTGGGCGCGCGACCACGGGGCGGAAGCTCACGCGCGCCTGCGCGAGTGCTATCCCGACCGCGCGGGCTTCCTGCTCAGTGTCGAGCCGCCGTCGGCGCCGCAGTTGACGGCGTTATGGCCTTGACCGCGTCGCGTCCGCCCTCGGCGAAGGCGCCGATCCAGCTCGTCGCCGCCTGGTAGCGGATCGAGCGTTGGCCCGCGGCGAGCGCCTTCGCGACATCGATCGACATCTCGAGGCACTCGTTGATGTTGCAGTAGCGGAAGAGCCCCTGGCGTCCGACCGTGACGAGGTTCTCGAACTTCGACAGCGCCTCGATCAGTCCGTCGGCGGTGTCGCGGAAGCCGCGCACCTGGATCGGATAGGCGTGCGGGATGCGCACCACGTCGGCGCCGAGCACGTTCTCGGGCTTCAACCAACCCAGGCGCACGTACTCGTCGACGCACAGCTTCACGAGCTCCGCGTCGGGCTTGTTCCACAGCGCTTCGCCGGGATTCGTCGCGATTTCGAAGGCCACGCCGGTCGAGCCCGCGGGCGCCATCTCCGCGCCGAAGTGCACGAACTCCGTCGTGCGTTGAAAGGCGCAGCGCGGTTCGGGGAAATAAATCCAGTGGTAGTCGGAGAGCTTCGGCTGGCGCGCGCGCAGGAACACGAACACCATGCC
>CALFYL010000207.1 GCA_937952135.1 uncultured Planctomycetia bacterium
TCGCCTCGCGCGTCGCCGCGATGGCCGCCACGGATGTCGCCACGGATGTCGCCACCGCGGTCGCCACGGCGGTCGCTTCGCGCGGCGCCAAGCTGGCCGCGCACCGCCGATTCTTCCGCCCGCTCGTCCGCCCGTTCGTCCGCACCGTGTTCCTTGGCATGTGCCGCCTCACGCCCCGCCGCGTGGCTCCGAGTGGCTTCGTACGCCGCATCGACCGGTGGCCCGGCTCTCGCGTTGGAACCTCGACCGCCGAGCTCTTCGTCGCCGCGCTTCACAACGCCTGGACTCGCCCGACGCGCCAAAGTGGCGCGCAACTCTCGCTTTTTTTCGTCGTGGCCCGCGCCCGCTCACCCGGATCTCGGCGCCGCGCGGCTCGCCGCGACCGTCGGCGCCCCCCGAGCGAACTCGCCGTCGCTGGGGTCGCGGCGAGAGTTGTGGCTAGAATCCGACCGCATGTCCCCCGCTCCGACTGCGGCGCAGCCCCCGGCGCCGAGCGCGTCGCGCCACGCCTTGTTCCCGGGCTCCTTCGACCCGGTCACCCTCGGCCATCTGGGCGTCATCGAGCGCGCCGCGCGTCTTTTCGAGCACCTCACCGTCGCCGTCGCGCAGCACCCGACGAAGCGCGAGCTGCTGCCGCTCGAACGCCGCGTCGACCTGCTCCGCTCCGCGACCGCGCACCTGCCGAACGTCTCGGTGGCCGTGCTCGGCGGACTGGTCGTCGACGGGTGCCGCCAGCTCGGTGCGAGCATCATCGTGCGCGGCATCCGCAACGCGACGGACTTCGAGTACGAGGCGCAGATGGCGCGCTCGAACCAGGCCATGGCGCCCCACGTCGACACCGTGTTCATCGCCTCCGACGCCGAGCACGTCCACATCTCGAGCACGCTCGTGCGCCAGGTCGCCGAGCTCGGCGGCCCGCTCGAGATCTTCGTCCCGCCCGCGGTCGCCGCGAGCCTGCGCGACGTCCTCGCCGCCGCGCGTTGAGCCTCCCTCGCGCCCCCTTCTTCCGTCTCCACCTCCGAGCCCGATGACCGAACGCCGAATCGTCTCCTCGCCCAACGCTCCCAAGGCCATCGGTCCCTACAGCCAGGCGGTCGTCGCCGGCGGGCTCGTGCACTGCTCCGGCCAGATCGCGCTCGACCCCGCGACGGGCGAGTTCGCCGGCGGCGACGTCGCGGCGCAGACCGAGCGCGTGATGAAGAACCTGGCCGCGGTGCTCGAGGCGGCGGGCAGCGGTTTCGCGCGCGCGCTGAAGTGCAACGTGTACCTGACCACGATGGAGCACTTCGGGCCGATGAACGAGGTCTATGGACGCTACTTCCCGGCCGGTTCCGCGCCCGCGCGGGCCACGGTCGCCGTCGCGCAACTGCCGCGCAACGCGCTGGTCGAGATCGACTGCGTGGCCCAGGCCTGAGCGTGCCTTGATCCGAGCGCAACTCCCGAACGCCTGATCCGCGCGGCGTCGACGCGGGCCCATGGTCTTCAGTTCGCCGACCTTCCTGTTCCTGTTCCTGCCGCTGGTGCTGGCGCTCTACGCGCTGGCGCCTCGCGCGCTGCGGAACGTCACGCTGCTCGTCGCGAGCCTCGCGTTCTACGCCTTCGACCGGCCGGCGATCGCGCTGGTGATGGTGGCGTCGATCGCTCTGAACTGGAGCCTCGGCCTGTGGGTTTCGAGCGCGCGCTCGAACGCGAAACTGGCCGTCGCGCTCGCGGTCGTGCTCAACCTCGGGCTGCTCGGGTTCTTCAAGTACTGGAACTTCCTGTGGGACAACCTCGAGGCGCTCGGGCTCGGCCTCGAGCGTTTTCCCGAGGATCCGGTCTCGCTGCCGATCGGCATTTCGTTCTTCACGTTCCAGGCGCTGAGCTACGTGATCGACGTGCAGCGCGGCGAGGGCCGCGCGCAGCGCAATCCACTGGATTTCGGGCTCTACATCGCCCTGTTCCCGCAGCTCATCGCGGGCCCGATCGTGCGCTACCGCGACATCGCGGAACAGCTCACGACGCGCGCGAGCTCGCTCGCGCTGTTCACGCAGGGCGTGCGGCGCTTCGTCGTCGGACTCGGCAAGAAGATGCTGATCGCGAACGTGCTCGCCGAGGTCGCGGACAAGGTGTACGCGCTCGACCCGAACGTGCTCGATGCGCCGACCGCGTGGCTGGGCGCGCTGTGCTACACGGGGCAGATCTACTTCGATTTCTCGGGCTACAGCGACATGGCCATCGGCCTGGGGCTGATGTTCGGGTTCCGCTTCCTCGAGAACTTCAACTATCCCTACGTCGCGCGCAGCGTGACCGAGTTCTGGCGGCGCTGGCACATCTCGCTGTCGAGCTGGTTCCGCGACTACCTCTACATTCCGCTGGGCGGAAACCGCGGAGGCCGCGCGCGCACGTACTTCAACTTGCTCGCCGTGTTCTTCCTCTGCGGGCTGTGGCACGGCGCGGCGTGGAACTTCGTCGTGTGGGGCCTCTACCACGGCGCGTTCCTGGTCGCCGAGCGCATCGCGCACGGCGCGGAGCGCGGCCGCGGAAGCTGGCTCGGCCGGCTCTACACGTTGCTCGTGGTCATCGTCGGCTGGGTGTACTTTCGCGCGGCGTCCCTCGAGCACGCGAGCGAATTCTTGCGCGCGATGTTCGGCTTCGGCGCCGGCGACGGCCGCATCGTGCACGCGGGCCTGTACCTGGGCAGCAGTGTGAAGCTCGCGCTCGCGGCCGCCGCGATCGGCTCGACGCCGTGGCTGCGCGAGCTCGGCCGCTGGCGCGAAGCGAGGGTCGGCGGTGGGAGCGACGCGCTCGAGATCGGCCTCGAATCGGGCGCCGTGCTCGGCCTGCTCGCGGTGCTGGTGCTGAGCGCGATGGCGCTCTCGAGCGGCACCTACAACCCCTTCATCTACTACCGCTTCTGAGCATGGAACGCGGCGCGACCTCGAACTTCGCTCGCGGCGCCCAGTGGGTGCTCGCGGTCGCGTTCCTGCTCGCGCTCGCGGCGCCGGCCGTGCTCACCTGGACCCATCCGCGCCCCGCGAGCGAGCTCGACCGCGAGTTCCGCCGCCCCGCGCCCTGGCCCGCGAAGCCGATCTCTCCCGCGACGCTCGAGGTCTGGCCGCGCATGTTCGACGCGTGGTTCGCGGACCACTTCGGTCTGCGTTCGACGCTGATCCGCGCGAGCAACGCGCTCAAGCTGCTGGCGCTGGGCGAGTCGCCGACCACGGAGATCGTCGTCGGACCCGAGCACTGGATGTTCACGACGCGCGACCGCGCGGTCGACGTGTACCGCGGCGCCGATCCGTTCACCGAGCGCGAGCTCGAGCTGTGGGCGCAGGTGCTGTCCGATCGTCGCGCGTGGTGCGAAGCGCGCGGAGTTCGCTACCTCTTCGCGATCGCGCCGAACAAGGAGACGATCTACCCCGATCGCTGGCCGGCGCGACTCGACAAGGTCGGTCCGACGCGGCGCGAGCAGCTCGTCGAGTTCGTGCGCGGGCGGCCCGACGTGCCGCTGCTCGATCTGACGGCGGCGCTCGAGCGCGCGCGGCGCGACTTCGCGAGCGAGGGAGACGTCTACTTCCAACTGGGCACGCACTGGAACGACCGTGGCGCGCTCTACGCGTACCGGGCGCTGCTCGAGCATGCGGCGAGCGAAGTGCCGGGGATCGAGGCGCGCCGCCGCGACGAGTTCGCGTTCGAGCCGACCGAGTTCCAGGACGACTCGTGGGCTCGGCGCCTGTACCTCGAGGACGTGCTCGTGCAGCCCAACGTCGAGCTGCGCATGCTGTTCGAGCGCGGAGTCGACGAGGCGTTCTGGCGGAAGGCGCGCGAAGAGCAGCGCATGTCGATCGACAGCGAGCACCCGAACGCGGACCTGCCGCGCGCGGTCGTGTTCCACGACTCGATGGGCGAGAAGCTGCGCCCGCTGCTCGCGGAGCACTTCTCGCGCGCGAGTTTTCGGTGGGTCAGCGACTTCGACACCGCGCTCATCGAGCGCGAGAAGCCCGCGATCGTGATCCAGCTCTTCGTCGAGCGCGCGCTGTCGGCGTTCTCGCTCTCGACCTCGCCGCTCGACACGCCCGAACGCTGCGCGGAGGAGTTCGCCGCTTCGACGCAGGTGCTCGCGCGCGGGCTCGACGGACTCGGACCCGACCGCTCCGACGCGTCGCGGCCGGTGGAGCTCGAACGCCGCGCCGATGGAGCGCTGCTCGTGCGCTACGGCGGCGGCGGAGTGCTCCTGCCCGCGTTCGAAACGCCGTCCGGCGCCTGGCCCGTGCTCCGGATCGAGCTCGATGCGCCCGCCGACAGCACGCTGCTCGTCGAGTTCAAGACGCCGCGCCACGTGGACTACGCGCGGCTCGCGCGCGGCGTACAGCGCCCCGTGAAAGCCGGCTCGAACGTCGTCTTCCTCAAGCTGCGCGTCCCCGAGCTTTTCGGCCGTTTGCGGCTGCATCCGGGTCTGGCGGCGGGCGAGTACGTCCTGCGCGACCTCGAAGTGCGCGCCGTGCCCGAGTAGACTCTTCGCCCTGTTTTCTCGGCGGACCGCCGCTTGGGGCGGACGGCACTTCTCGGCGCTGGCAGCCACTTTCGGGCCTGCGCGCGCCGCACGACTCCCACTCTCGACTCCCTTTTTCGGGGCGCACTTCATGGGCCTTGCCTGCGGCATCGTCGGATTGCCCAACGTCGGCAAATCCACCATCTTCAATGCGATCACGGCGGCCGGCGCCGAGAGCGCGAACTACCCGTTCTGCACCATCGAGCCGAACATCGGCGTGGTCGACGTGCCGGACGAGAACCTGGAGAAGATCCACCAGTTCCAGCCCACCGAGCGCATCATCCCCGCTTCGCTGAAGGTGGTCGACATCGCCGGGCTCGTGAAGGGCGCGAGCCAGGGCGAGGGCCTCGGCAACAAGTTCCTCGGCACGATCAAGGAGTGCGACGCGATCCTGCACGTCGTGCGCTGCTTCGACTCGGGGGACATCATCCACGTGTCCGGCTCGGTGGACCCCGAGCGAGACATCGAGGTGATCGAGCTCGAGCTCTCGCTCGCCGACCTCGACACCGTGACGCGCGCGATCGACCGCGTCGCGAAGAAGGCGCGCGCGCAGGACAAGGACGCGATCTTCGAGATGGGCGTGCTCGAACGCGCGAAGGGCGTGCTCGAGAGCGGCGCCCAGTTGCGCACCGTCGCCTGGACGCCCCAGGAAGCGGCCGTGCTCTATCCGCTGTTCCTCATCACGGCCAAGCCGGTGCTGTTCGTCGCGAACGTCGCCGACAACGACCTCGAAGGGCGCTCGCCGCTGGTCGACATCGTGCGCAAGCACGCGGCGAAGCACGGCGCCGAAGTCGTCGCGCTGTCGGGTGCGATCGAAGGCGAGATCATGGCGCTCGACGCGGCGGACCGCGCCGCGTTCCTCAGCGACATGGGCCTCGCCGAGCCCGGCCTGCACCGCTTGATCCGCCAGGCGTACAAGCTGCTCGGACTGCAGACGTACTACACCTGCGGTCCGAAGGAGATCCGCGCCTGGACCATCCACAAGGGCGACAACGCGCCCAAGGCGGCCGGCGTGATCCACACGGACTTCGAGAAGAGCTTCATCCGCGCGGAGATCTACTCGCTCGAGGACCTCGTGCACTACAAGACCGAAGCCGCCATCAAAGCGGCCGGAAAGCTGCGCTCGGAAGGCCGCGAGTACGTGATGCGCGAGAACGACATCTGCCACTTTTTGATCGGCAAATAGCGCGAGCGCTCGGCCGGCGACGCGTCGTCGCGCGCTTCCATGCCGCGCTCCG
>CALFYL010000208.1 GCA_937952135.1 uncultured Planctomycetia bacterium
GGCCAGACCGACCCCGGCGCGAAGGACTACGTGCCGGCGGTGGATGCGTAGCGCGAGGTAGGTGAGAGCGAGCCGCGGCTCGCGCGACGGAGTCGGGCCGCGAGCACCGGCACGACGCTTGCGCTCGGCAGCGCATCATGAGCGAGCAACTTCGACCTCTCGTTTCACAGCGACGGGCGTTGCAGGCCATCGATCCCGGCCCGCGCGATCCAGGCCAACCGTCGACCCCGGCTCCGTCCGTTCCGAGCCCGAAGCCGCCGGACTTCCCGCAACCCACCGATCCGCCGATCGAGTTGCCGGGCAAACCGGTGATCGCGCCGCCGAACCAGCCGCCGCGCCCGCCCACGCCGAATCCATCGGCGGGCGCCACGGCGCACTGAGCGTCGCTGAAGTCATCCGCGCCGAAGCGCGCGCACGAGTTCCGCTTTGTTCATTCCGCTGCGCCCTTTCACACCGCGCTGCCTGGCGAGGTTCCGCAGCTCTTGGACGCTGCGGTCCAAGAGCGACGTGTAGGGATTCCCCGTCCCCGACGTGGTCTTGTTCGGCGTGCGGCCCTGCTCGCGACGCGTCTTGTTCACCGTGCGCGCTGCGATCTCCTTCGCGCGCTCGGGCGACCTGCCGACCCGTCGCAAGCTCTGCTCGATTTTGTCGTACGGACGTTCGTCCTTGTCGGTCCAAGCTCTCGGCGCCATCGCGATCTCCTCGCGAAGCCCTGCGAGCGCGCCGCGAGTCGGACAAGCGACGCGCCGACGCGGCCGCTCCGTGTGCCTCGTTCCTGCGCACGATCGCGTCGACGCCGTCTTCGTGCTCGCACGCCAAGGAGCGCAGCGAGCGGGACGACGTCACCCAGAGTCGCAACTGCGGCCCCCTCGAGCGCGATGCCCAGCCGGAGCCGGCGGCGGCTGCGGCCGCTTGATCGCCGGTCGTCGTCGTAGCGCCGACGCGTCGCCCGTGATTCCAATGCGGCGAGGGGGCCCGGTCGGAGCGGCCGGCCCGAGCGAAAACTGGCAAGTCCTCGGGCTCGGAGGCCCGTTTTCTCGCCCTGGGGGCGGGACGGCGGGGGCTGGATCGGTCTCGGCGCGTGCGAGTCGGCGCTCCGAGCGGCGCTTGGCACGCCGCGCGCATTGTAATGGCCCCGCAAAGCTCCTCCCGCGCGAAGGCCGACCCCATGAGCCCTCCCTCGACCCGCCACGATCGCAGCGGCGCGCAAGAACCGGCCGCGCCGCCGACCCGCAGTCCCGAGCGCTCGCCTTGGATGGGCTTCCCGCGCTTGCCGCTGATGCTGGCGGCGCTGCTGGCGGCCTTCGCCTTCGTGCCGCCCATCGCCGGGCACGCGCGGCTGACCGCGGCCTTCGTCGGCGTGGCGGGAGCGCTCGTGCTGTGGATCGGAGGGCTGTGGATCGCGAGTCTGCGCCGCGGCGCGGTGCTGCGCATCGAGTTCACGCCGCCGCTCCGGTCGCACTACATCCAGGGCGCAATCCAGTCGAGCATCTACGCCTACTGGGGTTGGTACTGGCGAGAGGTCTACGAGGCCGTGCCGCTGATCCTCGGCCAGCTCGTGTTCCTGTACCTGTTCGAGGCGCTGCTGACCTGGTCGCGCGGCCGCACGTGGCGGCTCGGCTGCGGCCCCTTGCCGATCGTGCTCAGCACGAACTTCTTCATGTGGTTCAAGGAGGACTGGTTCGCGCTGCAGTTCGCCCTGCTCGCCACGGCCGCCTTGGGCAAGGAGTTCCTGCGCTGGCAGCGCGACGGCAAGAGCTCCCACATCTTCAATCCGTCGGCGTTCGGACTCTCGGTGTGCTCGATCTTCCTGATCGCCTTCGGCGCCACGCGCCTGACCTGGGGCCTCGAAGTCGCCACTACGCTCGCGCGCCCGCCTCACATCTTCCTCCAGGTGTTCCTGCTGGGGTTGATCGTGCAGTACTTCTTCTCGGTGACGCTGATGACGCTCTCCGCCGTCGCGTCGCTCTGCCTGTTCGGCTGGCTGTACGAGCGCGCGACCGGCGTCTACTTCTTCGTCGACACCAACATCCCCATCGCGATCTTCCTCGGGATGCACCTGTTGCTCACCGACCCCGCCACCTCGCCGCGCAGCAACGTCGGCCGCGTCGTGTTCGGTTCGGCTTACGGCGCCGCGAACGTGTTGCTGTTCTGGTGGCTCGGCGAGGTGAACGTTCCCGACTTCTACGACAAGCTGTTGCCCGTGCCGCTGCTCAACCTGTGCGTGCCGTGGATCGATCGCGTCGCGCGCAGCGCGCGGGTTTCGCGCTGGACGAACTGGGAAACGCGCGTCGCGCCGCGCAAGCTCAACCTGGCGCACATGGGCGTCTGGGGCGCGCTGTTCGCCGGGATGTGGAGCACGGGCTGGGTCGACGCGCCGCACGCCGGGGCCTCGCTGCGATTTTGGAAGGAGGCCTATGACCAGGGCAAACCCTTCGCGGGCCGCAACCTGCTGAAGATGGTCGGAACGCGCGCCGACAGCGGCGACGCGGCGGCCTGCAACCAACTCGGCGCGCTCTACCTCGACGGCGAGATGACCGAACGCGATCCCCTCGCGGCGGCGCACTACTTCGCGCAGGCGGCGGCGCTCGGGAATCTCCGCGGCTGCGAGAACGTGGTCGAGCACTTCTTCGCGAACGGGTGCGCGGCGTCGCAGGAAGCGCTGCTGAGCTCGCTCGCGCGCATCGAATCGGAGCTGGATTCGGCTCCGGACGGCCGGCGCGCGTGGCTCGTCGGCATGGCGTACGAAACCGGGCAAGGCAGGCGCGCCGATCGCGCTCGAGCCCTCGAGCTGTACGCCCGCGCGGCCGCCGGCGGTTCGAGAGACGCGGAGCAGCGGCGCGCGCGGCTCGCGAACGAAGCTCGGCCGGATGCGTCCTCGCCCGCGGCGCCGACGCTCGCTCCCGCGCACGGCCTCCGTCCCCGCGGCGACGGTACGATCTCCCGATGATCCTCACCGCGACCGTCGGCGCCGCACTGCTCCTGGGACTGCTCCGGGGCGCCCAAGCCACTCCTGCCGGCGAAGCTGCGCGCCCCGCGAGCCACGCTCGCATGGTCGACTACCTCTCGCGCCTGCGCGACGAGGCCAAGCGCTCGAACCCGTTCTTCGGCGCGGCGCCGCTCACGAAGGCGCGAGCGGAACTGCAGAAGCTGCCGGCGGGCGAGAAGCCAAAGGAGCGCTGGCACTGGCTGCGCGAGACGGGGTTCCACGAGCTGCGGCTCGGGCGCGTCGACGCGTCGCTCGCGGCCTACGACGAGGCGCGGAAGATCGTCGGGGCCCACCCGCGGATGTTCACACCCGACGAAGCGGTCGCGACGGCTTTCGACATGGGAGTCGCGTGCTTGCGCCTCGGCGAAGTCACGAACTGCGTCGCGCAGCACTGCGAGGCGAGCTGCATCTTCCCGATCGTCGGCGGCGGCGTGCACGGCGACAAACGCGGCTCGAGCCAAGCCTTCAGGTTGTTCGAGTGGGTGGTGCAGCAGAAGCCCGACCACGCCGGGGCGCGCTGGCTGCTCAACCTCGCGGCGATGACCCTCGGCGAGTACCCCGCGAAGGTGCCCGAAGCGCTGCGCATCGACCTCTCGCGCTTCGACAGCGAGGCCGAGTTCCCGCGCTTCGAGGAGGTGGCGCGCGAGAAGGGCCTCGCGACACCGACGCTCGCCGGCGGCATCGTCGCCGACGACTTCGACGGCGACGGCGCGATCGACCTCGTGAACAGCAGCTGGGGCGCGGAGGACCAAGTGCGCTTCTGGAAGGGCGGCACGGACGGCAGCTTCGTCGACCGCACGCGCGAAGCGGGGCTGCTCGGGATCACCGGCGGCTTGCAACTGATCCATGCCGACTACGACAACGACGGCGACAAGGACGTGCTCATCCTGCGCGGCGCTTGGATGCGCGGCTTCGGACGCTGGCCGAATTCGCTGCTGCGCAACGACGGCAAGGGGCGCTTCGACGACGTCACGTACGAAGTCGGGCTCGCCGATCCGATGTACCCGACCCAGGCCGCGGCTTGGGCGGACTTCGATGGCGATGGCGATCTCGACCTCTACATCGGCAACGAATCGAGTCCCGAGTGCGCCGCGCCGTCGCAGTTGCTGCGCAACGACGGCGGCAAGTTCACCGACATCGCCAAGGCCGCGGGCGTCACGAACGATCGCTACGCGAAGGGCGTCGCGTGGGGCGACGTCGACAGCGACGGATTTCCGGATCTCTACGTGTCGAACAGCGGAACGGCCAACCGCCTCTACCGCAACCGCGGCGATTCGACCTTCGAAGACGTGACCGAGAAAGCCGGCGTCGGAGCTCCGCTCGCGAGCTTCTCGACCTGGTTCTTCGACTACGACAACGACGGCGCGCTCGACCTGTTCGTCGCGAGCTACTACCCCTTCCTCGAGCCGTACGTGGCCTGGGTCGCGACAGGTTCGCGCGCGTTCGAAGCGCAAGCGCTCTACAAGGGCGACGGAAAAGGCGGCTTTCGCGACGTGACGCGCGAAGTCGGGCTCGATCGGCCGAACTGCACCATGGGCTCGAACTTCGGCGACCTCGACAACGACGGCTTCGACGACCTCTACCTCGCGACGGGCTTCCCCAATTACGAAGCGCTCGTTCCGAACGTGACGCTGTGGAACCGCCGCGGCGCGAGCTTCACGGACGTGACGCTGCCGTCGGGAATGGGCCACCTGCAGAAGGGCCATGGCGTCGCGTTCTTCGACTTCGACGGCGACGGCGACCTCGACGTCTACGAGGACCTCGGCGGCGCGTTTCCCGGGGACGGCTACGCGAGCGCGCTGTTCGAGAACCCCGGCTTCGGGCGCGCGTGGCTCGCGGTCGAGCTGACCGGCGTGCAGTCGAACCGCAGCGCCATCGGCGCGCGCATCCGAGTCGAGATCCGCGAGGGCGACACGGCGCGGTCGATCTGGCGCCAAGTGTCGGCGGGATCGAGCTTCGGCGGCAACCCGCTTCGACAGCACTTCGGCCTCGGCGCCGCCGAGACGGTCGAGAAGCTCGAAGTGCACTGGCCGCGCAGCGAGACGGTCCAGGCTTTTACGGGTGTCGCCGCGCGGCGCCTCGTGCGCATCACCGAAGGCGGCGACGAGTTGCGCTGAGCTTCTCGCGCGGGAGTCGAAAGCGGCCGCCGGCCCGAATCCCCCGCCGACGCCCGGTCGCCCTCGCACGCCCGGGGCTCCGTCCGGCGCCGTAAGCGAATCCGAAGTCGAGCCGTTCCAGTTCGCGAGGCGCGAGGTACGCTGGAGGCACGGTCGAGAGCCGCTAGTGCGCCGCCTCCCGCGGCAACGGTTGCTCGAATCTGGGCGAGGCTCCCCGTGAGGCGCGCCCGGACGCATGCGTGGATCACGTTGCTGAGAGCAAGACCATGATCGCCAAGCGCAAGCTGCGTGTGGGAATGGTGCTGTTGCTGGCTGCGGCGTTGAACGTGCCGGCCAGCGCGCTGCCCGGGTGATGAACGGGCGGCGGGGGAGCGCGTGGCGCTCCCGGTGGTGGTGTCCCCGCCGGTGGTGGCGGTGGCGGCCCGTCCAGTCCCGGCGGCGGAGTCGGCGCACCCTCGGCGGGTGGCGGCGGTCCGGCGGCCAGCGGAGGCGGGAGCATCCCGAAGATCCAGCGCGGACAGTCCGCTCGCAGCATCTTGAAGCTGCAGTGGGAGTATCCCGCCTACGTCGCGGATGCCGAGGAACTCGACGGTCGAACCGCCGCGAAGCGCGCGTCGAAAGCGCTGAGTCGCGAGGACGCACTCGCGTACATCCGTGGCAAGGACCCGCGGCCGCTGCTCGTCTTGCGTGAGTGCAAGACCTGCAACGGGACCGACGATGCGCTCCTGAGCCGCGGCGTGGTCGACAACGAGAAGACGTTCCTTCTCGCGCGTTGGTTCCACTGCGTGAAGCTGCCGGTGGCCGTGCTCGAGCCCGACCATCCCTTCCACAATCTGTTCAACGACAAGGACCCCGAGCACATGTTCCTGTGCGCTTCCGACGGTTCCTCGCGCATCGCGCTCGAATCCGAGCGCTCGCGCGTCGAGCTGTGGGGCGCGATGAACCGCGTGCTGTCGCTGAACTACGAGAAGGGACCGGAAGACACGGTCAAGAAGATGCAGAAGGCCATCGATCAGTTCGACCGCGTCGATCAACGCGTCAGCGAGCTCGAGAAGAAGGTCGACGGCATCCTCGAGACCGACGGACCCGAGTCGAAGAAGCTCAAGAAGCTTCAGGACGAGCTCGCGGAGGCGAAGCAGGAACGTGCGGAGTTGTTCGCGCTGATCGAGAACGCGACGCGCGAACTCAAGCTGCGCATGGCGAAGGCGGCGGACTCGGACGAGCCCGCGGTCAAGAAGTCCTGAGCTCTTCGAGCGGACCAGCAACGTCGTCACGACGCAACGTGAAGTCGACGACCAGAATGTTCGAAACGAGGGGCGGCCGGCTTCCAGCGCCGGTCGCCCCTTCTGTGTTCCGCGGCGCTCGGTTGCGCCTGGAAGCTCTCGCGGCGTGGCTTCTGCTCGCGGTCGCGGGCGTCGCGGCGCTCGCCGCGCCGGCGCGCGCGCAGGACACGTCGCTCGAGGAATTCGAGCCCGTCGACCCGTTCACCAAGGGCGAAGCCGCGGCGATGGAGCGCCTGGGCATCGTGTCCTTCGGCCCCTTCGGTTGGGCCGGAACTCACCGCTCGCCCGACGTGCAGGAAGCGCTCGGCGGCATCCCGGTGATCTTCATCGAGACCGAGCACTTCCGCTTCGCCTCGACGCTCGAGAGCTACAAGATCGGCGAGGACCGCGAGGACAAGGCGTGGCTCGCGGCCGAGCTGGCGGAGTTCAAGAAGCTCGTGCCGAAGTTCAAGCCGCCGACGAAGATCGATCCGTGGCTGCGTGCGCACCTGTGGGCGCGGCGCCTCGAAGCGCTGTACGAGGACTTCACCACGCGCTTCGCGATCACGCCCGAGGACTTCACGCAGCTCGAGAAGCGCGCGCTGGCCGGCTCGCCGATGGGCAAGGGACCGTACCTCGGCCAGAAGAGCAAGTTCACCGTGCTGCTCACCGAGCAGCGCAGCGCGCTGGGCCGCTACCTCAAGCAATTCACGGGGCTCGAGACGGACTACTCCCACCGCTACCGCTTCGACGACACGTACTTCTTCGGCGCGAACTTCGAGGCGCTGAAGGACCACGAGCGCGGCTACGAGAGCGCCTTCGCGGCGGGCGTGATGGCGGCGGTGACGGCGAACTTCGTCGACGCGTTCCGCGACTCGAACATGGTCGCGCCGGACTGGCTGCGCTACGGCCTCGCCCACCGCGCCGCGCGCAACGTCGACGCGCGCTGGAACCAATGGGGCGCGGGCGGCGATCCGACGTCGACCGAGGACACGGGCTGGATCTGGGAGCCGCGCGTGCTCGGGCTCGTGAAGAACAACGTCGTGCCGACGTGGGCCGAGATGATGACCTGGAAGAAGCTCGAGGACATCGAGCCGCGCGACCACATGATCGCCTGGTCGCGCGTCGAGTGGCTGCTGGAGAAGCGCAAGGACAAGCTGCACGACCTGCTGCTCGCACTGACCAAGCCGATCGAAGACTGGGGGCCGAAGCGCGAGGAGCTGCGGCTGGCGCAGCAAGTGAAGGCGTTCGCGGACGTGCTCGGCGAAGACGCGGAGACGCTCGACGCCGAATGGCGCGCGTGGGTCGCGAAGACCTATTCGAAGAAGCGCTGAGCCGAAGCGGGGCTGCGACGCCAGGTTCGCCGCCGAGTTTGGAGCTGCGCTCCTGCACGCGTACCATCTGGGGTCCGAATCTCTCTGCGCCCAAGGAGCTCAACGCCATGGCCAAGTCGAAGAACAACCCGCTCGCCTCCCCGCCGATCGACATCGGCATCGACGCCAAGGACCGCCAGAAGATCGCCGACGGCCTTTCGTGCGTGCTGGCGGACACCTATTCGCTGTACCTCAAGACGCACTCGTTCCACTGGAACGTCGAGGGGCCGATGTTCAACACGCTCCACCTGATGTTCATGGATCAGTACACGGAGCTGTGGAACGCGCTCGACTTGATCGCCGAGCGCATCCGCGCGCTGGGCTTCCACGCGCCGGGCTCGTACAAGCAATTCGGCAAGCTGACTTCGATCCCCGACACCGAGGGCGTGCCCGAAGCGCTCGAGATGGTGCGCCTGCTCGTCTCCGGTCACGAAGCGGTGACGCGCACCGCGCGCAAGGTGTTCGACGCCGTCGACAATGCGGGCGACGAAGCGACCGCCGATCTGCTCACGCAGCGGCTGAACATCCACGAGAAGACGGCCTGGATGTTGCGTAGCCTGCTGAAGTGAGACGCACGGCTCCCGCGCTGCTGGCCCTGGCGCTCGTCGCCACGGCCGCGGCCCTTTGGCCCGCGCTGGGCGGCGAGCTGGTCTACGACGACCTCTTGCTCGTCGCCCGCAACCCGGCGCTGGCGAGCGTTTCCGATCTTGCGCGCTCGTTCGCCAGCGCACACTGGGACGTCGCGCAGGATTCGGCGTCGAACGAATTCGCCCCGCGCGTCGGCTACTGGCGGCCGCTGACGACCCTCGCGCTCTACCTCGGCCGAACGCTCGGCGCCGGCGCGCCCTGGGGCCACCACGCGGTCTCGCTCGCCGTCCACCTCGCCGCCGTCGCGCTCGCGTTCGCGCTCGTGCGCCGCTTCACGCGGAACGACTGGATCGCCGGGGCCGCCGCGCTGCTGTTCGGCCTGCACCCCGTTCACGTCGAGTCCGTGGCCTGGATCTCGGCCGTCAACGATCCGCTCGCCGGCGCGTGCACGCTCGCGGCGCTGCTCGTGTACCTGCGCTGGCGCGACAACGGCTCACCTGGAGCGCCGTGGTGGAGCGGCGTCCTGCTGCTCCTCGGATTGCTCGCCAAGGAGAGCGCGCTCGCCTGGTTCGCGCTCGCGCCGGCGCTCGACGCAGGCCGCACGCTGCGCGAGGGCGAGCGCCGCTTCGCGCGGCTCCCCCACGCCTTCGCCCCCGCGCTCGCGGCCCTCGGCGCCTACTACCTGATGCGCGTCGGCGTGTTCGGCGAGCTCGCCGCCGGCTTCGACCGCATCACGTCGTACCTCTATTCGAGCGTCGGCCGGCGCATCACGCTGCGCCTCGAGCTGCTCGGCGGAGCGCTGCAACTCCTGATCTGGCCGGCGAAGCTGAACCTGTTTCGCGAGGTCCGCCCCGAAGCGCCGTGGGACGACCGCACGTTGTGGCTCGCGATCGGTGCGATCGCCGCGTGGCTGGCGCTCGCCGTGTGGGCCGCGCGCCGCGGAGCGCGCGAGGTGTTCACAGCCCTGCTCGTGCTGCCCGCCGGCCTCGCGCCCGCCCTCTTGCGCTTCGAATCCATCGGCCGCTTCCCGCTCTCCGACCGCTTCCTGTACCTGCCCGCGCTCGGCGCCGCGATGCTCGCGGCCATCGCGCTGGTGCGCTGGCTTCCTCGGCCCGCGGCGCTCGTCGGGGTGCTCGTCCTCGCCGCCGGCGCCGGCGCGCGCTCCTTCGAGCGCACGCACGTGTGGCGGAGCGAGGAGACGCTGTTTCGCGACGGCGTCGAAGCTTCTCCGAAGAGCATGTACGTGCAGTGGGGCCTGGGACGCGTGCTGCTCGAGCGCTTCCAACGCACGCTCGACCTGCGCGTGTTGATGGAGGCGCAAACGGCCTTCGACAAGGCGCAACTCATCGCGCTCGAGAAGCCGCCCGATCCGCGCGTGCTCGTCACGCCCTTCGACGAGTTGCAGTCGAGCCTCGGCATGGGCTGGTTCTTCGTGTACTGCGCGCTCCACGCCCAGGAAGAGTGCTCGATGGACGAGGCCGAGCTCGTGTTCCGCGAGATCGCCAAGCGCGCGCCGCGCAGCCCTGAAGCGCACTGCGGCCTCGGCGTCGCGCTTCGCTACCTCGGACGCTTCGAGGAAGCGGAGCAGTCCTTCGCGCGCGCGACCAGCGAGAATCCGAAGCACTACGAGTCGTGGTTCAACCTCGGACAACTGCAGATCCAGCGCGCGAAGTGGCGCGAGGCGCTCGACTGCTTCGACCGCGCGACGCAGATCTCGCCGACGAGCGTCGAGGCCTGGGTCGCGCTCGCGATGTGCGCCATCGAGCTCGAGCTCGGCGACCGCGCGCGGAGCGCCTTGAAACGCGCCGTGCAGCTCGCACCGGACGAAGCGGGCGTGCAGACGCAGCTGGGCGTCCTCGCGGCGCGCGAACAGCGCTTCGACGACGCTCTGAAGGCCTTCGAGAGCGCGCTGAAACGCGACGGCGCGAACGGCCCCGCGCACCTGATGCGCGCGAAGACGCTGCTCTACCTCGGCCGCCCCGGCGAAGCGCTCCAAGGCTTCCTCGACGCGTCTCGCTGGCTGCAAGAGCCGTCGCTCGACCCGCTACGCCCCGAACAGCTCTTCGAGGCGTTCTACAACGCGGGCGTGCTGTGCAGCGAGCTCGGCGATCGAGCGAAGGCCATCGAGCTCCTCGAGGAAGCGCAGCGCCGCGACCCCGGCGGCGCGCGCAAGGAAGCGCTCGGCGCCGCGATCGAGACGCTGAAGCAGAAGTCGGAGTGAGGCGGCGCGG
>CALFYL010000209.1 GCA_937952135.1 uncultured Planctomycetia bacterium
CCCAGAGCGACCAGCCCAAGTTGCGCGGCGCCATCTGGCAGTCGTGCTTGTGCACGCGGATCCGGTAGAAGCCGCTCGCCGGAGCGACGAAGTCGACGATCTCGGTGGTGCTCTCCCAGCTCGAAGAGCTCGAGACGATCGCACCTGACGAGTTGACGATGTAGAGGTCGAGGTCAGCGGACGGCCGCGCACCGTAGTTCACGTAGTTCGTCGGGGTGCTCCACGCGATCGAGGCGCGCACTCGCTGGCCCTGGCTGACGTAGAACGTGCGAACGTCGTAGTCGGTCGGGAAGCTGCAGTTGTAGGCCATGCCGCCCCAGTCGCCGTCCATGCGGCGCACGACTTCATCGGCGAGGAGCGCGTTGAGGCCGCCCGCCCCGTCGCGATCGGAGAGTCGCGTCGCGCCCTCGATGTTGTGGATGGCCGTGGTCATCAGGATCGACTTGACGGCTTCGGGCCAGTAGATGAGGTTCCCGTTGCGCTGCATCATCAGCGCCGTCACGCCCGTGACCATCGGCGCGGCGAAGCTCGTGCCGCTGATCGGCGCGAAGGGAGGGGTCGAGTAGTTCGCGCCCCAACCGCCATTGTTGAGCGCGGTCCTGATGTTGGAGCCGGGCGCGACGAGGTCGGGCTTCTCGCGGTCGCCGTGCGCCGAGACGGGGTTGCGATAACTCGAGAAGACGCTCATCGTCTCGTCGCCCCACCAGGTGTTCGCACCCATGTCGTAGCTGCCGACGGTGACCACGTTGTAGGCGAGACCCGGGCTGAGCACGTCGCCGTCGTACTGGCCTTCGTTCCCGGCCGCGACGACGAAGGTGCGCCGGCGCGAGATCACCAAGTTGTCGTAGAAGCGATCGCTCACTCCCGGAACCCGGTTGGTGTCCTGGCCGAAGCTCAGGTTGAACGAGCGGGCGCCGAAGCCCATGCCCGCGCTGGTGCGGTTGTGGATCTGGTCCACCCAGCCACCGCACGAGCCGGTCGCGTACATCTGCGAGCCGTAGGCGATTCCGAACGCCGTCGGGAGGAAGCTCTTGAGGATGCCCGCCACCGCCGTGGCGTGATCGTTAGGCGTCGTGCAGACGTACGTCGTGTCTTGCACGAACGGTCCGATCAGGAGATTGAACGCGACGCGCCCGCCGACCTCGACCTGCGAGATCTTGACGCCCGAGCCGTTGATGCCCATCGCGTGCACGTTCCCGACGAGGATCTCCTGACGAGCCCGATCGAGCAGCGGCAACATGGGCTTGGCGGAGTAGACGCGGCTCACGCCTTCCCACCGCGCCACTTGGCGGATCTGCTCGGGCGTCAGACTGACGTACACCAGAGGAGCGGCCTCATCCGCGATGGCGACGACTCCCATGTCCGTCAGCGCGGCGACCACGGGCATGGTGATGCCCACCAGGTGCGCGGAGTAGGCGCGCGCGAGTTCGGCGTCGAACGCTTCGGCGTGGGTCGGATCTTCGACCACCGGCGATGGACCGTCGACTTCCGGAAGCGGCATGGACTCGAAGTCGGGCTCGTCCAGCCACACGGCCACCGCCAAAGGCAGGCTGGCGTCCGCCGTGAAGAGCTCGGCGAAGAGCTGCGGGTCGATGGAGCCGAAGGTCTTCGTGTGCGCCAGGTCTTCGCGCAGCCGGAGGTTCTCGGCGTCGATCTCCTGACCGTGCTCGTCCAGCGCGATCGACAGCGAGTCGCCGCTGCTCGTGATGAGCTTGAATTCGTTCGTCGTCCGGCCGAGCAGCGGGTAGTCGCCTCGGCTCGCCGCGACGATGCGCAACTGGCTTGCGTCGAGTCCGGCGCGGTGGGCGCAGCGGGAGAGGGCGATGGCAGCGGGATCCGCGTCATCGCGCGCCGACCGAGCGTCTGCGCGCTGCGCGGCGGAGGCGTCGAAGGAGAGCAGGGCGGCGGCGATGCTGACGGCGAAGGTGCGGGTGAGTTGCGAGTTCATGGCAGGTTCTCGGTTCGTGGTCGTTCTGGGCCGGTCGAGCGCAGCGTCCGCGCTCGCCTCAACCCGTCCGGCGCACGAGCCACCTCGAAACCGAGCACGATTTCCAGAAAAGCCGCTGGCGACGCGCGTGCGGCGCCGTTGCGGCTTGCGCTTCGCACGGACCTAGACTTCTCCTTTGGAAGGAAGCGCCGCGCACCGAGTCCGCTCTTCGCGCGCCGCATTCGACGGCTCCGCTCCCCTTGTTCGCCGATGGCCTCCCCGACTCCTGACCCGCACTCTCAGCCCTCGCTGGCCGAGGCGCTGTTCCTCGAGTGCCTCGCCACGGGCGGCGATTTCGAAGCCTTGCGCGCAGCGCACCCGGACTTGGCGGGGGCGCTCGACGCCGTGCGCGCCGACTTCCAGCGGGGCATGGCGTTCCTGCATCCCGATCCCCCGGCGCCGGAGCCACCGTACGTGGCGTCACAACTGGGCCAGGCGGAGCGCTACGACGGCGCAGTTCCGATCGGCGCGGGCGGGATGGGGCAAGTCAGCGAGGTGCTCGACCGCAAGCTCGGCCGGCGCGTGGCGCTCAAGGCTCTGCGACCTGCGCAGCTCTCCGAGCGCCTGGACCAAGCCTCGAAGACCCGCCGCCGCGCGCGACTGGTCGCCGAAGCGCGAGTGCTCGCACGGCTGGAGCATCCCTCGATCCTCCCGATCTACGACCTGAACTTCGACGAACGCGGCGAGCCGTCCTTCACGATGCTGCGAGTCCGCGGCATAGAGCTCGAGCACGCGTTCGACGCGGCACGGTCGGGCGCCGACGGTTGGACCGACGCACGCATCTTGGAGGTGCTGTTCCGCGTCTGCGAAGCGCTCGCCTACGCCCACAGTCGCGGCGTCGTGCACCGCGACCTCAAACCGGCCAACGTGATGGTCGGCGAGTTCGGGGAAGTGTTCGTGATGGATTGGGGGCTGGCCAAAGTCGTCGATGCGGCGCTGCACACGGGAGGAACGCCGTCCTCGCAGGCCGAACGCGCTCGCGACGCGGAAGCGGACGAGATGGACCTGGCGCTCACGCTCGAGGGCGAAGTGCTCGGCACGCTCGCCTACATGGCGCCGGAGCAGGCGCGCAGCGCGGCCGAGATCGGGCCAGCGGTGGACATCTACGCCTTCGGCGCGGTGCTCTACCGTTGGTTGAGCGGACATGCGCCGTATCACGACCGCGGTCGGCGGATCTCGACGCACGAGTTGCTGGCTCAAGTCGTCTCGAGTCCGCCCAGTCCGTTGCGCCAGGTAGCGCGCGGCAAGCCGGCCGAGCTCGTCGCGATCGCGGAGAAAGCGATGCAGCGCGATCCGCGCCGGCGCTACGCGAGCATGGGCGAAGTGCTCGTCGATCTCCGCGCGTTCGCCGAGGATCGCCCCGGAAGCGCGTGGCGCGACGGAGTCGCTCGCCGCGCGACCAAGTGGGTTCGACGCCGCCCTGCGCTCGCGGTCACGCTGCTCGCGTTGGCGGTGCTCGGCGCCGGCGCGGCGGCGTTCAGCGCGAGGCTGAACGTCGTGGCGGCGCAAGCCGAGCTCTCGCGACGCGGCGAGCGCGAGCGCAATCTCGAGCGCGACTTCGAGCGCTTGCGCGAGCACGAGAGTTCCGAACGCCAGGACCGTCGCATGCGGATGCTCGCCAACGAGCGCGCCGCGCTGGCCTGCGCGGACGCCGTCGCGCGCGCCGGCATCGAGCTGGAGGCGGCCCGCGACGACGGCGACGCCATCGAGCTGGAGCTGGCTTCGTTCTCGCCGGACGAGCGGCGCTCGCTGCGCTCGATCGCGTACCTGATGGTGCGCTACCTGGAGATGGCCGGCATGGGCATGGCGCACGCGGCCACGCAGGGAGCTGCGCTTCCGGGCGATCCCGCGAGCTGGTCGAAGATGGCGGCGGAGCATCCACGGGCGGTCGCGCTCTGGCCGCGCGCGCTGCGCCTGGCGCGGCTCGCGCAGCCGGACGGTCTTGGAGCGCGAGCCGTCGAGCTGGTCGCCGCGCGACAGAGCGGCGCGGTCGACCTCTCCGATCTGCTGGCTGGGAGCTGGCGTGACGCGACCGCCGAGGAGCGCGAGTTCGCAGCGTTCGTCGTCGTCGGCGCGCAAGGAACGGAGGCTGCTCGCCCGCTGATCGAGGAGCTCCTGCGCGACCACCCCGACTCGGCGTGGGGACATCTGCAACTCTCCACAGCGCTGGCCCACGCGGGCCAGCCGGAGCGCGCTCGTTCTCACGCGCTTGCGGCCCTCGCGGCCTCGCCCGACTCGGCGCTCGCGCACAACAACATGGGCGCGCTGCTCGGGCGATCCGGAGATCGCGAAGCAGCGCTCGACCACTACCAGCGAGCGTGCGATCTGATGCCCGACAGTTCCGACCACCTGCTGAACACGGCGGCGGCGTTGAACGTGCTCGAGCGGCCCTTCGAAGCGCTGGACTACTTCGAGGGCGTCGACCCGCAGATGCGCGAGAGCGCCGACGCGAAATGGATCCGCGGCGTTGCGCTGCTGTCGGTCTCGCTCGAGACCGGCGACGAGGCGCTGCTTCTCGCGGCGCGCGACGACTTGCGCCGAGCAACGGAGCTCGGCCCCGAGCGCCGCGACGCCTGGCGCGAACTGGGCTTCGCCTGCGAGGCGCTCGAGCGCGACGACGAGGCGGAGGCGACCTATCGCGCCGGGCTTGCGGCGCTGCCGGGCTCGGGAGACCTCAAGCTCTCCCTCAGCCAACTGCTGTGGCGCAAGGGCCAGCGCTGCGAGGCGATTGCGCTGCTGCTCGAAGTGCGCCGTGACTACCCGGCGGCCTCCGCGCCGGCCAACCTCCTCGAAGAGTTCCGAGAATCCCTGGAAGACGAGCGAGAGCTGACCGAGTTCGATCAGTGGGTGTCCGCGGACGTCTGACCTCGTCCGGACGCCCTCGACTCGACGGATCTCGCGAGCCACGAGACACGCTCCATGCGATCCCACAGCTCACCCTCGAATGAACTGATCTCCCGCGCGCGCTCCGGCGAGGCTGCCGCACGCGAGGAGCTCCTCGCGCGTTGCCAGTCGCGCATTCTGGACCGCATCCGGTTCATGTTGGGCGAGGAAGTTCGCGCTCACGCCGAGTCGGTCGACCTGGTGCAGTCGGTGATGGTCGCGGCGCTCGAGCAACCCGACGAGAGCGTGTTCGCCGACGAGGCCCGGTTGCTGCGCTGGATGACGACCGTGGCCCGCAACGGAATTCGCGATCGCGCACGTCGCGCGCGCGTCCAGGCGGTCGAGGCCCTCGGCGAGTCGACGCACTCCATCGTGAATCCAGAGTCGTCGCAGCCCGGCCCGTTGACCGCCTGCGCCGCTGGGGAGCGCGAGGTCCTGCTGGCGGAACTCGTCGAGCAACTCGCCCCCGAGGAGCGCCAGGTGCTCGAGCTGCGCGAGCTCGAAGGCCAGACCTTCGGACAGATCGCCGCGGCGCTCGGGGGCACCGACGACCGCATACGGCTGGCGCATCAGCGCGCCGTTCTGAAGCTCGGTCGCCTCTGTGCTCGCCGCGGGATCTGACTGCGC
>CALFYL010000210.1 GCA_937952135.1 uncultured Planctomycetia bacterium
CTGGTCAACGACAATTAGATCTCCCCACCGACGACAACTAGATTTCCCCATCGCGGCCCACGAAGGTGCCGCATAACCCCTGAAACCATCGTCCACGAGGGACGAATCGGCGCCCGATCACCGCACCGACCACCGGCGCGCATCGAAATCGAGCACCCACATCTTGTCAGCGGAATGTTCGGGCCCGCCCCCCGCGTGCCTGCTCCCATACAAGGAGACGGCGCGCTTGCCCGGCGACCGTGAAGCGGGGCTGGTTGGGCGGTCCGCAGTTCGGTCGTGTGATCGCCTCTGCGAGCTGGCGCGTGGCTTGAGCTCGATCGTGGTCGTCCGGGCATGCGCGGCGCACGTAGCCCAGGACGATTCGCCTGACGTCCTCCGGGTGGAGGCCGCGGGCCAGGCCTTCCCAGGCCAGGCCCACGAGCGTACGGTGCCTCTGACCCGGGGTCACACCCGCGTGGACCACGGCGCGCTCGAAGAGCCGCGCCGCGTTCTGGTACGCCTCACGCCAGAGGCTGGAACCCTCCGTCTGGCTGCTGGGCCGCGTCGGCGTCACCCCGCTTGCGGGTGTCGCAGGGCGGGATCGAGAAGCCAGTTCGGCCACGAGCCAGGCGGGAAGCTCAGCGGGGTGGGCCCCTCGCTGAACCAGGTACGTCGATCCGCTGGGGTGGACCGCACCCGGCAGGACCACGTGCTCCTGGTCGGCGCGGAGATCGACGCCGGGTACGCAGCCTCTCTGCCCGTCGACGACTGATCGCACGTCAATCACGCGGGGATAGCGGAAGAGCAGCGTATAGCGATCCGGCATGTCGGGCCGGCACGAACTCCAGCGCAGCGTGTCCGGCAGCAGGCGCCCCGCGACCCACTCCTGGAATGCCTGCGGCCGGTCCACGTCAAAGGCGACGTAGCCGGGCCAGCGCCCCGTAGGCAAGCCGAGGTTGCAGTATGCGCGCGGGCCCCAGTGAGGGTGAACCTCGCGCCACCAGCCGTCGATCACCGCGAGGTCGGTTGTCGCGAGCCGGTGCTCGAGCCCTACCCCGGTGGTGCGCGGCGACTTGTCCGTCGGACGCTTGTCGCGCGCGATCAGCCGGCAGACGTGGAGCCCTTTCGAGGCCCAGTAGCGGGCCGCAGCGTGCTGCTCCGAGACTGCGGGGGGGCGGCCGTTACCTGGTTCCACCAGCCATGGACGGGCGTCCTCCCTGTCCCCATGCAGGGGCCTCTGCTGTGGAACCTTCACGACGCCCTCCTGCGCGCCTTCTGCGTGCGTCGTTTCGTGGCGGGCCTTCTCGCCCGCGGGCTCTTCTTCGCGGTCTTCCCCGGTCGGGGAGTACCCGCCCGTGGGCTCTCCTGCGCAGGCTTGGCGATCTGGCCGCCGGCGGGGCTGGACTCCGGTGAGCGGTTGCGTGCCTTGGCCTCTTCCTCACGGATACTGGGCCCGATCAGCTCGAGGATCACCGAGTGGTGAACCAGGCGGTCGATCGCTGCGGCCGTGGTCATGGGGTCTTTGAAGATCCGCTCCCACTCCGAGAACAGCAGATTGCTCGTGACCAGCACGCTGCGTCGCTCGTAGCGTGCGGCGAAGAACGTGAACAGCACCTCCATCTCTTCGCGGTCCTGTTGCACGTAGCCGATGTCGTCCAGGATCACTGCCGCGTAACGATCGAGGCGCTTGAACTCCTGCTCGAGGCGAAGCTCCCGCTTGGCCATGAGCAGCTGCTGGACGAACAAGGCCGTGGGCCGGAACAGCACCCGGTGACCGCGAGTGATCAGCTCGTGGCCGATCGCGCACAGGAGGTGGGTCTTCCCCCGCCCGGGCAGCCCGAAGGCCAGAACGTTGACTGCGTCGTCCAGCAGCGATCCGTCACAGAGAGCGGGCAGTTGGCGACGCACCTTTGCCGGCAGTCTGTCCTGATCGAGGCTCGCCATCGTCTTCTCGGTGGGGAGACCCGACTGCTTGCGCAGGCGCTCGATCCTCCGCCCCTGGCGTTCGCTCGCCTCCAGCTCGGCCAGCTGCCGCAGGTAGTCTTCGAAGCTCCAGCCTTCGCGGGTGGCCGCCTCCGCGACCTCCTCGTAGCGCTCCACGAACGTGGGCAGCTTCAGTGATCGCAGGAGCGATTGGAGCCCGGCCGAGGACGGCTTGGCGCGGCTCATGCCACCACCTCCTCGCGCTCCGTCAGCAGCTCGTCGTAGCTGCCCAGGTCCACCTTCATAGGCTCCTGCGCGGGGGCCTCGACCTGCGGCGGAGCGACGATCTGCTTGACTGCTTCGTGGGTCGGGACCCTGCCCTCCTCGAGCAGGACCTGGAGCGCCCGCTCGACCTGGCTCTCGAGCGTCTGGGCCGCCAACTGCAGGACTCGCAGGTACTCGAGGTCCGCATGCCACTCTGAGCGCGACGCGTGCAGCGCGTCGTGCGCACGTCGGAAAGCCAGGGTCGGGAAGAAGTCCTCGCGGAAGCGGTAACGAGCAAACGCCCCCGGCTTCTGGACCAGCGAGTCGATCACGTGGCGGTAGTCGATCCGGCGGTGATGAATCCCCAGCAGTCGTTCCGTCGCGAACTGCAGGACGCCGTCGTACAGGACCTCGATTCGGTCCTCGTACACGCGCACGCTCGCTTCCTCGCCGATCAGGCGCGAGGGCACGGAGTAGGTGTTCGCTCGGATTCGGATCGTGCTCCAGTTGGTGACTCGCACCTGCTCCTCCGCGAACTCGAGCAGGCGATCCGCAGAGAGCGGCTCCATGACTGCTAGCTCCTCGGCCAGCTTGGCCGCTCGCAGGAGTCGGTTGGCCTGTTCGATTACCCCCTGGATCCACTGCTCGTAGGCCTCGACGCTCTCGAAGTCGCGGCTGCCGCGCAGCAGGAGGTGCTGGTTCAGGCGCCGCTTCAGGGACCCGTTGAGCGCCTCCACGTCCCCGTTCTGCTCCTTCTTGCCGATCGCGATGGTTCGCGGCTCGAGGCCGAAGTGCTCCATCAACGAGAGGTACTCCGCGTTGAACTGCCGGCCCTTCTGGCCGCCCTTCTCCCGAGGGACGAAGCTCCCGTCCTTCCCCCGTGCCCCGTGGGTGGCCGCCGTTGAGTTGTCCGTCTGGTGAAACTTCGTCACGCGCCCCAGCCGGAACAGCGCGGTCTGCAGCCCTCGCTTCAAGGCGAGCATCGACTCCGAGCGGCACACCGTCACCGCCTGCCAGTTCGAGTAGGGCAAGACGACGTTGCAGAGCATGTGGTCGAACGGCACACCGGAGATCGTCACCCCCAACTCGGTTCCCCAGGTGAAGTCGGTCTGCAGCGCCTCGCCTGGCCGATGGTCCTGGGCAAAGAAGACCTCCTTGGGAGGGCCCTCCTGGGCTCGCCAGCGCCTCAAGCGCCGCTGCAGCGTGCGGAGCTGGCCACTCTCGTACACGCCGGGGTGTCGTCCCTCGAGGTGTTCGAAGATTGTCTTCGCCTCCAGCTCAGGCGCGTCCTTCAGCAGCCCTCGCACGTAGGCCCAGTCCTTTGCGAACGGATCTGGCCGGGTGCGATAAGATCGCGGCGCCTTCAGCTCGGAAGGGGCCTTCCCCAGGAGCAGGTACTTCCGCGCGGTCTTGCGATCCATCCCGGCGCGCATGGCCGCCTGACCAACCGCGCCGTGCTTCTCCATCTCGGACATGAGCTTCCTCACCTGGCGGTTCGTCACCGTCACAGGCCACCCCCTCGCTCGTGGTGCCCGAGCATGAGGGCTGGCTACGACAGGACTTCCGCCTCTCGGTGGGGATTTCTAGTTGTCGCCGGTGGGGAGTTCTAATTGTCGTTGGGCA
>CALFYL010000211.1 GCA_937952135.1 uncultured Planctomycetia bacterium
CGGTCTACACGCTGTGCAACGCCGTCAAGGCGGGGCTCGTCGCGAGGCTGAGCCACTGGAAGGGCTGCAGCTCCTTGAACATGCGCTACGGCGAGACCGTGACGTTCACGCGCCCAAAGGTCGGCATGTGGGCCGAGACGCGGTCGACGAAGCGCGTCGAAGGCAAAGGCAAGCGCACGAGCCGAGGCCGGCTGAAGTATCGCGGCCGGTCCAAGGCGCCCGAGACTGCGACGCTGACGCTGGTGCGCCCGGACATCGAGCGTCACCTGAGCCCCGACGAGCTGCGGGACAAGATCCTCGCGCAGGCGGAGGCCGAAGCCGAGGATATCCGGCGCCAGCGCAACGCCGCGGGCAAGAAGGTGATCGGCTGGCGCAACGTGATCGCGGCGTCGTTTCGCGACCGGGCGGCTTCGCAGCGCGCGTACTTTCAGACGCGACCGCGCGTGGCCGCGACCGACGCCGCCAAGCGCGACGAGCTGCTCGCCGAGATCGGGACCTTCGAGAAGCGCTACCGCGTCGCGGTCGAAGAGTTCGAGTCGGACCGCGACGCGGTCTTCCCGTACGGCACGCTGCAGATGGTCGAGCGCCACGGCGTGCAGTGCGAGACTGGACCTCCGTAGCGGCGGTCGGTGTGCGGCGGCTGGCGGGCATGGCGACCCGCCTGCTCGTGTTGGTTGCGGGCGACATCGTCCTCGCCTGCAACCCCTTCGAGGCGCGAGATCGGGCGGCGTGCCGCACCCGTCGAACTCTTCGGCGCCGCTTCGAGGCCGATCGCGGCCGCGGCGTTCTTCGCGAAGCTGCACGCTGACCTGCACGCCTTCCGGGCAGGTCAATTCGCCAGCGTTCTTCGCGAAGCTGCACGCTGACCTGCACGCCTTCCGGGCAGGTCAATTCGCCACCCGTAGGCGACGACTACCCTGCGTGCGGTGGGATCAGCATGTGGAAGACACGCGCCAGTACCTGCGCTGCTGCGGGCCGTTGTTCCGCAACCGCATCGATGTACCGGGCGAACGCCTCCAATACTTCCGAGGCGCCGTTGCACAGCTGTGTCTGCACGCTCTCGAGAAGTGCAATCTCTGCGGCGTCAGCATTATCGATGAACTCCGCGTAATCCACCGATGCTGACCGACGGGCGATCGCGGCGATCACCTCACAGAGCATCTTGAACTCCGGCGGGAGTTGAGCCAGTTCGCCGCTCAGTATTTTCGCTCCGGTCATCGAGTCCGCCTACTGTGGACGAAAAGTCACGAACGCTCCAGGGTCGTTCGGGTTGGGGCGGAGCACGCTCGTCCCTCCCGGACCTGATACCGGCGTTGCTCCAGACACACTGAGCTTCCCGCCCGGACTCGCCCAGATGAACTTGTTCGGCGCGGTCACGTTCACGCCTAGCGCATCGGCAAGCTGTTGCGCGAACCCCGTGCTGCAAGCCCCGGTGTTGCACGCGAGCAGCCTAATCGGCTGCCCCTGGAACTGACGGTTCCCACTGATCGCGTTGGCGGCGTCCGCAGCATCGACAACGCGCCCGTTGATCTCAATGCCGGTGGACGAGCCGTGCGCGACCACATCGAGGACGCCGCCCGGATCAACATCTGTCCGCTGCGCCGCGTTCTTAGCGAACGCGTCGTTCTGCGACATATACGTGATGTCACCGGCTGCCTCCCCCAGGTCGGCCGCCGCGCTCGCGCCGGACAGTCCTAGCAACGCACGTGCGCGCGCGACGACTCCGGCAGCTGCGGTTTCTTCCAGCAGCACCCCCCGGACCGCTGCCGACTTGGCCACCTCCTCGAGCGCGAGTTCGCCACCGGCGACAGCAATTCCGGCCGTCTCGACGGCGTCGACACCAGCACGCCCGTGAAAGAGCCCAGCTTCGAACGCACTTTCCGCCGTGAATATCCCCGAGACGTTCTCCGCGAGGCTGGGGATTGGCGTGAACCCGAGTAAGCCCTCCTGCTGATACGTCTCGATCGCGCCCTGCGCGAGTTCATCTGCGGTTCCCTGCGTGTCCGTGACCAACCCGTAGGCGAGCACCGCTGGCGCGGCGGAGACCTCGGCCGCTTTGCCAACGAATCCAACCGCGGACCCCGCGATGAACTGGTGTGGCGCGGTAACCGTGTTCACGACGCTCGCCGCGGTCGTGTCGACCTCAAGAACCGCATCCTTTGCTGCCTGGATGGCCCGGGCGTTCTTCGCCGCGGTTTCCGTCGCCTGCTTGATGCTAGACGAGAAAAAGTCACCGATGGCTGTCGTCCCGCCGGGATCGCGCAACCCCACCGGGTTCCCCGACACATACGCGAACCTATTCACGCCGTCCCCGATCCCGATCGGATCGCTACTCGTCCACCTCCCCAACCCCCCCGCGTAGTACCGGACCCCCATCGAGTCCAACCCCGTCTCCTCGTCCCGCTCCTTCCCCGTGTACCGATACCGCTTCGCGCTCACCGCAATCCCCGAGTCCACCGCCCGGTACGCGCTCGTCCCGTACGGATAAAACTCCTCGTAGAGTTTGAGCGCGTATGCGGGTACGTGGACGCGGTCGCGCGCGGCAAGGGGGCGTGGCTGTACGTGGGTGGATCGACGAGCGCGTCCTCGTGCGGGCGTTGCTAGGGGCGCGACGCGTCACGAGTGCTCATGCGCTCGGGCGCGCTGCCTCGTTCGCGTCTGCTCGCTGCCGGCGGTCGTGTGTCAGCGGGGACGCGGCCGTCCGAGACTCAGATGTCCGCGGGGGGCTGCCTCGGCCGCCCGTGCCAGTACTCGGGATGCCGGCTGAAGTGCATGACGGCGAGCACGAGAACGTGGTCCGACCTGACGGTGTACAGGATCGCGTACGGGAACTTCTTGAGCATCACCCGTCGGATGCCGCGCTCGAACTCGACCCAGCGTTCGGGGTCTTCGCGAACGAGTCCCATCGCCGCGCGCAGGGAGGCCACGAAGCGCGTGGCGGCGGCAGGGCTCTTGTCCGCGTACCACTGCCGGGCCTCTTCGGCCTCGGCCTCGGCCTCCCAGTCGAGGATGATCTTGCGTTGCACGCCCGAGCTACCGAGACAGTAGGCGTTGCTCGACGTCTTCCCACGCGACGGTGCGCCGCTCGCCAGCATCGATCCCGGCGAGGCGACGCTTCGCCTCCGTCAACCAAGCCGCCTCGATCTCCTCGAGCGAGCTCTCCTCGATGGAGTCCGCGAGCACCGTGAGCAGCTGCAGGCGCTCCTCCTTGCTCAGCTTCAGGGCCTCCTCGGTCAGGCGTTCGGCTTCGGCGCTCACGTCCCCAGTCTAGCCCGTCGTGGGCGGCGTGGCGACCGCCGGCTCACACGTCGTGTTTCGAGTCGTCGACCGACCGCGCCGCGAGCGAGCGCCGCCCAAAAGCTCGGTGGATTGGACTGCACGCGACCGCCCTCTGCGGCGTTGCCAGCTTGGTCGGCCATCCGCTGCGGCCCCTCAAATTCGCCCCCTGCGACCTCGTCGATCTTCGGCGCCTCTCGTGAAGACGCGTACGTCCGCTTCGACCCCCCGAGAACGCGCTTGAAGAACCCGCGGAACGGCAGCACGACCGTCGCGGCGCCAACTGCAGTCTCCGTACCGGCCCGTGCGGTCCGCTCCTTGGCGAGTTCAAGTGCCTTGTCATCGCCCGTTGCCCTAGCGATGTTGATGTCCGAGGCGGCGGTCGCGAGGTCCTGCGCAGCTCGATCCGTCCCAGCGACGATGCCACCCGTGTCGTCAACGGCCAGCAGTCCCCCCACCGCGAGTGCTTTTCCCGGATTTGCGGCAGCCTCCTTCCCGCGCTCATAGACCCCGCTTGCGATGTTTCCCTGAGCGGTGCCGATGCCCCTCACGACCGGGCTTTCCGGAATGAAGGCGTCGTTGCTCGCGTCGAGAGCGGGAACGGCTCCCGCGACTCCCTTCTCAGCAATGCGGCGGTTTACCGTCGCGTTCGCAACGAGAGCCTTGCCGATGTCAACGGGCTCCAGCGGGTCCTTCAAGAGATCGCGAAAGAACCCACCGCTCGATGTCCCAGTGGGGTCCCGGAGTCCGATGGGATTCCCGGACACATACGCAAACCGGTTCACCCCGTCCCCGACCCCAATCGGATCCGCCGACGTACCGGACCCCCATCGAGTCCAGCCCCGTCTCCTCGTCCCGCTCCTTGCTCGTGTACCGGTACCGCTTCGCACTCACCGCGGTCATCGAGTCCACCGCCCGGTACGCGCTCGTCCCGTACGGATGAAACTCCTCGTAGAGTTTGAGCGCGCATGCGGGTACGTGGACGCGGTCGCGCGCGGCGAGGGGGCGCGGTCGTACGGGGGTGGATCGACGAGCGCGTGCTCGTGCGGGTGGTCGCGTGAGGGCGTGACCGCGGCAGTACGGCGGTACGTTTCGTCGGCGAGGGGGCGCGCGATGACGACGACGATCACCGCGCTCGACCGATGGCGAGCTCACCGATCGAGCGCCTTGATCGGCGAGCTGCTCGCCGTCACTACGTGTACGTCGGTACGTCGCGGCAGGCTCTCGCCGACAATCGACCCCTCATGCGCGATCGATCCCGTTCAAGTCGGCGAGACCGCTGGAGAAGTTGCCCCGGACGGCTCCCCGGATCGGTGCCGGACACCCACCGGATCCCCCCCGGACGGGGCCGGACACTCTCGCTGTCTTCTCGAGGTTGGTGAGGCGCGAGAGTCGGCGCGGCCGGGTGCACGCCCAACCTAGGCGCGG
>CALFYL010000212.1 GCA_937952135.1 uncultured Planctomycetia bacterium
GCTGGTACCGCGACCCCGCCGGCCCCTGCGGCGCCGGCACCAACGTCACCAACGCTGTCGAGATCACCTTCCGACCCTGACGCGGAGCGACGGGCCGCTCGCGCTTCGGCGCGCGAGAGACTCGCGCGGGCGCTTCACGCGCGCCAGCCACGGGCGGCTATCGTCGAGTAGGTCTTGGCGCCGATGGCGACGACGAGGATCCACGCGAGCAGCGGCGTCGGCAGCTCGGTGTCCGCGGGGGCGGAGCGAGCGATCGCGGGTGCAGCGAGATCGTACCTGAGTAAGTCGCGCGCTCGGCGAACGTCGGCCGCGTGGCGCGCGAGCCGCTCCGGCGCGACGTGGTCCGCCTTGTTGTCCAGGTGGATGTCCAAGGTCAGTTGCGAGTTCGCATAGCTCAGCCGGTGCTGGAAAACGAACGCCTCGCTCTGAATGCGCGTCAGCTTGGGTTCGAGGCGCCGGTCGTCGGGCAACCGGACTGTCGCGCGCCATTCGAAACGCCCGGGGCGTCCGAGCGCCAAGGGCTTCTTCCGACGAAGGTCGCCGGGCAAGATCAGGAACGCATCGACCTCGTGAGCGTTGAAACGCGCCCAATGTCCATCGGAGGCGACGTGCGACCACAGCTTCGCGATCGAGTACTGCTCGCGGACCACGATGCGGTTCGACTCGCCGAGGTCCTCCACGTGCGGCGGTTGCAGCGCGATGGCGCCGGGGTGCGTCACGGCGCAGTTCTCCAGCGCCTGCCGCGCGAACTCTTCGGGAGTGCACGACTCCAACCAGGCCCGCAGATCGTTCGCGCGACGGCGAGGTCGCGAATCTCCGCTTGGACGTAGCGCAACGCATTGCGCAGCTGCACCTTCGGCGCCGAGGAGCTTGCGCGCACCTGCTCGACGACCGCGCCCAGCCCGGGGCCCAGCTCGGCCGGCGGCTCGAACAGGCGCGCACCCCACTGCGCCACGGCCTGCCAATCCTCGAACTCGCTCACCTCGATCCACGGCCACGGCGTGAACCAGGTCGGCGCATCGGGATCCAAGCTCCACGGCTGCAGCGCTTCGAACTGCCACACGTACTCGCTCACGCCGGAGCGGCGGGAGATCTCCGGCTTGACCTCGTGCCCGCGGCCGCGCACGTGCAGATGCTGCTCGCTGTCCCAGCGCAGCCGCCAGCGCAGTCGGTCGACCGCGCTTGGTGAACGCAAACTCGATCGCATCGCCGACGCGAACGTCGGAGAGCACGAGCAAGACCGTGCGACGGCCGGACAGCACCTGCTGCTCGAGCCTAGGTTCGGTGTCGAGCACGCGGATTCGCTCGTGAGACAGTTGGTCGATGCGCTCCGCGCCCCCTCGAACCGCGAGTTCGTGGAGCAGGACCTGCTCGCAACTCGGATCGAAGTCGACGGTGAGCTGCGACTCGGAGGACACGCCGTGCTTGTTCAGGACGCGCTTGACGACCCGCTTGTACGAGTCGAACGGTTCGCGACCTGCCGAGTCCTGCCAATCGACCAACAGGTACTCGACCGGACCGGCACTCGCGCGCCGCGGCGCTGGTTCGTCAGCGAACTCGAGCGGCTCCACCCAGGACGGCGCCACGTCGATGCGAACATCGTTGTCGGCATTCTGCGCACTTGGCGGTGCGAGAATGGACACGGCGAACGCGAACGACAAAGGGAGCATGGCGCCCAATCGGATGGTCGTCTTCGCGCACTGAAACGAGCGGAAGCGCGCTCCTCGTCGGGCGCCGCAGCTTCTCTTGCGCAGCGCGCGCACCGCACGTTCGAGCGTGCGCAATCGCACGCGAAAGTGCGCGTTTTCTAGCTGGATTTCCCGCTTGCCTTCGCACTCGAGCCCGGGCCTCGCGCCGCGAAGTTGTCCTAGGTTCCAAGACCGATTCGTCCCATCTTCCGGCTTGTACGTCTGTTCTTGCGGCGCGGTTGCGCCAAGTAGTTTCGAACGCGCAGCGACCGCGAGCCTCCCGTACTCCCCGGTTCCCGACCGGAGGCCTCACAATGAAGTTCCTGACTAGCATAGCGAAGGTGTTGTCCGCTCTTGGTCTCGTCGCTGCAGCCTCGGCTGCGCCGCAACTCACTGGAAGCGCGGTGGGAGATTGGAGTCAGGTGAACGCTCGAACCGTGATGGTGCTCGCCGACGCGGCGAGCGATCAGAGCGACACTCACTACGATCTCCGCATGGCGCTGCGCGGCGAAGGCGCGGGGCGCGTGAAGGGCGAGATGCGTCAGCGGCTCCCGGCGACCGGCGCTTCGGTGCACGAACTCGTCTACACCTTGGAGGGGCAGCACCGCACCTTGGACGACGGGCGCATCCTCGTGCAGGCGACCATCTTGCTGGATCTCAGCCAGTACGGGAGCGAGGGCATGCTGCGTGTCGGCGCCATGGAAGGCCTGCTCTATCCGATCGAAGGCTCGCTCGGCTATTGCCCCGGACCGCTGCCCGGCGGGCGGCTACCGCTCGATCCGGTCCTGAAGGTTCGCCCGCGTCCGGGTGGGGCGGCGCCGCTTTCCTTCGAGAGCATCGAACCCGTCGAACCGAGCTTGAAATTCCTCAACCCCGGCGAGTTCGTAGCTCGCTGGATCCTGTTCTGAAGTCGGTTCGATGCGCGCGCGGCCCGACGCCAGCGCGCTGAAGAGGCGAGGTTCGCACTGCGCGGGCCTCGTCTCGCGTTCTGGCCGGTGCGCGGATCGCCACACGTCCCCCGCTGCGCGAATCGCAGCGCAAAGCAAGGATGAGTCTTTTTCGGCGCGTGGCGCGACGACTATCGTGACCCCAGATGGACCAGGCGCTCCTCGGCTTCGCTGTGTTTGCGGCGTTGTGCGCGGGCGTTCTCGCGGTCGGCGCACTGATCGCCTGGCTCGTGCTCCGAAGTTCGCTTCGCAGGCTCGAGCGGCAAGTCGCCTCGCTCGAGCGCCAACTCGCCGCGCGAGAACAGCAGCCGCCCCGAGGGGTTGAGCGCCTCGCGCCCGCAGCGCAGCCGATCCCCGCGCCGACGCAAGAGCCGCTGCTGAGCGCGCCGACGCCGGTCGAGCCGCGATCGGAGGTCGCTCGCGAAGTTGCGGGAGAAGCAGCGCCGCTTCCGAGCGACACCGCGGCGGAGGAACTCGCTCGAGCGCCGATCCCGACGGCGCCGCCCAAAGCGCGCATCGACTGGGAGCGCTGGATGGGCGTGCGCGGCGCCGCGTTGCTCGGCGGAGCGATCCTCGCGCTCGCGGGCATCCTGTTCGTCCAGTACTCGATCCAGCGCGGCTGGCTCGGCCCGGCTCAGCGCTGCGCGCTTGGCTTCGCCGCCGGCGTCGCCTGCATCGTGGGTTCCTGGCCGCTGCTGCGTCGCCGCTTCACCGTCACCTCCGAGGCGCTCACCGGCGCGGGACTCACGCTCCTGTTCGCCGCGACGTGGTCGGCGCGCGTTCGCCACGAGCTCATCCCCTTCTGGCTCGCCGTACTCGCGATGGCCGGCGCCACGGCGATGTGCTGCTGGCTCGCCGCGCGCCGCGACTCCCGCACGATCGCCGTGTTCGGACTCGTCGGCGGCTTCGTCACTCCGCTCCTGCTCTCGCTCGGCGCCACGCAGCCGCTCGGGCTGTTCGGCTACCTGATCGCGCTCGATCTGGGACTCCTCGCGCTCGCGCGTTCGCGCCGCTGGCCGGTGCTCGCGACCCTCGGATCCATCGCGACGCCGTTCGTGTTCGCGCTGTGGATCCTGCGCCACTTTTCGCCGAGCGAGCTCCCCTACGCGCTGATTTTCTGCGGCGTGTCGTCGCTTCTCTTCTCGCTCGGCGCCGGCGACGGCCGCGCGCGCGCCGCGCCGATCGTCGGCTCGCTGACGCCGTTCTTCTTTTCCATCTACTTCGCGGGCAGCACCGAAACGACGCCGCACCTGTTGCCGATCGCGGTGCTCCTCGCCGTGCTCGTCGCTGGAGCCTCGGTCGCCGCCCTGCGCCTGAACCTGGGCGGTTTGATCGTCGTTGCCGCGCTTGGAAGCTCGGTGAGCCTGGTCACGTGGGCCGCAGCCGCGCAGCTCACGAACGCGCTGTGCTGGGAGCTCGCGGTCTGCGCCGTCGGACTCGCAGCCGTCGCGCACTTGGCCCTGGAATGGGCCGCGCGCCGCTCGCCCGACTCGCGGGCTCGCATCGCCGACGGCGTCAGCGCCTTCGCGCTCGGCCACGCCGCGGTGATCGCCGTGGGCGTGTTCGAGGCGCGCTCGGCGGCGCTCTGGCCGTGGTTGTTCGCGGCCGCGACTCTCTCCGTGCTCCTGCTGCGGCAGCTCGCGCTCGGTGGACGCAACTCGCTCGCCTTCGCCGCCGCCTTCGGCACGTCCGCGACTTACGCGCTCTGGAATCGGCTGCACACCTTCGAAGCCGACCTCACGCCGACGCTCGACGCGCTCGTGGTGGGGCTGGTCGGCGCGGGTGCGCTGCTTCCGCTCGCCCTGGGGCGCCAATCGCGACAACGCGATGCAAGCTGGCTCGGAGCTCTGGCCGCGGTGGCGACGTTGATGCTCACGCGCACCAGCTTCGCTCGCCCCATCGACACCGCGGTGGTCACGACTCTGATGGCCACCGCAAGCGCGCTCACGCTCTTCGGCCTGCTTGCCGCGCGCTCGGTACGGCCCGCCATCGGGTGGACGCTGTTCGCGAGCCTGGCCTGGATCTTCGCGGTGTCGCTGCTCCGACCTCACTCGGTTCCGGCGCCCGCCCTTCGGCAACTCTCGTGGTCCGCGTTGACCGCCGCGGCGTTCGCCGTGCTGCCGCTGCTCGATCGGCGACGCTTCGGCGCGTCCCATGGCGTGTGGCGCGCGGCTGCGATCGTGACGGCGCTCTGGTCGCTGCCGCTGTTCGCACTCTGGACCCGGCTGCGTCCGTCGGCTCCGCTGTGGATCCTGTTCGTCGCTCCGATGGTGCTCGCCGCGTTCGTGGCGCTTCCTTTGGCGAGCGAACGGCGCGCGAGCGAGGAAGGCGGAGCGCGCACGAGCCGCGCGACGGGCTTCGCATGGTTCGCGCCGCTCGCGCTGCTGTGCGCGGCGCTCGCGTTCGTAACCTTCGTCGAGCGCGCCGAGCTCGCCGTCGGCGCCGCGCTCGGCGCACTCGCACTCGCGTTCGTCGCGCGCGTGGCGAGCCATCCCTGGCTGCGCCTCGCAGCGCTTCCGCTCGCGGCCCTGAGTTTCGTCGGCGGCGCGTCGAACTTGATCGGCGCCGCGGACGGGTCGGAGTTCGCGCGCTCCGGGTGGCCGGTCGTTCACTGGCTGTCGTACGCCTTCGCCGTGCCCGCGGCCGCGCTGCTCGCAGGCGCGTGGCTGCTGCGCGAAAACGAGGGCGATCGACTCGCTCGCACCAGCGCCTTCCCGCGCGCGCCCAACTTCGCAGGAGCTCCGGGCTGGCTCGTGCTCGGCGGCATCCTGTGGAGCTTCGGCTGGCTCAACGTCGAAGTCGTCAACCTGTGCAGCGAGGGCCCGCGCTACGCGCTCGAACTCACGCGCATGCCGTTTCGCGACGTCGCACTCTCCGTCGCCTGGACCGTCTTCTCGCTCACGCTGCTGATCCTCGGCGTGCGGCTCGACCGCACGTCGCTGCGCTGGACGAGCCTGGTGTTCTTCCTCGCCACGATCGCGAAGGTCTTCCTCTACGACCTCGGCGAAGTGCACGGCTTGTTCCGCGTCGCGTCGCTCGTCGGCCTGGCGCTCGCCTTGCTGAGCGTTTCGCTGCTCTACCAGCGCTTCGTGTTCCGACCGCGCGCTCCGGTGGCGGAGTAGACGGGCATCAGCGCGGCGCGAGACGCGTTCGCAGGCTCCGGGTTTCGCTGACCACGACGGTCTTGTCCGTCGAACAGCTCACAAGCCTCTCGCCGCGCGCGTCGAAGTCGACGTTGAAAGGGTGTTCGCGGTGCGGGCGCAGCTCGCCGACGACGCCGCCGAACTCGAGGTCGAGCAGCGCGACGACGTTCGCGGCCGCGGCGAGGCGCCGGCCGTCGGGCGAGATGTCGATGTGCTCGACGCCGTGGCGCAACGTCGCGAGCTCGCGCACGAGGGCGCCGCTCGCTGCGTCGTGGAGCGTCAGCGCGCCGCTGCGTCCGGCGACGACGACCCGGCGGCCGTCGGGCGTGAACATCGCCTCGGCGACGTCCGCGTCGGCGCACTTGACCTCGAACGCAACGCTTCCATTCGCCGCGTCCCACACGATGGCCCGGCCGTCGCGCGCCGACGAGATGCAACGCGCCGCATCAGGGCTGTAGTTCACGGCGAGCACGGTCGACGTGTGGCCCTTGAATTCGAGCCGCTTCTCGAAGCTCTCGAGATCCCACACCACGACGCTCTTGCCCGCGCATGCGGCGGCCGACGTCCCATCGGGGCTCGTCGCCAGGTAGTAGGTCCCGGCTTCCTGCTCGAGCTTCGCGAGCTCTGCGCCGCTGCCGGCGTCCCACACGCGCACGATCGGCTCCCAACTCCCCGACACGAGCCGCTTCCCGTCGGGCGTCCAGCCCAGCGCGTGGCACGATTTGCCCTCCGGATGCGCCCCCCACGCCTTCAGCACCTCGAGCGTGTTCGCGTCGCGCACTTCGATCCGGCCGTCATAGCTGGCGACCGCGAGCCGCGAGTCGTCGGGGCTGAAGCGTGCGA
>CALFYL010000213.1 GCA_937952135.1 uncultured Planctomycetia bacterium
GCGACGATGGTGTTCATGTACGCGGGCCACGACCGCATGCACGAGGAGCAGATCGAGCGCTTGAGGGGCGCGTCGAAGGCGCGCGGCGCGGCGAAATCGAAGGCCGAGTCGAAGTCGGATTCGCCGGCGAAGGGCGTCGACGCTCCGCTGGAGAAGAAGCGCAAGAACGGCAAGCGCTCGAAGAAGGGCCGCAAGGCGAAGAAGGAACTCGCGGCAGCGCGCTGAGGCGCGACGAGCCCGTTGCGCGCGCTAGGGCGCGACGAACCCGTGGCGCGCGCTAGGGCGCGACGAACCCGTGGCGCGCGCTACGGCGCGACGACGAACGCCAGTCCGTCGCTGAGCGCGGTCGACTTCGCGCTCGGCGGATCGCGCCACCAGGCCTGCGCCCACACCGTCTCGCCGCCTTGAAATGGGCCGCCCAGCGCTCCGCCGTGGCCCGCGACGAAGGCGTTCCAATCGAGCGCGAGCTCGCCGTCGCACGCGAGGCCGGTTCCGCCGCTCGATTGCGAGCCCGTGCGTTGCGTCGGCGCCTTCACGCACAGGAATCCGCTGGCGCCCCACGGTGCGGCGCTGGCGCCGCTGAGGCCGTAGAACACGAGCCCCGCGCGCTGTCCGTCGACTCCGCTCGCTCGAATCCAGTACGAGCCGACGCCCGACGCGCTCGCGGTTCCGCTCCCGCTCAGGCTCGCCACGCATCCGTTCGAGCTCGTCGTCGCGGTGCAATAGGTCGCCTGCGTCGCGTTCGCGTTCTCGCCGAGCAGCGCGAGCAGTTCCGTGTCGCTCGCCGTCAGTGCGTCGAAGCCCGGCGCAGCGACGACGCGCTGGAACCGCGCGTACTCGAAGCGCGCGTCGAGATCGGGCTCGAAGGCGAGGCCCGGCTGCGTCGACGGGTCGCCCGCGATCGGCGGCGCGAGCAGGTTCGAGTTGTGGAACGCGGGCGTGTAGGTCTCGACCTTGCGCCAATCGGTGTACGCGACGATCCCCGCCTGCAGCGTCGCCGGCAAATCCGCGCGCGCGAAGCGCCGGTGCACGACCCACGCCTCGTTCGGACGGCGATAGAGGGCGATCACCGCGTCGCCGATGCGCGCGAGCTGCAGCTGCGCTTCGAACACGTTCGCCGCCGTGCCTTCGAGCGTCGACACGCCGTCGTCGGTGGTCTTCACCTCGAAGTGCGGCCCTGGGCCCGCGGCGGGCCAGTGCAGCGGGTCGACGTAGCCGAGCGAGAGGAACACGTAGTCCTCGGCTTGCGCGAGCGATGCGGTCGGCGCGCGCAGCATGATCCCGCCCAGCGAATAGGTCGAGCTCGGAAGCCCCGTGCCCGCGCGGTTCGAGATCGTCACGCGCGTTGTGAACGCGAAGTCTCCGCTCGCCTGCTTGTGGACGAGCGGCCCCTTGTAGCCCGCGAACCACGAGACGGTGTACGGCACGAGCCGCATGGCGTCCGGCGCGCTCGCGCCGTCGAGCTCCCACACTTCGAGCGGATCGAAGCCCACCCCCTCCGCCGCGTGGCGGTGCGTCCACTCCGCGGCGCGCGACGCGTCGGAAAATTCGTCGCTCAGCGGGAACAGGTCGTTCGACTGCGCGGGCGCGGCGAGCGGGAGCAGCGCGACGGCGACGAACGCGAAAGCGGTGGGGGACTGGCGGGTGTGCATCGCGGTGGAGGGTGCGTTGGATTCTCGCCGCGCAACCTCGCGGAGTGCGCGCCGCGGGCCAAAAGTGTTGGCCGGGGTATGGGCCGAATCGTCGGGCGAGCCGAGCGGCGCGCCTCTGAAACAACCAACGGGAACGCGAGGCGCGCGTGTCCGTTCTCCCGCGGATTCCGAGCGACTTTCGTGGGATCGGGACGCCCGGGACCGGCCGAGTTCCAGGCCGAGGCAGTCTTCTCCGATGGGATACGCCCATCCCCCGCTTTCGCGAAACCCGGCCCGCGGCAAGACTGTTCGCCCCATGAACACCGAGACCAGCCCCCTCCTCGACGCGCACCAGCGCAGCCGCGACAACCTCACGACGCTCCAGTCGCACATCATCGCCGAGCAATCGCGCCACCCCGGCGCCACCGGCACCTTCTCGTGGATCCTGTCCGCGCTCTCGCTGTCGGCGAAGGTGATCTCCTCGAAGATCCGCCGCGCGCGGCTCAACGACGTGCTTGGCGAAGCGGGCGCCGAAAACGTGCAGGGCGAGCACCAGCAGAAGCTCGATGTGATCGCCAACGACACGCTGCTGCGCTGCCTCGGCAGCCGCAAGGGCGTGACGATCGTCGCGTCGGAAGAGAACGACGAGCCGATCGTGATCCGCGACAACGCCTCGAGCGAAGGCGGCTACTGCGTGCTCTTCGACCCGCTCGACGGTTCGTCGAACCTCGATGTGTGCGGCGGCGTCGGCACGATCTTCGGCATCCTCAAGCACGACACGCCGGCCGCGACGGCGGAAGAGGCGATGCTGCAGCCCGGCGCCAACCAGGTCGCGGCCGGCTACATCCTCTACGGCACGTCGACGGTGTTCGTCGTGACCACCGGCCGCGGCGTGTCGATGTTCGTGCTCGATCCGTCGATCGGCGCGTTCCTTCGCGTCACGGAGAACCTGCGCCTGCCGTCGAAGGGCAAGGTCTATTCGCTCAACGAAGGCAACCGCCGTTCGTTCCCCGAGGGCTACCAGCGCTACCTCGACTGGGCGCAGTCGAACGGCTACTCGAGCCGCTACGCGGGCGCGATGGTCGCCGACGTGCACCGCACGTTGATCCAAGGCGGCGTCTTCCTCTATCCGCCGACGGCCAAGGCGCCGAACGGAAAGCTGCGCCTGATGTACGAGGCGAATCCGATGGCGATGATCGTCGAGCAAGCGGGCGGCAAGGCCTTCGCCGGCAAGGAGCGGATCCTCGACGTGCAACCCAAGGCGCTGCACCAGCGCACGAGCGTCGTGCTCGGCAGTCCCGACGAAGTCGACCACGTGCTGCGCCACCTGTGAGCGCGCGAGCGGTGGCTTCGAGCGGGGCTTCGAGCCGAGCTTCCACTCGGTGGCTGGGAGAGTCCTCGGCGCGCGCCTGGGGCGGCGTTTCCGCGCTGTTTTTCGCGCTCGGCGGCGCCTTCGGTTCGAGCTGCGCCGCGAGCGCGCCGAGCTCCGACGAAACGCGCAAGCCGGTCGACGAGGTGCTCGACGCGTTCCACCGGGCGGCTTCGAAGTGCGATCTAGAGCGCTATTTCGAGCATTTTTCGGATTCCGGCGTGTTCCTCGGGACCGACGCCACCGAGCGTTGGTCGAAGGCGGAGTTCCGTGCGTTCTGCGAGCCGTACTTCGCGCGCGGCCAGGGTTGGACCTACACGCCGGTCGAGCGCCACGTCCGCGTCGATTCGCGCCGGAAAACGGCCTGGTTCGACGAGCGCCTGAGCAACGAGAAGTACGGCGAGGTGCGGGGGAGCGGCGTGCTCGTGCGCGAGCTGGATAGCTGGCGCATCGAGCAGTACGTGATGAGCTTTCCGGTGCCCAACGAGCTCGCGGGCGAGTGGCTGAAGGTGCTGCGCGGCAGCTCGACATCGACGCCGTAAGCGGCTGTATTTAAAGGGCTTGAGAAGACGCTTCCGGGGCCCGAATGGGCCGCGGACGGGCGCTTGGGCCGCGCGCGTGCGAGCTCTTCGACACGCTGCGCGGGCGCGTCGGCGAGCGCGGCGCTCGGCGCGCGTGTTCGTCGCGCGCGTCGAGGACGTAGGAGGTCGCAAAGATGTCGCTCGAGCTCGCGCGCGAGCGGACGAACGGTGCGCGCACCGCGCGATCTCGATCGCGATCTCGCGCTCGAAACGCTTCGCTCGAGCGCGCGATCGCCGTCGAACCGCACCGGACCTCGTGCGCCGCGCCGCCCCGGCGACGGGTGGGCGCGGCCGAAAAATCCCGTGATTTTCGGGGTTTTCGCGCACTCTACCTACTGGAAGCGGCATCGGGCTTTCTCTACAACGCGCTCGAACACGGCCGCGGTTGCGGCCGCAAACTCGACAAAAACCCCCGCAAACCAAGGAGAAAACGATGGCTGCGAAGACCAAGGCTGCGCCGAAGCCGACCAAGATCACGGCGGCTGCGAAGGTGCGTACCAAGGGCGAGATCTACAACACGATCGCCGATGCGACGACCCTCTCGCGCAAGCAAGTGGTGGCCGTGTTCCAGGCGTTCGAGCAGATCCTCGCCGCGGATCTGGGCAAGAAGGGCCCGGGCGTCATGCAAGTCCCCGGCCTCATGAAGGTCACGGTCGTCCGCAAGCCGGCGACGAAGGCCCGCGAAGGCATCAACCCCTTCACCGGCGAGAAGACGATCTTCAAGGCGAAGCCGGCCCGCAACGTGGTCAAGGTTCGCCCGA
>CALFYL010000214.1 GCA_937952135.1 uncultured Planctomycetia bacterium
AAAACGCCCGCAGCGATACGTTTTGGGCACAGTTTGGTGACAGTTTGACCGCGGAGGTCCGGCGCACTGGCGCGGAGATTGCTTAGATCGCGTCGCATTTCGACCGTCGCGGTACGTTTTGAGCGCGGGTCAGGTGCTGACAGTCCGATGATTGCTGCAATGCTGAACGCACCAACGCGAGCTGGCGACCAGAACCGCGCTGCAATCTGTCGATCCGACTTCAATGGGTGATGACCCGAAGGCTTAGATTGTCGAACCACCCGTCGTTGCTCTTGCCCTCATTCCGCCTGCTAAGCAGTCGCACTGCAACCGATCGCGCCGTCGGCGGAATCGGAACGATCTCAGAGTATCGGTGCCATCCCCGTGGCGCGTTTCGCTCTCCTGTCCCGAAGGAATAAATAACTTTTGTCGTGGCGTCTCGAATTTCAACGACCGCCTCCAGTGTATCTCGCAAATTGAAGCTGGCGTAATAGCATTCGAACTCCAATTGCGACCGCTCATTGCGAATGCCCTGCAGATACTTCTCAAGGTCCACTATCTGGAACAGTTCTCCATACGGATTCACACCCGAATGGAACATGAAACTACCTTCCTGGTGGACGTCTGGATTCGGCCACCAGTCGCCAGCGCCGTTCACCCAACCTGGGATGTTGCGCGCGGATCCTGGCTCTTCGCAGCTTGGGTTTTTGAGTAGCTGCGCCGAAATCACGGGTCCGGCGGTCTCCGCTGCGTTCGCGCGCCGAAGATCGTCCCTGATCGCCAGTGAGGCACCGTCCGGCGATTGCGCCTCGATGAGACAGAGCGCCCCCAGCGCCGTGGTGTAAATGCGGCCACCGGCGAATCCCCAGGGGTCGCCAGATGCATCCCAAGATCCTCGTTCATCGCCATCTCTGCGCTGCGACCCGAGCAGTGCCGCGTCCAGCGCAGCGCGCCACTTGGCCCACCTCGCACCTCCAACCTGCTTCAGAGCTTGAGTACCGGCATACCAGTAGTAGAAGTCGGTGCCAGCTTCTCGAGTAGGAACTGCATCCCAAGTCGGCAGCTTTGTCATCAACCGCTCAGCGTGCAGTTGCATGATAGAGGCCTGATTAGGCTCTTGCCCGAGTAGAAATCGGCAAGAGAGGCCTATTGCGGTAAGCGTCTCACCGCGAGTCTCGACAAAGTGCGGATTGCGCTTCGGGTCGCGCACGGAGAGCGAGCCGACCGCAGCGTATCCAACACGACCACTCTTCGTGTCCGTAACTTCGTCGATCCAGTTGAGCGCGCCGCCGTAGGAGTCGGCGGCCACGGGTACGCCTGCCTTTTCGGCGGCCTTCAAAGCAACGACCATCCAGCCGGTCACCGACGTGTCGTTCTCACCATTTGGGCGATCCTGGTATCGCCAAGCGCCGTGCGCGTTGCGCGCATCCTCGATGAACCGAACGGCGTTCTTGACTGCTTCGTGCAGTTCTGGAGTGGGCGACCGCTGAAGAACGGATGATAGAGCTAGCGTTGCAATGGCATGATTATACATGAACGTCAGGCCATTGTTTCTGCTGGGGATTGAACCAGTCAGGGCTTTCTGCTCCCGAAGTAGGGCGTCTACCGCATTCCGAACGACGGACATGCGAGGTCCATCGAGCAGAGAGCTGCCGCTTTTGACAAATGCCAACAGTGCCAACCCTGTTACTCCTACCGTATTGACCGATTCACCCCGGTCGGAACACGTTGATCCACCAATTTGCCCGCATTTGACATCGAATCCGGCCGATTCCCAGAGCCCGTTATCGGATTGGTGGAGCGCGAGCCAGTTCAGAGCTGTCTGAATCGGACTCGTGGATTCGTCACGAGTTACGACATCACGACGATCACTCCTTGGCTTCAACTCCCTCCTTTTCTGTGCGATCAGCGACTGGTCTGAGTGTCCGGTTCCGCTGCATTTTTTGCACAAACCGTCGCCGCCACAGATCAGGCAATCCTTGGCGTCAGCTAGCTTCGTCTGGCATTCTTCACAGACCACAAGCCCAGCGCCGGAAGGATTGACTCGGCAGGATTCGGCTCCACACTGCGGTGTGATCCGTTTACCTTCTCCGCGACACTTTGGGCACCGACCCCAGACGCCTCTGATGGGCGAGCAATTATCGCATTGCTTGTGCACGGGAATGCTCAGCTTGAACGTATCGTAGTTCCCAGCGGCGTCTCGCACTTCGACCTCAACGCTGTGCGTCTCACCAGGATTCCAGTTGTCAGGGACATATGCGGGCGGCGACTCGAACACGCCGTTGTGCACCGGATAGCTCCGGCCCTCGAACTTGCAGATACAAGGCGATCGGTCTTCAACTAGAGCTTGCACTATGAACCGAGAGCCGGGGAACAGATCCGAAACGTTTGTCTTCAGCGTTGCACGCGGTTTGGAAGTGTCACGGGTGACAACTAGTTCGAACGGCGTTGTGTTGCCCGCGGAGTCGCCAACGGTGACGATCGTTGTGCGGGACTCGCCATCGGCGTCGCCGGCCGCCACGTTTACCTGGAAGCTCCCGTCGCTCTCAATGCGGATCTCCAACGAACCGATCATCGCGGACTTGAGATTCGTGTCCGACGCTTGCAGGGGCACGGTCAGGAAGGCGCTCCTGGTAGCAAGCATGGCTGGGCTACCTTTGATGCCGACCGCTGGCGGCGTGCTGTCGACCTCGATGCTTCGCCGCTCCGTCATCCGCAGTCCGCCCGCATCGATCGCGGTGACCTCCAACTCGACTGGACCTTCATCCAGACCATCGAGAACAAGGCTCCACTCACCGTCGGCGTCTGGCGTGGCGCTGTGACCAAGGCAGGTCACTCTGACCGCGGAGCCATCCTTCACGCGGCCCGAAAGCGTGACAGGCAGCCTAGCAATGCTCCCCGCCTTCGGTGAGACCAGTTCCAGCGTGGGTTCGGTCGTGTCCACAGTGACGTAGATCGTGAAGGCGACCTGGAGCCCACCCGGCCGCTTCAACCTCACCTCGATGGGATTCCGCCCCTCGCGCAACCCACCGATCAGATGCCGAATTCGACCGGCGTTGGGAATGACCAGCGCGCCCGCGATCGTGATTTCGCCGTGCACCTTTTCGTCGACGCTCCCCACCAACTCGACTTGCTTGGCCCCGAGTGGCTTCGACACGTCGGGCTCGACGAAATGGAACAGCCCGCGGAGTTCTTCGCTGGCCTCGCGCTCGACTGCCTCAACTAGGTTCGGAGGCAGCGGGGACCGCGACACCTCGCTCGCCTTTCGAAGCAAGCTCGCCGCCTCGATGTGACGCGAGTATCTGCGTTCCTGCTGGGCCAGAGCTTGATACGCATCCCTCAGTGCATCGCGGACTCCCTCGTGCTCCGGATCGCGATCGAAGACCTGCTCGAGCTTTTTGACGCCCGCATGCAGCGTCTCAGGGGTCGCCACCTCTCGACGGCCCGCATTGAACAGCGCGTCCAGGGACACCGACGCCTCCGTGGCGCCGCGGGACGACTGGAAATTGCGCCACAGGAAGACACCGCCGATCGCGACCAGCACTGTGAGCGCAATCTGCACCGGCCATTGCGCCGCACTTCGAGAGCTGGAGGTGGGCCTGAAGTTCCGGGCCACGCCCTTGGATTCGACGATCCCTTGCACCGCGCGCTGCACATCCGAGATCGCCTGGTAGCGCCGCGAGGGCGACTTCTGCATGGCCTTGGACACCACGCCGTCGAACCGCGGATCGACGTCCACCACCCTCGATGGCAGCTCGAACTTGCCCAGCGGGAGCTCTCCCGTGAGCAACTCGTAGAGCACCACGCCGAGCGAGTAGATGTCTGCGCGATGGTCGACGTCCTTCGGCGTCTCCAACTGCTCTGGCGCCATGTAGTGCGGCGTACCCAACTGCAAGAACGACTGTGTCAACTTGGGCTCGACGCGATCGCTCGCGAGCATCTTCGCAAGGCCGAAGTCCGCGACCTTCAACCGCCCGTCGACTCCGATGAGGATGTTCTCGGGCTTGATGTCGCGATGGACGATGCCCTGCTGGTGCGCGTACTCGAGCGCCGAGCAGATATGGGTGACCATCGGCAGGGCCTGAGCAGGGGAGAGCCGCCCGCGTTCGAGGAGTTCGCGGAGATTCGCACCGTCCACGTACTCCATGACCAACCAGTAGTACGGACCCGACTTGCCCGCGTCGTGGACCGTCACGATGTTGTCGTGCGAGAGCTGCGCGAGCGCCTGGCCCTCGCGCGCGAAGCGCTGCTCGAACGCAGCGTCGAAGCGCTTTGGAGCCCACAGCAGCTTCAACGCGACGGTCCGCCCGAGACCGCGTTGCTTCGCTTCGTAGACGGCGCCCATTCCGCCCTGGCCGATCATCCGAACGATCTGGAGGTGCGGGAAAAGCGGCTGGATTTCCTCAGCGGTGGGCGGGGCGTCCGATCCGTCGCCGGACGACTTGGTTCGAACTTCCGACTCCCCCACGCCATCGGCGAGCATGCACTGGGGGCACATGCCAAGGGGGCTGTCGGCAGGGATTGCGGCGGAGCAAGCGGGGCACAAGTTGGTCATAGGTTGGGTCCTCTCGCGGGAGTCACGAGGGGTGTGGGTTCGGGTTACTGGGATTCAGTCGGATCCCGAAGCACCGAGGGCTTCCATCAGCACTCGAAACTCAGCGTCAGCGTCGTCTGGGCTCTCGACGGTCGCTCGCAGCTCGGAGCGGAGCGCTTTGCGATAGCTCGCCTTGAGGCGATGCGCCGCGACTTTGATCGCGCCCTCCGTCGTGCCGAGTTGCACGGCGAGGGCGGCGTAGCCCTGCCCCGCCGTGCCCGGTGCGAGGGTGTGCTTGAGGGCATCGAAGACGCGGCGACCGTTGCGACGCTCGTACTCGTGCTCGACTGTGGCAACGGCCCTCGCCAGCACTTCGAGCGCCCACGCGCGCTGGAACAGTTGCGCGGGATCGAGCTCTCGATTCGGAATGCGTTGCCAACGCTGCTCGGCCTCCAACTCGTCGAAGGTGACCGCGCGCAGGTCGCCGCCGCGCTTTTTCGCCGACTGGCGCTCGCGCAGATGGCCGATGTGGAACTCCAGCGCGGTGCGCAGCCAGTCGCGGAAGCGGCCGCGTCCCGCATCCGCAGACTCCAAGCGGTGCTTCTCGATGATGTCGATGAGCAGCCCTTGGACGATGTCGACGGCGTCGGCGGGCTGCGTGCGGAGCCGTCGCACGTAGGCGTACATCGGCCACCAGTACGCGCGACACAGGTCCTCCAGCGCTTCCTTGGAGCCGGCTTCGTCGCGCGCCGACGCTCGCGCGACCATGCTCCAGCGCGTGGTGCGAAACGGCGCCTTTGAGCGCTCGCCACGCGGGTCTTTAGGACTCATGGCGACGACACGGCGGCGAGTCTCCGGGCCGAGGGCGCATGCCCAAAGGCAGCGCACCGATCGGTACGAACGAACTCGGAGACAACGCGACTAGTAGCGAGCAGCTCATATCTCGCGTCCGACGGGCAAGGTCGATGCGCGAATGTTCTCGGGAACGACGGGGAGCGTATCTCACCAGGGATTGCCTCGTCCATCCTGCAGCGGGGTCGGCTGAACCGGCGCCGAATCGGATGCGCTCCCGCTACCGAAGAGACGGGCTCGGAGAGCTGCGCCCCACCGCGGCGTCGGGAGCATGCCCCACGCACCCAACAGGTCGGCCCGGTACTCGTTGCCGAGTTGCCTAGCGTCTGGCCACAGACGCGCTTGGGCTCGCGCGACTCCGTCGAAGGTGACTGCCATCACGACGGCCGTGATGCACTGGATCGAATGCCAACCCAGGAGCGAGAAGGCGCAGAAGCCGAGCATGTAGGCGCGATAGAAGGGATGCGCAAGGAAGCCGAGGGGGCGGATCGTCGCGACAGCCTGGAAGGCTCCACCGCTCGGCCGCGCGACGTGGGTTGCCGGCCGATCCGGCGACAGCGCCAGCCAGAACAGGCGGTTGACCGCGCCGAGCAGCACGATCGCGATCGCGACTTCGACCGTCGTGGGCATCGCGTTCGGGAACACGCAAAGCCACCCGTGGGTGGCCAAGGACGCGAGCGCACCAGCGAGCACAACTGCATCCGCGACGCGCTGCGGGCCAGCTCGAAAGTGCAGGATCATCGCGGCGACGAACTGCCCGACGGTGGCAAGGGCGATCAGTTGGGCAAGAACATGAAGTGCGGTGTGCATGGGGGGCCTCCAACCAAGGTCACGACCGTTTGCGCTGGGGGTTACGCGGAATCCAGGCCGAGCGTCGTGCCTCTCCGCCCCATCGCCACGCCTGGAGAAGAGAGCCGGGAATCGTCGCCTCCGAGTTGGACGGCGCTTGCAGCGAGTCGTCACGCTCGTTGGCGGCTCTCGCGTTTCTGCGGTCGAGCCATGACAATCCGCGTCCCTTCCCGTCCGAGCGGATCCCGCCGCTCACCCTGGCCCGCCGCATGCCCGACGACCTGCTCGCCAAGTCCCTCGATGGACTCCCCGATCCACGCCGCTCGCTGGACCTGCTCGCCATGGCTCAAGCGGGCGATCGCCAAGCGCTCGAGGACCTGCTCGCGCGTTACCAGGAGCGCATCCGCCGCATCGTTCGCATCCAGCTCGGCGCGTCGCCGCTGCGGCGCGACTACGACTCCATGGACATCGTCCAAAGCACGTTCCGCGCGGCGCTGCCCAAGATCGGAGACCTCAAGCCGCGCAGCGCCGCAGGCCTCCTGCAATGGCTCGCGCTGATCGCGACCAACCAACTCCGCGACGCCCACGCCGCGCAGCACGCGCTCAAGCGCGACATCGGGCGCGAAGTCGTGTTCGATCCCAATGCCAGCGTCGACGGCGTCGCGGCGCAACTGAGCGCGCCGGATGCCAGCCCGGAGCACAGTGCGCTGCTCCACGAAGTGCGCGAGCTGCTCGACGCCGAGGTCGCTCGCCTGCCCGAAGACCAGCGCCGCGTGGTCGTGTTGCGCGACTACTGCGGCGAGGACTGGGACCGCATTGCCGCCGAGCTGGAACGCGGCAACGGCGCGGCGCGCGAACTGCACCAGCGGGCGTGGATCAAGTTGCGCCAAGCGTTGCGACCCAAGCTGATCGACCGTGAGTAGAGCGCCCCAGGGAGCTGAGAGATGACCGGCATGGACGAACCCCAACGTCGAATCGAAGCTGAGTCGCTGTTTGCCGCCTGGGCATCACGCATCGAGGCTGGCGAGCAACTCGACTTCGACGACCTAGTGAGCGCGCACCCGGCGCTCGAAGCCGAACTACGCGAGCTGCACGACGACTGGAAGTTGTTCGCGCCGATCCTGGGCAACGTGGTGCCCGGGCTGATCGCGAGCGGCGACGGGCTGGTGCTCCCGTCGCTCACGCGCGGGCCAGACACCGACGACGCCCCGCCGTCGGACGAGCTGCTTGCGAAGCTCGGCATCCACGTGCCAAACGAGGGGCGCTACCGATTCCGAGCTGTCATCGCCCGAGGTGGGCAGGGTGTAGTCATCAAGGTCTGGGACACCAAGCTCAACCGGCCGCTTGCAATGAAGGTCGTCCTCGGGCGCGGCGAGGACCGACCGACCGGCGAGACTCCGCGCGTGGACGGCCGATCGCTAAGTCGCTTCGTCGACGAGGCGCGCATCGCGAGCCAGCTCAACCACCCCGGCATCGTGCCTGTGCACGAGCTCGGCGCTGACGAGACCGGACGGGCGTTCTTCACGATGAAGCTCGTCAAGGGCGAGGACCTCTCGCGCGTGTTCGAGAGGGTCAAGCGCGGCGAGGACGGCCTCACCCTCCCGCGCGCGGTGGGCTACCTGCTGCGTGTGTGCGAAGCGATGGCCTACGCGCACGACCGCGGCGTCATCCACCGCGACCTCAAGCCCGCGAACGTCATGGTCGGCGCGTACGGCGAAGTGCACGTGATGGACTGGGGCCTCGCGCGCGTCGTCGGCGAGGCATCCGCCGCTCCGGTCGCATCCACCAAGCGTCCGACCGTGCCGGTAAGCCAGGTCGACTCTGTGCGGCGCGCCGAGCGCGCAACCACGCCCGACACTCCGCTGGCCACCGAGCACGGCGACCAAGTCGGCACGCCCTGCTACATGTCGCCTGAGCAAGCGCGCGGCGACCTCGGCGCAGTTGGTCCGCAGTCCGACGTGTACGCCGTCGGCGCGATGCTCTACCAGCTCCTGACCGGCGAGCCTCCCTACCTGCCCGGCAACCAGCATCTGCCCCCGGCGGTTGTGGTGATGAACGTCCTCCACGGCCCGCCCAAGCCGGTCGAAGAACTCGCGCCGCGGGCGATCCCCGAACTGGTGGCGATCTGCGAGCGTGCGATGACTCGTGAGCCGAGTGATCGCTATGCATCGATGACCGCGCTCGCGATGGACTTGCAGGCGTTCCTCGATGGGCGCGTGGTCAACGCCTACGAGACGGGAACGTGGGCCGAGACGCGGAAGTGGGTGAGGCGGAACAGGGCGCTGACGGCGGCTGTCGCCGCGACGGTCGTGGTCTCGATCGTGAGCGGGGCGCTTTCGCTCTGGCTCGTCGAGGCCCGTTCAGCCGAAGCGCAAAGAGCGAATGCCAACGCCGCGAGAGTCGCCGCGGCCACGAGCCTGGCGGCGATCCGAACGGCAGAACTGGGGCTGAAGCTGAACAATGCCGCGTTGGTCCGCAGAGTGCTTGACCCGCTTCCGATCGACCAACGAAATTGGGAATGGCAGTTCCTCAG
>CALFYL010000215.1 GCA_937952135.1 uncultured Planctomycetia bacterium
TGATGAGCTTCGACAGCTTGCAGAGCCTGATGAGCGAAGGCGCTTCCGCGGCGAAGCGCCGCTTCGGACCGCTCGCTCCCGGCAAGTACAAGGTGGTCGTCACGCCGCCCGGCGGCGCGCCGACCACCAAACCCGTGACGCTGTCGGGCCAGGCCGAGCGCGTCCTGAAGGTGCGGCTCGGTGAGTGAGCGATCGAAGGAGCGCGGGTGAGCCGGCGCGGTCGCGTCGCGCCCTCGCTCCTCCGAGCGCGCGACGCACCGGAGCGGACTACTTGCGCGGAAGGTTCGCGCGCGCCCAGGTCAGCATGGCTTCGAAGTCGGCCGGCAGCGGCGCCTCGAAGGTCACTCGCTCCGCCGTGAGCGGGTGCGTGAAACTCAGCTTGCTCGCATGCAGGCACTGACGCGCGGGCACCGGCGCGTCGGCGGCCAAACGGATCGAATGTCCGCCGCGGCGGCGGTAGAGCTTGTCGCCGACGAGCGCCAGACCGATCGATGTGAGGTGCACGCGGATCTGGTGCGTGCGGCCGCTCTTGGGCTGCGCGGAGATCAGGGTCAGCCCGGCGAAGCGTTCGGCCACGCTGTAGAACGTGCGCGCGTCGCGACCTTCGCCCGGTGCGGCGACCGCCATGCGGCTGCTGTCGCGCGGATCGCGCTCGATGCCCGTCTCGACCCACCCGGTGTCGAAGCGCGGTTCACCGTAGACGAGGGCGAGGTAGGACTTCTCGATGCTGCGTTCGCGGAACTGCTGCATGAGATGAGCGAAGGCCGCCTCGGTCCGCGCGAGCACCATCACGCCGCTCGTGCCCGCGTCGAGTCGATGAACGATTCCCGGACGGTCGCGGCCTTGAAGTGTCGGCAACTCGCCGTAGCGAGCGGCGGCGAGGTCGGAGATCGAAGCGCCTCGCGAAGTGAGCGTCGGGTGCGCGAGCACGCCGGGCGGCTTGTCGATGACGACGAGCGCTTCGTCTTCGTGCAGCACGATGAGCGACGCGGGATCGCCGCGCTCCACCCGCAAGTTGCGGCGCGGTGCAAGGGTGACTTGCAACTCGCACGGTCCATCGATGAGCGCGCCGGACTTGCGCTGCGGCTGTCCGTTCGCGGTCACGAGCCCCGCTTCGATCAACTCTTTGATGTGCGTACGCGAGAGCTCCGGGAGCAGGCGCGCGAGCGTGCGGTCGAGCCTCTGGCTTTTCAGCTCTGGTGGCGCCTGCAGGCGGCGGACTCCGTCGGGGGCGTCAGCGGCAGATTCTGTATCCATCGAACTCCAACCTACAAGGGATTGAGGTTGCGCAGCACCTGCGCAACGGAATTTGGGGCGCAGTTTCTGAAGCGCAAAGCCCGCGGGCCGCGTGCCGTTTCAGGACTGCGCACCGCGCGCGAGAATTCTCCACAAGCTGTCCCCAAGTTCCTAGACGACGGCAACTTTAACTGCTCTCCTGCGGTTGCCATGCGCGACCCCCAACGCACAGTGCTCCTTGTCGACGATGAGGCGCGGACGATCGAGGTGATCGGCGCCGTGCTCGAACGCCACGGATTCGGAGTGACGCTTGCGCGCTCCTCCCGTGACGCGACGGAACTGCTCGAGCGACGCAACTTCGACGCGGTCGTCAGCGACGTGCTCTTCGAGGGCGCCGCCGACGGCCTTGAAGTGTTGCGTGCGGCGCGCGAACTGCAACCTACTTCCGTCGTGGTGCTGATGACCGGCCACCCGCTGCTCGAAGGAGCGGTGTCCGCGATCAAGCGCGGGGCCTTCGACTACCTGCAGAAGCCCGTCGATCCGGTCGTGCTCGCCGCGCAGTTGCACCGCGCGATCCGCGAGCGGACCTGGGACCACGAGAACCTCGGCTTCGACGAGTTGGTCGAGATCCTGTCGGGGATGGTGGCGAACACGATCGAGCGCATCGATCCGTACACCGCGGGCCACGGCGAGCGCACCCGGCGCTACTGCAACCTACTGGCCGAGAAGATCGGCATCGATCTGCACACGCGCGAGCGCTTGCAGCTGGCGGCCATCGCGCACGACTACGGCAAGATCTACCTCGACGACCTCAGCTTCCTGACCAAGCGCGGACAGCTCACGGCCGCCGAGTACCTCCAGGTGCAGCGCCATCCGCTGCTCGGCGCCGAGAAGCTTGGCAACCACAGCCGCCTCCGCGAAGTGTGCCAATGGGTCGCCGAGCACCACGAGCGCTGGGACGGCACGGGCTACCCGTATCGACGTCGCGGCGAAGAGATCTCCTTGCCCGGCCGTGTGCTGTGCGTCGTCGAAGTGTTCGACAGCCTGGCCACGAAGCGCTCCTACAAGGAGGCCTGGGGCCTGCAGAAGGTGCTCGACTTCTTCGAGACCCAGCGCGAGCTCGCCTTCGACCCCGATGTGCTCGACGCCTTCCTCGGGCTGCTTCACCAGCACGGCGAGCGTTGGATGGCGCAGCCGGACCTCGACCGCTCGCGCACCGAGAGCCCGGTGCACAACATCGCGGTCTGACGCCCCCGCGGACGCGTGCTACGCGTCTGGACGGAGGGTCCGCCCCACCCGCCGCCGAGCATCCGGGTCGGCGCTGCCCCCAAGGTCGCGCACGCGCGCGTGCGGGAAGGTCTCGACGGTCGTCTCGATGGGCGCTCGGGGGACCCCGGCGCGACTCGTGGCAGGGGCGTTCGGCGCGTGTAACATCTGCGGCCTGCGGATCGCGCAGGAGCGCTACCGGCCGGACCGTGTGGGGTACAGCCTCCGATCGAGGGCGCCCCGCGCGGGGCGGCCGCTCGAGGGCGGCCCGCCACGCCCGCCGTGAACGCAACCTGGCGCCAGCCGCTGCTCCCCGACAACGCACGCGGCGATCCGCTCGGCGACTCACGGGGCGATCCGCGTCGACCGCCGGGCGCAAAGCACGTCCCGGCAGCACTCCGGGTCGCTTGTAGTTCAACTGCCGACTCTCGCTAGTTTGCCCCGTGACCGGTCCTGTGACCGGCCCCGCGACCTGTCCTTTGATCCTCCCCGCCTTTCGACCCGTGATCGGTCTTGTGTCCGGTTCTGTCGCCCGCATCCTGGCGTGCCGAGCGACTCCGGCCTCCTGATCCCTTTCCCTGGCACTCGCCGCATCGCCGGCGAACCTCGAATTCTCCTCCAGACTCGATGATCCTCTCGACGCTCTCGTTCGCCACCACCGTCGCCGCGCTCGCCGTCGGCGCCGAGCCGCTCGTTCCGCAGGCCGCCACCACCAAGTCCCAGCCGCCCCCGGGCCTGGTGCTGATCGAGGGTGGAACGACCCGCATCGGCTCGACGGTCGACCACGTGAACGCGCTGGGCAAGCAGAACGAGCTGCTGTTCCAACGCGTCGTGTGCGAGACGCCGCAGCACGAAATGCGCGTCGACGACTTCTTCCTGATGGTGAACGAAGTCACGAACGAGCAGTTCGCCGAGTTCGTCCGGGCCACGGAACGCCGCGCGCCGGAGCACTGGGCCGAGGCGATCCTGGACGAAGCGCAACTCGAGTTCACCAAGGCCGAGGCCGAGGCCAAGCAGAAGGCCAAGGGCGAGGGCAAGGACTACGAGCCGCGCAAATTCGACCGCGCCGACTGGTGGCGCCGCAATGGCGCCGGCAAGCCCTGGCAGATCCCGAAGGGCAAGGAGACGCACCCGGTGGTGTTCGTCGACCACACCGACGCGAAGTCCTATGCGCGTTGGGCTGGACTGCGCCTGCCTACCGAGTTCGAGCACCAGCGCGCGGTGCGCGGCTCGACCGATTCGCTCTACCCCTGGGGCTCGGACGCCGACGGCGCCCACTGCGCGAACGAGTCGCTCCGCCTCACCGACACCAAGCCGGTCGGCAGCTTTCCGACTGGCGCGACGAAGTCCGGCGTCCACGACCTCGCGGGCAACGTTTTCGAATGGACGTCGTCGCCCTTCGTCCCCTATCCGCGCTTCAAGGTGCTGGTCTTCAACACGGGGGCCGGCAAGCTCGCGCGCGAGATCAGGGGTGAGGTCGAGTGGGATGCGAACCGCCGGGTCGTCGTGAGCGGCAGCTTCCAGACCAGCCTCGTGGTCGCTCGCGCGACCACGCGGCGCCCTGCGGACCGCGACCAGTCGACGGACAGCCTGGGGTTCCGTTGCGCGGCCTCGGCGAGTCCGGGGGCCGACATCGCCGCCACGGTGCTCGCGGACGACATCCCGGCCGAATCGCGGCCGCAGGGTGCGCAGTTCGATCCCGCCCGCGTGGTCGCGGCCGATCGCTGGCGCACGCGCGAAGCGGCGGCGCCGGTCGCGAACTACGCGGTGATCAGCGGTTACGACTACCTCGCCTACATCCCCTCGGTCGAGCTCGACGCGACCTCGTCGAAGGCGCTGCTCGACCGGACGCTCGAAGACGGCTACACCGCGCTCGGCGTCCTCTCGACCACCGTGCCGATCGTCGAACCGGCGCTGCCCGCGGGCAGCTACGTCGTCGGCCTCCGCGCCGCATCGAAGGGACGCGTGGAAGCCGGCGCGCCGAATCCGGACGGCGGAAAGAAGGGCGCCGACAAGAAGGGCGACGCCAAGAAAGACGACCCTAAGAAGGACGAGAAGAAGCCGGACGAAGCGGGACAGGATCCCAAGGCCGACGAGAAGCCGGCCGTCGTGCTCCGCACCCCCGAGGGCTGGCGCAGCGACATCGACACTCTCATCTTCTACCGCGCGGACGGCGAACCTGTGGCTTGGATGCAGGCGCCGGACCTCGAGTACACGCGACCGCTGCCGGGCGCCGTGACGATCGGACAGGGCAAGCACAAGCGCACCGAGACCGGCGCCGACGGCAAGGTCACGACCGTCGAGGAGGACGCGACGCTGTGCAGCATGAAGTTGAACTCCCTGGCCAAGGTTTCGAACAAGGGCTTCGCCTACACGCTGCGCTTGACGTTTGCGAACGGCGCGATCTCCAACGAGTGGCGTCACCCGTGAGCCCACGGTTGGAGGGCGCCGGGTTCGAGGGCGCCGGGTTCGAGCGAGTTGGCTTCGTGAGCGGCTGGCTCGCGAACGTTCGGACGCGACCTCAGCGACACGCACATCGCTTGCGATAGCGGCGGCTTGGAGCGGCGGCCGCGATCGTCGACGGAGCACCCTCCGTCGGGGATCGCGGCCGCCGCTCGCTTCGGCACCCTCCGCTTCGAGGGTTTCCACCGGGCGACGCCCCGCTTCGCGATTCACGGCTGGGCGCGCTCCGCGACATCCACCAGAAACTCGAAACCGCCCTGCCCGGGGAGCAGCGCGCCGTCCGCGGCGAGCCGCACCAACGCTCCCGGCGCGGCGAAGATGGCGCCGCCCTGCGAATCCGCGACGCCGCGGTCACAACCGGCGACCGGCAACGAGGCATAGGGGATCTCGAGCGCGCCGCCGATTCCGAAGCGCCGCGCGAAGCCCCCACCGCCGTCGGCCACCCACACCCGCTGAGCGTCGGGCGCGACCGCGAGTTGCAGCGCGCTGCAGCCGAGAGGACGGCTCCACACGGTCGCGAGCGCGGCGTTCACGAGGGCGAGCCGGCGCTGCGACGGCGGGCCCGCCACGTCGAGGACATAGAAGCTGCCGCGCTCGGGCCCTGGGGCGACGTCGGCGATCACGCCGCCGAAATCGCGCTCGTGCGCCAGCGCGGGCATCGGCCACAACCTGTAGCTGCGCAGCCACCCGTCGTGCCCTCCGACCAGCACCCCGCCCGAGCGACCGGCGACGGTGGCGAGCGACGCGCCGATCGCGAGGGAGGTCACCACCCCGGCCCCGGAGGTCGCGCTGGCTTCCCGAAGTCCGTCCGGTCGCTGCGCGACGAGCAAGGCCCAGTCGCCATCGAGACAGGCGAGGTCGTACAGCGGGCCGACGGGCCGCTCGAACTCGACCTGGCCGAGCAGGTCGTGCTTGCGCAGCGTGTGAGGTCCGAGGGGACCGAGCGCGCTCGCCGCCACCACCCACAGCCGGCCGTCCGAGCGCGGCTCGAGTTCGATCGCGTAGGGCGCCGCGAAGCGACGGACCTCGATCAAATCGACATCGAGCGCGATCACCTGGCCAGCGTCGCGGTCCGCGGCGAAGTAGCGCGCCGGTCGCGG
>CALFYL010000216.1 GCA_937952135.1 uncultured Planctomycetia bacterium
TCGCGAGCAGGACTTGCTGCGGGCCGGTGAGCAACGCTCGTCCCGTCGAGTCGACACACAGCGCCTGGAAGTACATCACGCGCCCCGGCGCGGGCTCGGTGAAGTCGCCGAACGGCACGTCGAGCGTGTGCGCGCCGCCGCGCACCGCGCGGTCGTGGAGCGCGAAAGTGCTGTCGATCGACTCGAGCCCGTGACCGCCCGCGGCGGTTCCGCAGCCGCACGCTCGGAACGCGAAACCCACCGCGAGAACCTGGGCGCCGTTCAGCGCCACTGCGACAACGGCCGCGCAGCGTGGTGCTTCGCGTCGTCGAACGGCTCGCCGAGGCAAGCGAGGATGGCCTTCGTCACCTCTTCGTCGCACACCGGGCAGAACGCGGCCTCGTTCTCGAGCATCCGGCACGTGCGCCATGGCCGAAAGACGCCGCGCGCGCGGAAGTAGCCGCCTTCGTGCAGCCAGTCGTGCTTCTGCGCGCCGGGAAGGTCCAGGAAGTGCTTCCACTTGAGGTTCGCGGCGAGCGCTTTGCGGTTCTCACGGTCGAAGCCTTTGGCGAGCGTGACGTTCGCGTCCTCGAGATCCTGTCCCGTCGGCGGCAGCGGGAACGTCTCGTGCAGCGACTCGTCGACGTACTCGTCGGCCAGCCCGGCGAAGCTGTGTCCTAGCTCGTGAATGGCGATCAGGAACGAGCGCGTGTCTTGCGCCGAGAAGGTCGGCGCGGGCAGCGGCCGTTCGCGCCCGGGGACGCGCAGCACGGTTCCCGCTCCGCCGTAGATCTCGGTGTTCACCATGACGAACACCAGATCGGTCGGACCCGCGCTCTCGACAACCTTGCGCAACTCGTCGTCGCGCTTGAACACGATCAGCCGGCCGTCCGGCGCGTCCAAGTGGCATTCGAACGCCGTCTTGCGCTCGTCGGCCGACGGCGAGAGGTCGCAACCCTCGTCCTTGGACGCGATCCGCGCGGCGCGGACGTGGAAGCGTTTGGCGTAGCTCGCGAACGGCTGCTCGAGCAACAGGCGCTTCGTGTAGCGCTCGACGTCCTTGAGGTACTTCCCTCCGAGCTGGCGCTGCGTGTAGCCGTCGCCGACGAACAGCACGTCGACGGTGCTCTCCGGCGGCCCGGCCGCACGCACCGTTTCGAACTCGATCTCCGCGGCCTTGGGGGGCGCCTGCGGAAGCACGGCGAGGCTCGACGCGAGCGCTGCGGCGGTCCACGCTCCGATCCGCGTTCCGATCCCGAGGGCGAACTTTGCAAGCATCGTGAGCTGCCTTTTTGCCGCGGCTCAGGCCGCGATGGCGAGCAGCGCTCGCACGAGCGCGTCGAGCTCGGCCTCGGACGTGAAGAGGTGCGGCGTGACGCGCACGCCGTGCACGTTGGCGCGCTCGATCGCGACCGTGTAGATGCGGTGGTCGTCGAAGAGGCGCTTCGCGAGCTCGGGCGGCGTGAGGCCGTCGACGCCGACGTTGGCGATCGCGCACGAGCGGCGCGGGTCGGCGGGGGTGTTGAGGCGGATGCGCGGGCGGCCGCGCACGCGCGAGGTCCAGTACTGCTGGAGGTGGCGCAGGCGCGCCTCCTTGCGCGCGATGCCGATGCTCTCGTGGAACGCGATGGCGTCGCGCAACGCGAGGTCGGTGTGCGCCGGGTGCGTGCCCGAGTGGCTCAGACGTTCGATGTCGTCCGCGGCCTTCGGGGAAGGCGCGAGCAGCGGCCAGAGATCCGCGATGCGGTCCTTGCGCACCCACAACAGCCCCGCGCCGAGCGGGCAGCCGAGCCACTTGTGGAGGCTCGCGCCGTAGTAGTCGCAGTGCAAGTCGGCCATGCGGAACTCGACGTGCGCGAAGGCATGCGCGCCATCGACCATCACCGCGACGCCCTTGGAGTGCGCCATGTCGGCGATCTTCGCGACGGGCAGGATCTGGCCCGTGATGTTGACCATGTGGCACACCATCAGCAGCCGCGTGCGCTCGGTGATGGCGCTCGCATACAGCTCGACGAGCTCTTCGTCCGATTGCGGGTCGAGTGGCAGCGAAACGCGGCGGCACACGATTCCGTGGCGGCGCGCCTGCTGGTCGAACATCTCGAGCATCGAGCCGTAGTCCTGCTCGGCCATCACGGCTTCGTCACCGGACTTCCAATCGAAGCCGGCGATGACCGCGTCGAGCGATTCAGTGGTGTTGCGCGTGATCGTGATCTCGTCGTGGCCGCAGCCCGCGAGTCGCGCGAGTTCCCTGCGCGACGCGAGCCGCTCCTCCGCGGCGCGCACGCGCATGAAGCGCGCCGCTTCGTAGTTGACCTCGCGCACGCGCCCGACGAAGGCCTCGAGCACCGGCTGCGACATCATCGAGTAGTAGCCGTTCTCGAGGTTGATGTAGTCGGGGTTCAAGCGGTACTTGCCGCGCAACTCGGCCCAGAAGTCCGCCGCTTGCGCGAGTTCGGCCGCCGGGAACGCCGCCCACTTCGCCCACGCGTGCGCGCCCAGAACTCCGCCCAACGTGCAGCCGCCGACACCCCGCAAGAAGTCGCGTTTGTCCATGTGCGTCAGAGTACGCCGCCCGCGCGCGTTTGCGCCGCGCGCCGCGGGATCGGCGAGAACTCAGCGCTTCTCGCGCTCGAACAACACGAAGGCGCGCGGATCGAGTGCGACCGAGGCGATCTTGGCGCTCGTTTCGAGCTTCCACGGGGTCGAGAGCGCGGTGGGGTGCACGACGAGCTTGTGGCGCGCGCCGCCCGCGAGCGTCAGCTCGAGTTCGAGCGGGTTGCGGTAGAGCTCGCCCGTCTGCGCCAGCACTCCCGAGCTGTCGCCCGTGAGCTCGACCGCGTAGCGCGGAGCGCCCGGACGTCGCAGCCAGTCCTCGGCCCACGCGTCGACCTCGGCGGCGCCTTGCGCGCGCAGCGCGGCGAGAAAACTCTCGAGCGTCGCTGCGCCGGATCGCGCGCGCGCCTCCTGCAGATAGGCGCGCATGCCGACGTCGAACGCGTCCGCGCCGATCCACGCACGCAGCGTGCGAACGGCGAACGCGCCTTTCGCGTAGGCGACCTGCACATAGCGTGGCGAAGCGAAATCCGTCGCGTCGAGCGCGTGTTCGGCGCCCGGCGAGTTGAAGTAGCGCCCGAGCGCGGCCGTGGCGGCCTCCGTAGCCGCGGCTTCGCCGGAGCGTCGCTCGACCGCGCTCCAGGCCGCGAACTCCGCCAGTCCTTCGGTGAGAAAGCGCTCGCCCGCGCCGTTCGCATCCGCGGCGCCGCCGAACCACAGATGCGCGACTTCGTGCGCGATCTTCTTCGCGTCGGGCGCGCGTCCGTCGAACAACACGCCGTCGTACACCGAGAAGCCGTCGGCTTCGTAGTTGTAGGACTTGCCGCGGTTGCGCACGCGCATCTCACCGAGGCCGTAGTTCGCGATGTCGAGCGGCCCGAGCCATTCGCTGAGCGTTTCGAGCGACGCGAGAGCGTCTTCGGCCCAGCGTTTGGCGCCCGGCGCGTGGTCCGCGAACGCGAGCGCGCGCACGGAGAGCGAACCGCGCTTGACGAGCTGCGCCTTGAACGCGCCCGCGAGGATCGACGGATGAACGGCGCGCGTGCAACTCCAGCGGTGGATCTCGCGACCCTTGGACTTCTTCACTCCCGCGAGCCGTCCGGGGCCGAGCGATTCGAGTCCCGGCGGGAGGTCGAGGGCGAGTTCGACCGGTGCGGCGAGCTTCGAGCGTGCGCGCTCGTCGCGCGGAACGATCGGATACCACTGCGCCTGATGGCTCATGCGGAGTTCGTCGTCGCGCACGAGCAGGATGCCCATCCAGTCCGCGCCGTTCTCATCCGGGTCGAGCCCGGCGCCGCGGTACTCGAACACGATCGAGCTCTCCGCGTGCGGCGCGAGCGGCGGGTCGAAGGCCACCTGCAGCGCGCGCCCTTCGGCGATGCGCTCTCCGCGAGTGAACGACGCCTTGCCGCGGTCTCGCGCGAGCGCGGTCACCTCCAACGCTTCGTTGAGCGCGAACGTCGCCTCACTCAGCGCTTCGCCGCCGGCGCGAAGCGTGACTTTCGCAATGCCTTGGATGAGCCTGGTCGGCGGCTCGATGCGGAGCTCGAGGTCGTACTTGACGAGTTCGAACTCCGGCGCGACCGAGCGCGGCTCGCCGGACCCGAGCGAGGCGACCGTAAGAAGCCAAACCGAGAACCACAGCATCGCGAGCCCTCCGAGCGCAGCGCGGGAGCCGTGGTCCGCGAGCACAGCGAGCGGCCTGGAGGTGAGGCCGCCAACGCGCCATCGGATGCGACCCTCGGTGCGGGACGGCCATCCTAGCCAGCAGCTCTCGACACGACCTCTCGCGGCCGAGTCCTCTCGGGTCTTGTGCAATCAGCGGGGCGCGAGTGCTCTGGCGCCGCAGCGGTACTTCAGGGTCGTAAGGACCGGGCGGTGGTCGGAGGCCAGGCGTTCGTCGACCACGGTCGCGCCGCTCGCGGACCAGCGGTCGGCGGGCGCGATGAAGATGTAGTCGATCTCCTTCGCGGGCTCGTTCGCCGGGAAGGTGAAGCGCGCCTCCGGCTTCTTCGCGGCCTCGATCGCGGCGGCGCGGAAGAGTGCGAGGGTCCGCGACGTCGGGCCGTCGTTGAAGTCGCCGAGCAGCACGTAGGGGCCGTCGATGCGGCCGAGAAATTCCGCGACCTTCGAGGCCTGCGCGAAGCGGAACCCGTCGTCGCCGACCCAGTCGAAGTGCACGTTGACGACGTGCACCGCTTCGCCGCCGGGGAGCTCGACCTCCGCGACGAGCGCCACGCGCGGTTCGTTTCCGTCGGGCAAGCGCAGGCTGGTTGTCGAGCGCAGCGGATAGCGCGAGAGGAGCGCCAGGCCGTAGCGGCCACCGTCGAAGTCCATGAAGGCGCCGAAGGCTGCATGCATGCCGAGCCTGCGGCCGAGCTCCGCGGCCTGGTTCACGCCGCGGGTGCGCGCGGCGTCGACATCGACTTCCTGCAACCCGATGAGGTCGGCGTCGAGCTTGCGCAGCGCCTGCGCCGTGCGCTCGAGGTTCAGCTCGCCGTCGAGCCCCGCGCCGTGGCGGATGTTGTAGCTCGCGACGCGGCACGTCGTTTCGCGCACGGGCTCGGCGTTCGGATCGAAACGAAACTGGGCTGCGACCGCGGCGTGGTCGGATGGAAAGCGCTCGGGGTGGGTCTCGATCGTCCAACTTCGCTGCGCCGCGAGCCCGAGGCCGCGGTAGTAGACGAAGTCGATGCGGTCCGGCTCCTGCTCGGGAAAGCGCGGGGTCCACGTGCGGTCCGCGCGGCGGTCGACGAGCGGATTCGTCTCGCGATAGGCGTCGCGAAAGCCCGCGTCGAGCAGCACGTGGCTCGTGGGGAAGTCGACGACGGCGTGGAACTGGCCCTTCGCGAGCTCGCTGTAGTCGAGGTGCGACATCGAGTTGAAGTCGCCAGCGACGATCACGGGCGCGCCGGCGTACTTCGCGGCGCTCAAACGCTTCGCGATGCCGTCGCGGAGCTTCTCGAGCTGTGGGGTCGACGCGCCGCAAGCCGCGAGCAGTTGCTCCGCGTTGCCGCGTTCGCGCGTGCCCTTGTCCCACACCTCGCCGGAATACGGCAGCCAGATCGAGTAGAACGCGAGCTGCGATCCGTTCGGGAGTTCGAGCAGGGCGCCGACGCATTGGAACGGCTCGTGGACGGAGATGTCCTCGCGGATCGCGAAGCGACTGACGATCGAGACGTTCGTGTCGCGCGCGTGGAAGTGGCAGCCCAGCTCCTTCGCGATGCGTTCGCCCGAGCCGTAGGTCTCCTGCAACGCCATGACGTCGGCGCCGCTCGCGCGCAGGACTTCCACGACGCGTTTCGGACCGAGCTCCTCGCCGTCTTGGCGCCCGCCGCGCCAGATGTTCCAGGTCAGCGCGCGGAACTCGAGCGGCGCCGCTTCACGGGGGACGGCTTCCTGCGCCGGCACGACGACGCCGAGAACGCAGCACAGCAAGAGGCTCAAAGCGGGCGCCTGCATCGGCCGCAGAACCTACAACTCGCGGCTGCCGAGCGCCGCCCCTGCGGGCGCGAGAGAGGCGATTGAGTGCGGCGCCTCTCCGAACGGCTCAACCCTTCGGAACTTCGACGTCGAGCTGAGCGAGCACGCGCTTGGCGAGTTCCACCTCGGCGGCGCTGCCGACGAGGACCACGCTGTTGGTGCGCGAGTCGGCTTGGACGCGCAGATTGCGCGAGCCGACCGTCTTGTTGAGCACGTGGGCGGCGTCTTGCGCCGCCGCAAAGCGAAGCGATACGACTTCGACGGATGCGGGCGCGACGGCGTGCGCGGCTTCCTCGCTCCGGGCTTGTGCGCGCGGTCCGTGGCAGCCCGCGCTCGAAAGCGCGAGGACGGCGAGCGATGTGACGAGTGCGGCGGATGTGGACAGCTTGCGCATGGGGTCGTTCCTCCAGTGGGGCCGCGCAGGAGACGCGCGCGGCGGCGGCAGCTTCCCAGGAAGTCGGCCGCCGCCGCTCGAACTCCGGCGACTCCGTGGCGCAAACGCGGCGCAATCGCTCGCGAAAGCAAACGCGGGCGTCCGTCCGCTGACGCCCGCGCAACCGTGCTGGACCCACGGGGCTCGACCTGAGCGCGCGCAGCCGCCCGCTGAGGCGACGGCGCGCGCTTCGAGTCAGGGGTTCAGGTTGAACTCGACGGCGTTCGAGAGGTTCGTCGTCTTCGGCGCCGGCGGGTCGCGCATCCACCCCTGCACGTAGATGAGCTGGCCCTGCGTGAAGGGCGCGCCCAAGCTCGTCGGGTTCGCGGCGCGGAAGGCGTTCCAATCGAGCTGGAGCTGGCCGTTGCACTGCCCAACCGACCCGCCGGTCCCCTGCACCGGAGTGCGCTGCGTCGGCGGCTTCACGCACAGGAAGCTCGTCGAGCCGGAGGCCCAGGGAAGCGGCGTGAAGCCGGTGTTGTTCACGCCGTAGAAGATCAGGCCCTGGCGCTGCCCGTCCGCGCCGCTCACCGTGAGGTCGAAGCCGCTCGGCGCCGTCGCGCTCGCCGTTCCGGTCGCCGCGATCGACGGGCCGCAGCCGAGCGTCGTCGTGCTCGACGTGCAGTACACGTTGACGATCGGCGTGAACTCGCACTCGTCCGGCTCGCCGTTGCCGTTCAGATCGACGCTCGTTCCGGCCGCGAGGTCGCCCAGGTCCGAGAGCCCGTTGCCGTTGCAGTCGTTGAAGTCGCCGGTGAGCTCGAACCACAGCCCCGTGTACTGCGCGCCGTTGATCACGGGCGTGAGGAAGCACGTCGGCGTGCCGGCCGCGTCCTGCAGGAACACCGGCGCGTTGTCGAGGCCCGTGCCGTCGTTCGGCAGACCGGGATTCTGGTAGTACGTGCCGTCGCCCGCGGTGCAGCTCGCGAGCACCCCGCCGAACAGCGGGCCGGTCGTCGAGCCCGGCACCGCCGGCGTCGGCACCGCGTACGCAAACGCGAACGTGTCGGAGTTCGCGACGTTCTGGAACGAGCCGTCGGCGTCGCCGAGCAGGTCGAACTGGAAGTTCGCGGGCAGCGGGATGTCGACGAGGATGCCCTGCGCCTGACCCGCCACGGTGGTGCCCGGGAGCCCGGTGATGTTCACCGAGAACACCGGCGCCGGTTGCGTCGCCGGATCCGCGCACAAGTCGTAGTCGTTCCACACTTGCACGAGGATCGAGGCGCCCGGTCCGCCGAGCGTCAGGTCGGGCACGTTCGTGCCGTAGCCGAGCGAGATCTGGGTGACGCGGTAGCTGTTCACGGCGCCGACGGGAGCCGTGGAACTGGTGCTCGGCACGCGGCCGTCGTCGAGGTAGCGGTTCGCCGCGGGCACATTGATGAACTGCGTTCCGGTCGCGGCGATGCAGGTGTTGCGGTAGATCACGGCGGGCGGCACCTGGACCAGCAGCGCCGGATTGAGCGGCGGCGGCTTGTGCAGGGCGACGCCGTTGGGCTGCAGCTCGTAGCGCCCGGCGTGACGAATCGTCGTCACGGCGCCGACGGCTTCGAAGGTTTGGGCGGTGGCGCTGCCTGCCAGCAGGCACACCGCGGCGGAGAACGTGAAGCGTTTCATGGTGTAGGAATTCCGATGAGAGTGCGGACCGTCTGGGAAGGTCGCGCGCGCTGACGACGTGTCTCGCGCTGCGCCATCTCCCGACAGCGCCAACTACCCGCGCCCCTTCGAACGCTGCGCTCGATCATGAGCGCTTTGCACGGCTCTCACGCTTCACCGCGAGGCCTTGCGCGGCCGCAACACGCAGCCCACGCCAAGTCCTACACAGCTTCGCTGCAACACTTCGACTCGAGCGGCGCTCGCGCCGAGAACACGGACGCGCTCACCTCGACTCCCGCGCGAGGCACGGAGTTTCCTACGCTCCGAGCCATGGCGAGCCTTTGGAATGCGTTGAAACGTCTGTGCGACCGCGTGGCGGGGGTTCCGGTGCGTTGGCGCGTGCCGCTGCACAAACAGCGCGAGCCGGCGTCGAAAAAATACGCGTTGTGGAGCTGCTTGAGCGGCGCGCTCGGCGTGCTCGCGATCGTCTGGGTCACGGATTTCGTCGGCCACCCGCTGCTCATCGGCTCCTTCGGCGCGTCGGCGGTGCTGCTCTTCGGCGTCACCGAATCGCCGCTCTCGCAGCCGCGCAACCTGATCGGCGGACACGTGATCTCCGCCGCGGTCGCGGTCGTGCTCGTCGCGCTGCTGGGCTCGAATCCGTACACGATCGCGCTCGCCGTCGGGCTCTCGATGCTGCTCATGCACATGACGCACACCACGCACCCGCCCGGCGGCGCGACGGCGCTCATCGGCGTGCAGGGATCGGCCACGGCCAGCTTCATCCTCGTGCCGGTGCTCGCGGGCGCCCTGATCCTGCTCGTGGCGGCGATGGTCACGAACAACGTGGTCCACCACCGCAAGTATCCCCAGCACTGGCTGTGAACCGCGCGCGGCGCACAGGCGCTACTTTGGCGCCGTGCGTTACCCGACGATTCTGCTCGGGCTGCTCGTCGCGCTCTTCGCGGGGCTCGCGATCTCGCCGCCCGACCGCCTGACCTGGGCGCTCGAGAACTCGCTCGTCGTCGCGGGGGTTGCGACGCTCGTCGCGACGCACCGCCGGCTGCGCTTCACGGACCTCAGCTACTCGCTGATCTTCGCGTTCCTGGTGCTGCACGAGATCGGCGCGCACTACACGTACTCGCTCGTGCCCTACGACGAATGGTGGGAGAGCCTGACCGGCCGCACGCTGAACGAAGTTCTCGGCTGGGAGCGCAACCACTACGATCGCCTGGCGCACTTCGCGTTCGGCGCGTTGCTCGCGATTCCGATTCGCGAGCTCGTGCAGCACGTCCTGGCGGTGCGCGGCGCGCTGAGCTTCGCGCTGCCGATCGCGATCGCGCTGGCGTCCTCGGCGCTCTACGAGTTGGTGGAGTGGGTCGCGGCGTCGATCTTCGGCGACGGCACGGGCGCCGCCTACGTGGGGACGCAGGGTGACGAGTGGGATGCGCAGAAGGACATGGCGCTCGCGCTGGGGGGCGCGGTGCTCGCGATGGTGCTCGCCGCGCTCGCTGCGACGGCGCTTGCGCGTCGACGTGCTTCGACGCGCGGCTGATTCGACGACGATCCGCGCACTGGCGACCGGCCGTGCTTGACGGGTAGATACTCCTTATGCATACTGAGTATCCGCGCTCCAGGCCCCGCCAGCGCGCCCCATGAGCGTCCGCAACAGCCTCCTCGCCATCCTCGCCGCCCAGCCGACCCACGGGTACGGCCTGAAAGCCCGCTTCGAGCAGAGCACCTCGGGCGCGTGGCCCCTCAACATCGGTCAGGTCTACACGACCCTCGCGCGGCTCGAGCGCGACGGACTGGTCGAGCCCGAGCCGGTCCACGACGAAGGTCCGCGGCAGACCTGGCGCATCACCGACGAAGGTCGGCGGCAGTTGGGGGAGTGGTTCGCTTCGCCGGTGGCCGATGACCCGCCGCCGCGAGACGAGCTCGCGATCAAGGTGCTGCTCGCGGTGGCGGCCGACCGTCACGACGTGACTGCGATCCTCGACCGCCAACGCGCCGCGACCGTCGAGCGACTCCAGGACCTCACGCGTCAGAAGATGCGCGCCGACCCGGAGCGCGAGTTGCCTTGGCTGCTGCTCCTCGATGCGTTGATCCTCAAGGCCAACGCGGAACTCGAGTGGCTCGCGTTGTGCGAAGCGCGTCTGAGCCAGCGAGGCGCGCCGTGAACTCCCACGCGCCGATCCTCGAGCTCGAGTCGGTGACGCGCGTGCACGGCGCCGGCGCCAGAGCCGTGCGCGCGCTCGGCCCGGTGTCGCTCACGGTCGCGCCGGGCGAGCTGGTGGCGATCATGGGTCCGTCCGGCGCGGGCAAGTCGACCTTGCTCGCGCTCGCAGGCGCGCTCGACGAGCCGAGCGAAGGCCGCGTGCGCGTCGCGGGCGTCGACCTCGCCACGCAGTCGCGCGCGCAGCTCGCCGCGCTGCGTCGGCGCGCGGTCGGCTACGTGTTCCAGGACCTCAACCTGCTGCCGGGGCTGACGGCGGCGGAGAACGTGGCGCTTCCGCTCGAGCTCGATGGGCTGGGCCTGGCGCGCGCGAGAGAGGAAGCGGCCGCCGCGCTCGAGCGGGTGCGGCTCGGAACGCTCGCGCAGCGCTTCCCCGACGAGCTCTCCGGCGGCGAGCAGCAGCGCGTCGCCATCGCGCGCGCCTTCGTGGGCCCGCGCAAGCTGCTCCTCGCCGACGAGCCGACCGGAGCGCTCGACTCGGTCAGCGGCGAGATGTGCATGCGGCTCCTGCGCGCGCAGTGCGACGCCGGGCGCAGCGCGGTGCTGGTCACGCACGACGCCACGCACGCGGCCTGGGCGGACCGCGTGCTCTACCTGCGCGACGGGCGCTTCGTCGACGCCGGCCCCGACGCGTCGTCGCCCGCGGTTCTGCGCGCGGGGCGGAGCGCGTGAGGCGGCTGTCGGCGCTGCGCGCGCTCCTGCGCGTGGAGTTGCGCGACGCGCTCCGCAACCGCGCGCGATCGTGGCTGGTCGTGAGCCTGGTCGCGTTGGGAATGGCGGCAATGGTCGGCGGCGGCGCGCTGTTTCGAACCGCGCGCGCCACGCCGCACGAGCGTTGCGCAAGCGTGCTCGGCGAAGCGTCGCTGCGCGTTCGCACCTACGACGCGACGACGCGCGAGCCGTTCGAGCGGCTTCTTCCTCCCGGCGCCCGTGTCGCCGCCTTCTCCGAGCGGGCCGCGCTATTGCGAGCGGGATCGCGAGAGGCTTCGACCGCGTTGTGGAGCTTCGAGCGAGGCGCGCTCGACGCGGGCGGGCTCGCGCAGGGCATGTTGCGCGTGCTCGAAGGTCGCGCACCGCGAGACGCGGGCGAGATCGCACTCTCGCGAAGCGCGCTCGAAGCCTTGGGCGTCGAACGCGGCGCCGCCGTCGACCTCGACGGTCGCTCGCACGCGATCGTCGGCGTCGTCGCGTTGCCCGAACAGCTCGCGAGCTCGATCGCGCTCGTCGCGTTCGCACCCGAGCAGGAAACGCGGCTGTGGCTCGTCCACGCTCCGCTCGACGCGCAGGCGCGCCTCGCCGACGACTTGCACGCCGCGGGACACAGCGTCCAGCGCCGGAGCGAGCTGGGCGAGAGCGACGGCTTCGAACAGCTCGTGACCTTCGTTCTCGGCGGATTCGCGTTCTTCGAGGTCGCGCTGGTGATCGGCGCCGTCTTCGCGGTCGGGCTGCGTCGGCGTCAGCGCGAGATCGGACTCGTCGGCGCGAACGGCGCGACGGCGGGAGACGTCGTGGGCGCGCTGTGGCTGGCGACGCTGGTCCTCGCGGCGCTGGGCGTGCTGCTCGGAACGCTCCTCGGCGCGGGATGCGCCTTCGCGCTCGGCCCGTGGCTCGATGCGTGGAACGGACGCTGGAACGGTGCAGTGGAACTTTCCGGCGCGCACATCGCAGGCGGAGCGGCGCTCGGGCTCGCGAGCGCACTGCTCGCAACGGTTCTGCCGGCCCTCGCGGCCGCACGCCTGCCGATCGTCGTCGCGCTCAGCGGCCGACGCCCGGTCGCAACCGCCTCGCGCGCCTGGCTGGCGCTCGGGGCCGCGCTGCTCGGCGCCGGCGGGCTGTGGACGGCGCTCGGTCTTCGCGCCGGCGAGTTCGCGGCGGCGGCGAGCGTGCTCGGCGGCTCGATCGCGGCGGTGCTCGGCCTCGGCGCCTGCTCGCCGTGGCTGCTCGGAGTTCTCTCGCGCTGCGCGAGTCGCTTGCCACTCGCGTGGCGCCTCGCGGCCCGCGACGCCGCACGCTTCCGCGCGCGCAACGGTCCCGTCGTCACCGCGGTTCTCGCAGCGCTCTCGGTGAGCATCGCACTCGCGTCGCTCGCCGGCAGCGTCGACGAGCTCGTGGCCGCGCAAGCGCGCGAGGTGAGCGTCGGCGCCGACCGCGAACTGGTCGGGATCGCGATCGCGCTAAGCGCGTTCACCGGCCTGATCGTGGTGTTGATCGCCACGGCGCTCGCTACGACCGAGTCGTCGGCCGATGCGCGCGTGCTCGAGGCGGTCGGCGCAACCCCCGTCGTCCTGCGCACGGTGGCCGGCGCGCGCGCCGGCTACTTGGCGTTGCTCGGAGCGTTGCTCGCCGCGCCCGCCGGACTCTATCCGAGCTGGGGGCTCGTCGAACTCGCCGACGCGAAGCTCGCCTTCCACACACCGTGGCGAGTGCTCGCCGCCTTCGCACTCGGTCTTCCCTTGCTCGCCTTCCTGAGCGCCTGGTTCGCCGCAGGCAGCGCGTCGCAACGTCCTCGACCTCGCTAGGAGCTCTCCGATGTCTCTCTCGTTCGCACGCAGGGTGCTGTTCGCTTGGCTCCTCTCGACGCCGCTGGGCGCGGCCCAGATCCAGTGGTCGCCGCATCGAGTCGACGGGCCCGACGGCCGGCCGATCGCGGGCGAGCTCGGTCGGATCCGCGTGCCCGAACAGCACAGCAAGCCGGACGGCGCGCAGATCGAGATCGCCTTCGTGCGCCTGCGAACGAGCAACCCCGAACCCGGGCCGCCGTGCTTCTACCTCGTCGGCGGTCCGGGTCCGTCGGGCATCGAGCACTGCGTGCGCCCCGCGGCGGGCCGCAATCTGCGCTTGCTCGACACGTGCGACGTGATCGGCATCGACCAGCGCGGCACCGGCGCGAGCCGACCCGATCTCGCCGCGGGTCCGGCGTTCGAATACGAGCTCCCCCTCGACAAGCCCGCGACGCGCGAGGCGTACATCGCGGCGTACCGTGCTGCGGCGGAGCGCTGCGTCGCCCATTGGCGCAAGGCGGGCGTCGATCTCGCGGCGTACAACACGGCCGAGAGCGCCGACGACGTCGAGGCCGTTCGCGCGGCGCTCGGAGTCGACAAGATCGTGCTGTGGGGCGAGAGCTACGGCACGCACCTCGCGCTCGCGTACTTGCGCAAGCACTCCGCGCACGTCGCTGGCGCGGTGCTGATCCGCACCGAGGGCCCCGATCACACGCTCAAGCTCCCGAGCACGACGCAGCACTACCTCGAGCAGTTTCACATGCTCGTCGCGGCGGATCCGAACGCTTCGAAGATGCTGCCCGACACGCTCGGAACCGTGCGCGCGCTGCTGAAGCAGTTGGATCGAGAGCCGGTGCGGCTGACGACGCAGCTCGAGGGCAAAGACGTCGAGCTCGTCCTCGGTCCCTTCGACCTGCAGTTCCATCTCGCGAACTCGCTCGGACTCGCCTTCGAGCTGCGGGACGCGCCGGCGGCGCTGAAACTCATGTCCCAAGGCGACTGGAGCCCGCTCGAGGAGACGGCGCTCATGCTGCGACGCGGCGACGTCGGCTCCGCGATGGCGCTGGCGATGGACTGCTCGTCCGGGGGCTCGCCCGAGCGGCTCGCGCGCATCGAGCGCGAACGTCGGGCGCCCGAGAACCTGCTCGGCGACGCCGTGAACGCGCCCTATCCGGCGGCGTGCGAAGCCTGCGGTCCGCTGCCCGCCGGAGTGCGCCTTCGCGCGCCGCTGCGCAGCGATGCGCGCGTGCTGTTCGTGAGCGGCTCGCTCGACGCGCGCACGCCGCCGTCGAACGTCGACGAGCTGAGCGCCGGATTTCCCCACAGCGCGCACGTGATCGTCGAGAACGCGGGCCACGAGCCGATCGAGCTGCTCTCGCCGGAGTACCGCGAGCTCCTGCAGCGCTTCCTCGCGGGCGAGACCGTCGAGAGCCGCACGATCGCCGTGCCGCCGGCGCGCTTCCGCACGCTGTAGCGTCGCGGCGATCGAGCTCCGCGCCGCTTCGCACGCCCGGATCTCGGTGGGAGGGCGTGCGAAGCGCGCGGGGCCATTTTTCAGCGTCGTTCGAGCTCTTCGAGCCGCTTGCGGGCCGCGGCCGCTTCGCCGGCATCCTCTGGCGCGATGGCGATCACGGCGTGAGCCGCAGCGCGCTGGACGAGCGCCTCGCCGTCGCGCAACAGCGCCGCGACGCGCGGCAACTGCGAACGCGCGGCTTCTCCGAGCGCTCCGACCGCGGTCGCGGCGCGCGCGCGCACGAGCGCGTGCTCATCGCTCAAGGCGCGCGCGAACGCCGGCAGCGCCGCCGGTCCCAGCGCCCGCGCGAGCCGGCGCACGTCCACCCGTTGCACGGCGCCGTTGGGGTCGCCCCACACGATGTCGCCGCCTCCAGAGTCGCTGACTTCCCACATCTCGCCGAACGAACCCGCGCTGCGGTCGTTTCCGTCCCACCACGCCTCGACGCCGGGCGCGCGCACGTGGTCGCCGACACAGCGCCAGGCCGACACGATCGCCGGCGCGAACACGGCCGACTCCTCGCCGGCGCGGAGGAGCCCGTCGGCCGCCACGGGCCGCCCGAAGAACGACCAGTGCTCGAGACCGTGCGCAAGCGTGGCGAGCCCGGGCGCGCCCCATCTGGCGAGCAAGGGCGTGAGCCCTTCGTAGGACCCGTCGCCGAGCGGAAAGCGCGGGTAGCGCAGGTAGTCGTGGCGCACCTCGTACACGACGGCGGGACCGATCGCGCGCAGCTCGTTCTCCGCGGTTTCGTCGCGCCCCAGTCCCTCCTGGATCGCGCCCAGCAACTTGGTCACGCGCCTCCAGCCTTCGCGTTCGAGCGGCTCGAGCCGCGCCTTGGCCGCTTCGACGACGGCGGCGTCGTCGGAGTCGAGCTGCGCGAGCAGTTCGGGCCCGCAGACGCGCGCGAGCGAGAGCGCGGCCGTCCAGCGCAAGTCGGCGTCGTTGTTCCAACTCGGTCCGCCGTCCAACCGGTCGCTCGGGAGCTCCCACTCGGGCGCGTTGTCCACGTCGAGCCACCACTGCGCGATCTGTTCCGCGCTGGGCTGCGGCGCGTCGGGTGCGGCGGTGCGCGAGAGCTCCTCGGCGAGGTCGTAGAACGAAGCGTCGACGCGGTGGAGCGCGAGCTTCGCCCACACTCGCACCGCTTCGTCGGAGTCCTCGCACGCTCGCACCAGCGCCGCTCGCGCGTCCTTGGCCTTGGACCCCAGCTTCTCCAAGGTCATCGCGGCGAACATGCGCACGAGCGGCTCCTCGTCGTCGAGCGCCGCCGCGAGCTTCGGCACGCCGTGGTCGGCGAGGGCTCGGAAGCGCTTCGCCTCGCCTTGCATGTCGCGCGTCACGCCGTGCCAGGTCTCGTAGGGCTCGACGTCGGGATGCCTGGGGCTGGAGCGAACGGCGTCGATGGACTTCTCGAGCGCCTCGGCGGCGGCGATGCGCACGCGCGGGTCGGCGTGCTCGAGCGCCGCGAGCAGCTTCGGAGTCGACGCCGGTTGCGCGCCGCCGAGCGCGAACGCGGCCCAGTAGCGCAGCGCCGGATCGCTGTCATCGAGGAGCTTCGCGAGCTCGTCGACGAGCGCTCCTCCGCGCCACGCGAACGCGCGCGCCGCTTGCGCCGCTCGAACGCGCTCCGCGCCCTTCGTTTCTCGCAATCTGCGCAACAGCTCGTCGAGCGCCGCGGGTCCGTGGTTGTCGAGCACGAGGGCGATCCACTTGCGCTCCAGCTCGTCCGCGCCGTCGAGCAGCGCAAATGTCTGCTCGAGCGCCGCCGCATCGGCCGGTTTGAAGTGGACGACCTCGGTGAGGCCGGAGTCGATGGCGCGGCGGACCAAGGGCAAGACGGCGGGCGCGCCGATCGAGTTGAGCAGTTGGCGAGCCTGCTGGCGCACTTCGATCTTGGGGCCGTAGTTCAGCGCCGCGAACACGCTCTCGAGCGCCGGTGCGGCCGCCGGTCCGAGCTCCGCGAGCTGTGCGCCGAGTTCGAGCACACGAGAGGTCTGCTTCGCCGCCAGCGCCGCGGCGTAGTCGGCGAAGAGCTTCTCGGTTGCTTCGTCGCGCGCGGCGCTCTCGCCCGACACTTGGGGCGCTGCCGGCGATTGCGGGGAGGGGACGGGTGCAAGCGCGAAGGCGAGCACCGACAGAACGGTCGGAAGGCACGGCATGGTGGGACTCCAGCCTGGGGGCGCGAACGGTGAAGGGCGTCGCGATGGACGCCGAGCTCGACGCGATTCGGCGCTCGACTTCGCGCCTGTCGCCAGCGGCGGGCGTTCGCCGTGCGAGCGGCGCTTCGCAAAGCGGGAGCGGGGCGCGGCCGATCGAGCCGCGCGGCGACCGATGATCCGAATCCAGGAACCGGCAAGCCTCATTCGAGTTTGTTGTCTCCTCGTCGGACCGCCCTTCCAACAACCCCGTGCGCCGCCTCACCGCGGCGTCGGGACGAGCGATTTCCGCCGTTCCGCACCGCGAACGGCTCGCCATCCGCGAGCACAACGACGGGAGACTGACATGTTGCTTCGCAAGCACTCCGCGATCGCCGTAGCCCTTGCAGGCGCGACGACGACCACTGCGTGGGGCCAGACGGACACTCGACCTGCGGACCTGAATCCGGAGGCTTCGATCGAGCACCCATCGGACGCCGGTGCGCCCCGCGAGCTGGCGGCGCGGCGCCTCGCCGCGCGTCTCGGCCTCGATCCCGCCGAGCTGCACATGCTCTCGTGCGCCCGGCTGCGGCTGGCCGAAGCGCCGCAGGGGTCGTACGCGTTCAAGTTCGCCGACAGCGCGGGCGCGGTGCACGGCATCGCTCTGAACGCCGCGGGCGAAGAGTTCGATCTGCGCGTCGCGCTCGAGCGCGAGATCGCCGGGCAACGTGAACGGACCGGCCCGCTCGACGCGCGCCTGGCCGAGCTGATCGTGCAGGCCGAACCGACCGCGCAGTTGCCCGTGGTGTTGTGGTTGTCGTCGTCGCCGTCGCACGCGCTCGCGCGGCCGTTGCCCGGGGCCGCACGTTCGAGCGCGTTGGCCGCAGGAGGCGCAAGCTCGCTGCGTGCGAGCGTCGACGCCGATCGCGCCGCCCGCTCGGAAGCGTCCTGCCGCGACGTGCTCGAGCGACTCAGCGCATCGGGCGCTGCGGCACGGCGCGACGAACTGGCGCCCATGGTGTTCGCGCGCCTTGCACCGGCACAGGTGCGCGACGCCGCGAACTGGCCCGGCGTGGTGACGATCGCCTACGACGACGTCCAGTACTCCTTGCTCGACTCCGCGCGCGGGACGATCCGCGCCAACGTCGTGCACGCCCGCGGCGTCGCCGGCGCGGGCGTGAAGCTTGCGCAGATCGAGGTCGGGGGTCGAGTGCGCCCGCCGGCGATCAACCCTGCGTTGAGCGGAGTCGTGCAGGACCCGGTCTACGTGTGCTCGACCCCCGACGTCCACGCCACGGCCGTCGCCGGGGCGATCGCCAGCCGCAAGGCCTCCCACCGCGGCATCGCACCCGATGCGAGCGTTTGGGCCGGCGGCTCGTGCGGAGGCGCGACCTCGGAGCTGCTCGACCGCTCCAGCGCCGCGCAGCTCTGGGGCGCGCGGGCCTTGAATCTGAGTTGGGGCGCCGACACCGATCTCGCGCTGAGCGTGAGAGATCGCTACTACGACGACGCGGTGCTGAACGGCTGGCGCACGGTGGTGGCGGCCGCCGGCAATCGCGGAACCCTCGACGGCGACGTCATGAGCCCGGGCCTCGCCTACAACGTACTCACCCTCGGTGCGTTCAACGACCGCGGCAACTCGAACTGGTTGTGGCAATTCTTCACGCCGCCGGACGCCATGAGCTCGTTCTCGAGCTGGCGCAATCCGCTCTCGGCCGTCGGCGACCGCAAGAAGCCCGAGCTCGTCGCGCCGGGCGAGAACATCGCCGTGCCGATGGCGAGGTTCTCCTTCTTCTGGCTGTACGTGACCCTCTCGGGCACGAGCCTGGCCGCGCCCATGGCGACCGGCGCGGCGGGCCTGTTGATGGACCGCGACCCCGCGCTCGAGATCTGGCCCGAGGGTGTCAAGGCGATCCTGCTCGCGAGCGCGTCGCACAACATCGAGGACGGCGCGATCCACTCCGAGCGCGACGGCGACGGCGGGCTCGTGCTCGATCGGGCCGACGATCTCGCGAGCGGCGCGAACGGCGCGTGGGATGGCATGGTCTACGACTGCTCGATGCCGCTCGACCACGACGCCGCGTCGATGGCGCTCGTGGCGGGCCAGACGGTGCGCGTCGCGATCGTGTGGGACAACGATCCGGACTACGTGAACTACGACTCGGAGCCCTGCGCCGACATCGACCTGACCATCCTCGGCCCATCGGGGGCGTACCTCACGGGTTACGGCAGTTTCGACGACACGTACGAGACCCTGCAGTTCACGGCCAGCACGACGGGAGTGCACACGCTGCGCCTGCACAAATTCCGCTGCAGCCTCTCCCCGCAGTACCTGGCCTGGGCTTGGTGCATTCAGTGATGCAACCGCGGGGGCGCGAAGAGCACCGGTGAGGTCGGTGCGCGCGCCCCCGTCACTCGCCGACGCATGTTGCGTCGATGCATGGGAGGCGTCAGGGCCGTTCGACGCGCGACTGAATTCGCGCGAGCATCGCCGTCGCGCGCCGCGCTTCGTCGGAGTCGAGCCGGTACAAGCCGGCGTCGATCCGAACCCGCGCGACGTGCGAACCGCTCGCGGCCCCGACTGTGGCCCACAGGCGCGGAGTCGTGCGGCGCGCGCCCGCCAGGCTGGTGCTCCACGCCTCGAAGGGCGAGCTCGATGCGGCGCGCAGGAGTTCGACCTCGGCCCGCGCCGCGCCCGTGCGGCCGTCGATGACCGCCGTGCGCTGTCGGACTTCGAGGGCGAGTCCTTCGCTGTCGAAGGCCGCGGCGATGCGTCGAGCGGCTTCGCTCGGCGCGACTTCCAGTTCGAAGGCCTGGCCCACGGACGACATCGTCGCGCTCACGCGGCCCGCGAAGATCGGCGCGAGCATCCAAAGCGCCACGAGCGTGAGCGGCAACGGAAGCACGCTTTCCGCGGCGGCGCGCCACGCGAGTCCGCGCAGGTCGCGCCGTGCGCCGGTGTCGAGCAAGGAGCGCGCAGCGAGCACGAAGAGCGCCACTCCGAGGGCCATCAACAGCCACGAGCCGGATGCGGCATGGTCTTCGACGCCCGATGTCGTGGAACTGCTGTTCACGACGAGCTTCGGCAGCTCGAGCGTCGCGGGGTCGAGGCCGCTGAAGCGCGCGAGCTCCCAAACGTCCCTCCGCCACGACTCGAGCAACCCGTTCACGCCGCGCAGCGCCGGGCTCCAGTTCGACACACCTCGTTCCCACACGCCCAGGTGGCCGAGGACGACGAACAGAAAGCCGGCGCCGCACGCGAGGGCCGCGGAAGCGGCGCGCGAGATCCACGCGACGCGCGTCGCGGTCATCACGCTCGCGCGGAACGCGTCCGAACGCCCGAGCTGGCCGTGCGCGAGCGCGGCGATGAGCGCGAGCAGCGCGAACGCGGCGATCGTCAAAGCGAACGGTCCGAGGTTCCAACTCCACGCCGCGCCGACCCAGAACGAACCGCACAATCCGACGGCGAGCAAGGGACCCTTCCACGTCCCTGGCGGCGGCCAGGACGCCGCGGTTGTCTCGGCGGAGGTCTTCGCGTTCGTCGCCGCACCCGTCGCGTCGATCCGTGCGCGCACCGCGTCGTCGAGCGGCGTGTCGAGGCGCTCGCAGTCGCTCTTCACCTCCAACGCGTGTTGGTAGCGGCGCGCCGGCTCGCGTTCGAGCGCTTTGAGCACGATCTCGTCGAGCCGCACGTCGACCGCGACGCGCCGCGAGGGGAGCTCGAAGGCGCCGCGCGGCAGCGAGCCCGTGAGCAGCTCGTAGAGGATCACGCCGACGGCGAAGAGGTCGGCGCGATGGTCGACCTCTTGCGGCCGTTCGAGCTGCTCGGGCGCCATGTAGTGCGGCGTTC
>CALFYL010000217.1 GCA_937952135.1 uncultured Planctomycetia bacterium
TGCTCACGAACATCCCCGGCGGCTGCTGCTTCGGGATGATCCCGCGCCTCAACGAATGGGTCGACGTGACGATGCCCGAGGGAAAGTACGCCGAGTACACGTACTTCGACCCCATCGAGATCCGCGGCAAGCTGCTCGTCGGCGAGGCGAAGTCCGGCGAGGTCGTCACGGCGCTCTATCGCATGACGCCGGACTCGGTGGAGATCGTCGAAGAGCAGTAGCGCCGAGCCGCGCGACTTGACGCCGGCGTTACCGGCTCGAGCGAGAGATTTGTCCGCGCGGACTGCGAGCCGCGCAGGCGGTCAATTATCCTGTCCGGCTTGAAGACCCGCCCCCACTTCGTCCGCCTACTCGCCGGCGCCGCCAGTGTCGCCGCGCTCGCGACGTCCGCCCTCGCGCTCCGCCAGGAACCCGCGCCCGCAGCGGCTTCCGCCGCGCCGCGCTCTCGCGAACTCTTGCTCGAGCTCACGAGCACGACGCGCCTCGCGGGCACGAGCGGCAGCCAGGTGGGCGCGGCGATCGTTGCGAAGCACTTGGAAGCCGCCGGCTGGAGCGTCGAGTTCGACGAGCGCGAGGTGCTGCTCTCGCTGCCCCGCCGCACGAGCGTGTCGATCTTCGATTCGAGCGACGCGCGCGAAGCCGCGGTGCGCCGCATGGCGAGCTTCGACCCCGCCGCGATTCCGCCGAACGATCTGCCGCTGTTCAACTCGTGGACGGCGAGCGGCGTGGTGCGCGCGAAGGTCGTCGACGTGGGCCACGGCCTGCGCGCCGACTTCGAACGCTTGCGCGCGGCGAAGGTCGAGCTGAAGGGCGCGATCGCGCTCGCGCGCTACGGCAAGGCGTACCGCGGCGTGAAGGTGCAGCTCGCCGAAGAGTTCGGTTGCGTCGGCGTGCTCCTCTTCACGGAGTCGTCGGAAGACGGCGGCGAGAAGGGCCCCGTTTGGCCGAAGGGTCCGTGGAAGCCCGACTGGGACGCGCAGCGCGGCTCGATCCTGCCGGTGTCGAACGCGCCGGGCGATCCGTCGACGCCCGACGGCGCCTCGGGGCGGCCGGGCGAGGAGTGCGCGCGCCTGTCGCTCGACGAAGTCCGCGAGCGGCTGCCGAAGATCCCGTGCACGCCGATCGGCGCGCGCGACGCGCGGTCGATCCTCCTGCGCCTGTCGCGCGACGCGGATGGCGCGCCGCTCGGCCCGGGACCGGTCGAGGTCGAGCTCGACATCGACGCACCGCTCGCGCTGCGCCGCATCGTGAACGTGCACGCGCGTTTGGCGGGCGAAAGCGACGAGTTCGTGATCGCCGGCTCGCACCGCGATGCTTGGGTGCGCGGCGCGAACGACTCGGGCTCGGGCTGCGTGGGCTTGATCCGCGCCGCGGAGCACCTCGGCGCGCGCGTCAAGAGCGGTTGGAAGCCGCGCGCGAGCTTGCAGCTCTCGTTCTGGGACGCGGAGGAGCACGGACTGATCGGCAGCACCGAGTGGGGCGAAGCGAACTCGGGGCTGCTGCGCGAGAAGTGCCTCGCCTACGTGAACAGCGACGCGTCGGTCAGCGGCGTGAACTTCGGCGCGAGCGGAACTCCGGGCCTGCTCGGGACCGTGCGCGCGGTCGCCGAGCGCTCGCGCACCGCCGACGGAGCGAAGTCCCTGTGGGAGGACTGGTGTTCCCGCGCGCGCGACGGTCAGCCGAGCCTGGGGCTGCCGGGAGCGGGCTCCGACGACGCGGTGTTCGCGCACCACTTGTGCGTGCCCGTGCTCAACGTCGGGTTCTCCGGCAACCAAGGCGGCCAGTACCACACCAGCTTCGACGACTTCGGCGTCGTCGAGCGCTTCCTCGACCCGGGTTTCGTCGGCCACGAGATGCTCGGCGCGTTCGTCGCGGAGCTGCTGGTCGAGATGAGCGCGCGGCCGAGCGCGGGATTCGATGTCGCCGAGGCCGCAAGCGCGATGGCGCGGCACGCGCGCGCGGCCGCTGAGGCGCAACTCGCCTCCGCCGAGCAAGCGGAACGCATGGCCGGCGCCTTCGAGCAGTGCTCGCGCGCGGCCAGCGAAGCTCCGTGGAGCGCCGCCGCGCGCCCGCACCGCTTCTACGCGCTGTTCGAGAACGGCGAACCGCTCGCGGGCCGCCCGTGGTTCCGCAACTCGCTGTGGGCGCCGGCGCTCGAGAACGGCTATGGCGTCGAGACCTTCCCCCACCTGCGCCGCGCGAACGAAGAAGCGCGCGCGAAGCACATCGAGTTCGTTGCACAACGCGCCTCGCAAGCGGTGCAACGCTTGAGCGCGCCGAGCGACGGGGCTAGCGAGCGCTAGCGATGCGGAGCAGCGGGGTGTGAAGGAACTTTGGGTCCAATTCCAGCGCTTTTTGCGCTACCGCTGGACGCTCGCCGGCGGCGTCGCGTGCATCCCGCTCGCCGCGCTCGGCGACGTGTGGATCACCAAGATCGTCGGCGACGCGATCGCGCGCCTGCGCGAAGGCAGCGACACGGATTTCCTCGCCGGCCTGTTTTGGCTGATGATGGCCGTCGCGCTCGTGCGCGGTGTGTTCCGCTTCCTCCAGCGCTGGTGGATCGTCAGCGTCTCGCGCTACGTCGAGAACGGCCTCAAGCAGGACCTGTTCGACAAGCTCGTCGAGCTGCCGCTCTCGTTCCACGTCCAGCACCGCTCCGGCGACCTGGTGTCGCGCCTCACCAGCGACGTCGAGAACGTGCGCATGTTCCTCGGCCCGGGCCTGATGTACACGGGCGGCGCGCTCGTGATGGTGCCCGCGAGCTTGATCTACCTGATCGTGCTCGACGCGTCGGTCGCGATGTGGATGGTCGTGCCGCTGCTCATCATGGGCATCGGCATGAAGGCGATGAGCCCGCGGCTCGAGAAGCACTCCCTCGCGGTGCAGGAATCCGCCGCGGACATCAGCCACAAGGCGCAAGAGGCGTTCAGCGGGATTCGCGTCGTGAAGGGCTACGCGCGCGAGGCGCAGCAGACCCAGCGCTTCACCGCGGCGTCGAACACGAACTTGCACCACCAGCTCGAGCTCGGCCGCGCGCGCGGCATCACGCACGCGATCACGTGGGGCTCGAAGGACCTGACCTTCCTGCCCATCCTGCTCGTCGGCGGCCTGGCGATGATCGACAAGAATCTGCCGGCCGGCGACCTGTTCAAGTTCATCGACCTCATCGCCAAGTTGTTCTGGCCGATCATCGCGCTGGGCTGGATGGCCGGCATCTTCCCGCGCGCGGTCGTGAGCGCGAAGCGCATCAGCGAGCTCCTCAGCACGGAACCTGAGATCGCGGACCCGAGCGATCCGATCGAGCTGCGCGAAGTGAACGGCGCGCTCGAGCTCGAGCGCGTTTCGTTCCGCTACGCGAACGCGCCGCGCGCCGCGGTCGACGACGTGAGCCTCACGATCCCCGCGAACAGCGTCCTCGGCGTCGTAGGACCCACGGGCAGCGGCAAGAGCACGCTGCTCAACATGCTCACGCGCCTTTTCGACGCGCAGCAAGGCGAGATCCGGCTCGACGGCGCGCCGATCCGGCGGCTGTCCCTGTCGACGCTGCGCAACGCGCTCGGCTACGTGCCGCAGGACAGCTTTCTGTTTTCGGACACCTGGCGCGCGAACGTCGGCTTCGGTTCGGACGAGCCGCTCGACGACGCGACGGTGGCCGAGCTCGCGGACCGCGCCTGCATGGCCGGTGAGGTCGCGACCTTTCCGAACGGCTACGACCAGAAGATCGGCGAGCGCGGCGTCACGCTCTCGGGCGGCCAGCGCCAGCGCACGTGCATCGCGCGCGCGCTCGCCAGCGACCCGCGCGTGCTCGTGCTCGACGACGCGCTCAGCGCGGTCGACACCGAAACCGAAGCGCAGCTCGTGCGCAACCTCCAGAGCGCGAGCCACGGCCGCACGGTGATCATCGCCGCGCACCGGCTCTCGACCGTGCGCCACGCCGACGCGATCGTCGTGCTCGACGCCGGACGCATCGTCCAGCGCGGACGCCACGACGAGCTCCTGGCGCAGCCGGGTTGGTACGCGGAGACCTGGTCACGCCAGCAGGCGCAAGCGGAGCTCGCCGGGCTGTGATCCAGGTCGTCAAGCAACTGCGCGCGGCGACGCGGGCCGCGAAGAAGGCGGCGCAGGATCCGGACACGCCGGAGGAGCTCGTCGTCGGCAAGGCGTGGGACAGCGCGCTCGCAAGGCGACTGTGGCGCGAAGCCAAGGCGCACCAAGGCCTGTTCTACGGCGCGTTCGCGGTGCTCGGCGTGCTGTTCCTGCTGGAGATGGCGGGTCCGTGGATCATCCGCCGAGCGGTCGACGGCCCGGTCGCGAAGGCCATCGCCGCGCGCGCGGCGAGCCCGGGCGTCGCCACCGACGACGGCTTCGTGCGCGAGCTGATCCTCTGGGCCGCCCTCTACCTGGCGTGCGCTGCGGCGACGACGCTGTTCCGCTACCTCGAAGTCGCGCACCTCACGCGCACCGGCCAGTCGGTGATCCACGACCTGCGCGTGAAGCTGTTCCGGCACATCGAGTCCCTCGACCTCGCCTGGTTCGACAAGCGCCCCACCGGATCGCTCGTCACGCGCGTCACGAGCGACGTCGAGAACCTCAACGAGATGTTCACCTCGGGCCTGGTCACGCTGGGCTTCGACTTCGTGCGCATCGCGGTGCTGCTCGTCGTGCTGTTCGTGCTGCACTGGCAGCTCGCGCTCGTGGTGCTCGCGCTCATGCCGCTCCTGATCGGAGTCAGCCTCGTGTTCCGCGGCGGCGCCCGCAACGCGCACCGCGCCGTGCGCGCCAAGCTCTCCACGCTCAACGGCTACCTCCAGGAAGTCCTGCAGGGAGTGCGCGTCGTGCACGTGTTCCGCCGCGAGAAGCGCGTGTCGCAGCGCTTCCGCGACCTGCTCACGCAGTACCTGCAGGCGAACATGCGCACGATCTTGCTGTTCGCCATGTTCTTCCCGGCCCTGGACTTCGTGGTCAACGGCATCCAAGCCGCGATCGTGTGGGTCGGCGGCATCGACATCGCCGACGGCGAGATGCAGATCGGCACGTTCTTCCAGTTCTGGCTGTACGTCGGGATGCTTCTCAACCCCGTGCGCGAACTGGGCGAGCGCTACAACGTGCTGCAGTCGGCCTTCGCCTCGAGCGAGCGCATCTTCCAGGTGCTCGACACCCAGGCGACGGTCGTTTCGGGCTCGCGCGGCCGCGAGGGCGCGGCGCCGAGCCGCGGCCACATCCGCTTCGAGAACGTGAGCTTCGACTACCTGCCCGGCGTGCCGGTGTTGAAGGACGTGAGCTTCGAGATCCCCGCCGGCGCGACGGTGGCGGTGGTCGGCGCGACCGGCGCGGGCAAATCGACGCTCGCCAACCTGTTGATGCGCTTCTACGACCCCACGCGCGGACGCGTCACCCTCGACGGCGTCGACCTGCGCGAACACGACGTGCTCGCGCTGCGTTCGCAGTTCGGGCTCGTGTTGCAGGAGGACTTCCTGTTCGCGGGCAGCGTGCGCGAGAACCTGGTCATGGAGCGCCGCGAAGTGACCGAAGCGTCGCTCCAGCGCGCGCTCGAGGCGAGCCGCGCGCAGATCGTGCTCGACCGCCTGCCCGAAGGCCTCGATGCGCCCGTCGCCGAACGCGGCGCGACGCTTTCGACGGGCGAGCGCCAGTTGCTCGCCATCGCCCGCGCGCTGGCGGGCTCGCCGCGCATCGTGGTGCTCGACGAAGCCACCGCGAGCGTCGACTCGGAGACCGAACACCAGATCGAAGAGGCGCAGGACAACTTGCTCGCCGGCCGCAGCGCGCTCGTGATCGCCCACCGCCTTTCGACCGTTCGCAAGGCCGACAAGATCCTCGTGATGCACCGCGGCGAGTTGCGCGAGCAGGGCACGCACGACGAGTTGCTCAAGCTCGGCGGCATCTACGCCCGCCTCCACCGCCTGCAGTTCGTCGAGCCGGCGGGCTGATCGACTTCTGGCCGAGCGAGTTCGAACTCCTCGGATTCAGGGCGCCGCCGCCCGCACCCGCTCCAGGAGCGCACGCACTTCTTCGTCCTGCGCATCGGCGAGCAACCGCTCGAGCAGAGCGATCGATTCGGCCAAGCGGTTCGAACGCGCTGGGCCCGCGGGTTCGACCATGGCGGATTCGGCGAGCACGACCGCGAGGCGGCGGCGCAGGTCGCGGTCGGAGGGATCGAAGCTGAGCGCGGCGCGGTACAGCGGCTCGGCGGCCTTCCAGTGGCCGAAGTACTGGCGCATGGCGCCGCCGAGGGCCTGGGCCCGGAAGCGCTCCTGCGCCGACCCGCGGCGCGCGACGCTCTCGAGCCGCGTGAAGGCCGAGTCGAGCAGGCGTCCGGCGTCCTCGGGAATGCGGTTCGCGGGCGGCTGCGCTTCGATGGTCGCGCGCGCGCGGCGATACTCGTACTCGGCGGCGAGCAGGTTCACGCGCGCGGCGCCGGGGTGGCGCGCCGCGAGTTGCTCCACGAGCGGCGCGCAGCCGTCCAGGTCGCCTTCGGCGAGCAGAGCGACCGCCAGGTTGTGGTCGCGCTCGTCGAAATCGGAGCTGCGGCGCGCGGACTCCATCGCGGGCGCGAACACCAGCCACGCCGAGAGCGCGAGCCACGGCAGTTGGGCCAGCATCGAACGCGGCGCGTCGAGCCAGCGACGCTGCTCGAGGGCGAACCACGCGGCGAAGGGCGCGAGCATGAGGGCGAGCGGCAAGCGCGCGCGGTCGCTCATCACGGTCGCGACGATCGTTCCGAGGTACAGCACGAAGAACACGGCCAGCGAAAGGGCGCGTGCACGTCCTCGGCGCCGCAGCGTGTCCATCGCCAACAGCCCGAGTCCGCCGAGTCCCAGGAACCCCACGAGCCCGAAATCCGGCAGCGGCGCGCGCAGCAACGGGACATGGCGCTCGTCCCACTCGAGAAAGTGGTTGTCCGGCGTCTCGTAGCGGTTGAGCGCGAGGTGCAGCTTGCGCGCGAGGATCCGCGCGTGCTCGAGCGGCGCCGCTCGCATCGATGCGAGCGCCTCGCGCAGCCAGAAGCCGCTCGTCTCCGTCGGATCGAGCTCGCGCCCCGCGCGCCGGCTCGCCTCGCGGCGCCAGTCCGCCGCCTCGTGCGCCGGCACGCCGCGCACCCAGTCGAACTCCGTCGCCACGCCGTAGGGATTCGCGAGGTTGTTGCCGCCGTAGAAGTTCGTGCCCGCGCCGCTCGTCGTCAGCACGAAGCGCCCGCCGACATGGTGGTTGCGCGCAGCCACGGGGCCCAGGACGAGCGCTGCTCCGATGGCGACCGCGCCGACGCTCGCCAACGCGTTCCAACGCGACTCGCGACGCAGAAAGGCGCGCGCGAGCGGCCACGCCGCGACCAGCGGCAGCAGCACCAGCATGTTGCCGCGCAGCAGCGCTCCGAGACCCGCGAGAACGCCGGCGGCGAGCCACGCCCGAGGCCGCTGCGCACCCGTGAGCACGAGCAGAAACGCCGCGACGAGCGGTAGAAACAAGCCTGGCTTGAGAAGCAGCGCCGCGAACCAGATCGCGGGCTTGTACAGCGCGAACGCGAAGCCCGCGAGCGCGCCCGCCCGCGCTCCGAACGCGCGTGCGCCGAGCAACGCGACGAGCACCGCCGTCAACGCACCGAGCGCCGCCTGGGTGTAGCGCGCGGCGGAGCGCTGCGCCGCGGGCTCGTCCCCCGCGAACGCATACACGCCGCCGAGAAAGTACGGATACAGCGGCTCCTGGAAGAAGATCTCGCGCCCGAGCACGTCGCCGGCCGCGATCTCGCGCGCCCACGAGTCGTAGCTCGCCTCGTCGATCGCCGGCCGATCGCGGAGCGGATGGCGCGCCTCGTACTGCGCGACGCCCACGGCGCGCAACACGAGCGCCACGAGCGCAATCGCCAGCAGCACGCCCCACGACGGCCGCGCGGAAGCCTCGCCGCTCACTTGCGCGCGGTCTCCCAACGGTCGCGGATCGGGCGGTCGGAGGCGCGCGCGGCTCTCCCCGCGCTGCCGAACGTGCGCCGCACCGCGAGGGCGAGCGGGAGCGACACCGCCAGGCTCGCGATGCGCACGCTCCACGCGAGCGCCGCGGGCAGCGGCCACAGCCAGGTCGCCAGGTACGCCGCGAAGCACGCGACCAGCACGGCCGCGCAAGTCGCAGGCAGATTCAGATAGAGCGCCGCTTGAAGGCGCGCGAGCGCCGCGCCCGCATCGGCGAGCTCGCCGCGTCGCGGGTGCGCAAGGAACTGCAGGTACGCGCGGGCGCGGCGCGCCGCTTGCGCTTCGCGGTCCGCGGCGTCGCTCGGGCGAGCCTCGAAGAACAGCGCGCGCGGCGCGAAGGCGATGCGCGCACCCTTGCAGCGCGCCTGCAGCATCAAGTCGAGGTCGTCGGCCGCGAAGCCGCGCGTGGGATGCAAGCCAAGGGGCGCGCGCCACGCCATCAACTGCCCGTGCACGCTGAAGACGATCCCCAGCGCCGACTCCGCGCGGCGCACGAGCGCCGTCAGCGCATCGTAGAAGGTCGTCCGTCCGCCGAGTGCGCGGCCGTCCGGCGCCGTGAGCGTCCCATCGGCCGCGAGCGCCGCGACCATGCGCTGGCCGCCGCACACCATGCCGACGCGCGCGTCGCGTTCGAAGGGCCGCACGAGCTCCGTCAACGCGTCGGGCGAGAGCACCACGTCCGCATCGCTGAGCACGAACAGGTCGGCGGTCTCGCCGCAGGCGCGGAGGCCCTGCTCGATGGCGCCGGTTTTCCCCGGGCGAATCTCGTTCTCGAGCACTTCGACGTCGACGTTCGAGCGCTCGAAGCTCTCGCGCCAGCGCTCGACGGCCGCGCGCGCAACGCTGCGCGTTTCGTCGTCCGATCCGTCGTCGACCACGAGCACCCGGTGGCGCCGCTGCGCCGCGGGCCACGCGCACAACGCGAGGTTCGCGAGCTTGCGGCCGACGACGAGCGCCTCGTTGCGGCACGGAACGATCAAGCACAGCGCAGTCACGGGCCCGCTCCCCGCGCTCCGCTGCCGAGCGCCGCGAGCGCCAGACTCGGCCACGCGCGCTTGTTGAACAGCACGTTGTCCGCCTGCGCGCACTCCCACGTGCACTTGCAGCGCGAGCGCTCGATGTACTCGCGGAGCTCGCGCGCGGCTCCCGCGTTCCACAGCCGTTCGAGGTCCCAGTCGACGTCGTTCAGGTTGCCGATTTCGCGCCCGAGGATCTCGCAAGGCTGCAGCGAGCCGTTCTCGAACACCACGGCCGACAGCGAACCCGCGGTGCACGGAAGATGGCCGTTCGTCGCGCCGCTGGCGACGCGTTCGACGTGCTCGTACATCGCGCGGTCGCGCGCCACCGCAAGCCGCGCGAGCGGAAAGTCGAAGTACGGAAGCGCGCCGCTGGCGATGAGACGCGCCTTGGTGGCGACGAGTTCGCGGTAACGCGCGAGGTCGACTTCGAGCAGGTGCGGCTCCATCGCCGTCCCGCGTGCGAGGTTGAGCGTCACGTTGTCGGGCGCGAGCTCGCGCGCGAGTTCCTCCAGATGCGCGGCGAGCACGTTCTGGTTCTCGCTCGTCAGGGTGAGCAGGATTCCGACGCCCAGGCGCTCGCGCAGCTCGCGCGGCAACTTCTCGCGCTGCGCGTGGAGCGCGCGCACGCTCGCCATCGAGCGCGCATGGCCGCCGGGGATCTGGCGAATCGCGTCGTGGACCGCGGGCGGACCGTCGAAGGAGATCGCGACCGAGAGGTACAAGTCGGGGTTCTCGCGCAGAATGCGCTCGACCGCGTCGTGCTGACGCTCCTCGACGAGGCCGTTGGTCGGGATCGCGAGGTGGCGCAGGCCGCGCGAGCCGAAGGAACGCGCGAGATCGGCGAGATCGCGCCGCAGGAACGGTTCGCCGCCGCCAAAGCTCACCCAGAGCAGCGGCCCGAGCCGCGCGCACGACGCGGCGAGCTTGTCCACCTGCTCCGCGCTCGGGCCTTCGACGCCCGCGGCGACTTCCTTCCAGTGGAAGCAATGCCGGCAGCGCAGGTTGCACTTGCCCGTGACGAACAGCGTGAGGTGCACCGGCGGTCCGCGCTTGACGAAGGCGCGCAGCGCGAAGGGCAGATAGCGGAGCGAGTTCACGTTCGGTTCGCGGGAGCGGCCTCAGCCTATCCCAGCGCCGCCGGGCCGGCGCCGAGTTGCGCCGCCGTCTTGAGCTCCCGCGCCGCGCTCGCCGCTTCCCGCAGCGCCTGAAGGCGCGCGGCGCTCCACCCGGCCGCCGCCGCGCCCGCCTTGTCGTCGAGATCGCCCAGCCCGGCGTCCGCGCGCCGCCGCACGTGCGCGAGGATCGCATCGCGCAGCGCGGCCGCGTCCTCGATGCCCGCGAGCTCCACGCCGTGCGGCATCGCGACCGCGTGGTTGCCGGCCTGCACCATCCCGCCGCCGGCGGTGTCGATGCGCACGCTGGAGAAGCCGAACAGCCGCTGCAGCGGCCCCTGCTCGACGCGCACGTTCTGCACGTTCGCGAAGGTGATGGTCTTCTCCTGCAGTTTCCAGGCGCCCTGGCGCACGCGCACCGAGCGGTCCGTGATCACGTAGTAGCGCAAGTCGTAGTCGACGCGCACGCCGAAGTAGCTCAGCGCGAGCAGCGGAGCGAGGACCACGAGCAGGAGCGCCGTCACGCCCCACATCGGCGGGGCGAAGAACCCTGCGGCGAAGGACCCGAAGACGAGGAGAGCCAGGAACACCGCGGAGATCAGCACGCCGAGCAAGCGGTAGCTCAGGTAACGCGGCGCCGCGCGCATGATCGTGACCTGCGAGTGCGAGCCGCTCGGCGTCTGCGGCGGGCCGAGGGGCGCGCGGAACAGGCGCAACACGGTTTCCTTGGCGAGGTCGTACATGGCTACCGCCGGCTCTCCAACGCCGCGCGCGTCGCGTCGAGGTCCGCGCGGATCGCGCGCAGCAGCTCCACCACTTCGTCGGCGCGCTCTCCGTCCGGCCTTCCCTCGGCCGCGCGCGCCGCGCTCGCGCCTTCGTGGCCGCGCATGCGCCGGTACAGGAACTCGCGGATCGCCTCGAAGTGCTCCATGCCCTCGAGCGAGAGTTCCGCTGCCGCCGAGCCGGCCGCCGTCTGCAACTCGACGGTTCCGAGCCCGAGGTAGCGCTCGACGATGCTGCGCGAGACGTGGATGTCCTGGATGCGCTTGTAGGACAGGTGCACCTCGCGCTTGAACAGGATCCCCCACGACGCGCTGATGCCGTCGTCGCGGATCGAGTAGCGCAGCGTGTGGTACTTGAAGTACAGCGGGACCCACACGATCGGCGCGAAGATCAGGCCGGCGAGCGAGCGGATCGAGTACTGGACCAGCAGCTTGGGGTGCGGCCGCGCGATGGCGAGGATCGCCGCGTCGTCGAGGGAAGCTTCGGGCGCGTTCATCGTGCGCAGATGGTAGCCCGCGGCGCGCGTCCGGCCGCGGGCCGAGGCGCGCAGGGAGCGGCCGCCCTGAAATAGCGCGAGGCCGCCCCACTCGGGATCGGCCTCGCGCTGGAGCGCTGTCGGCGCGCACGCGGTTCACGCGAGCGGCGCGTCGAGGTCGGGCCCTCGAAGCGAGGGCCCTTCGTTCAAGGCGCCGTGATCCACTCGATGCCGTCGGACAAGTTCGTCGTGCCGGGCGCCGCGGGATCGCGGAACCAGCACTGCGCGTCGAGTGTGGCGCCGGCGGAGAAGGGCTGGCCGAGCGCACCGGGGTGCGCCGCTTGGTACGCGAGCCAATCCTCGCTCATCGCTCCGCCGCACGCGCCCGCGACGCCGCCCGAATTCATCGTGCTCATGCGCTGCACCGGCGACTTCACGCACAGCGTGCTCGTGTTGCCCGGCGCCCAGCTCGCGGCGTTGCGGCCGCTCACGCCGTAGAAGATGAGCCCCGCGCGCTGGCCTTCGACGTTCGAGCACGTGAGCGTGAAGCCCGAAGCCGCACTCACGCTCGGCGTTCCGGTCGCGCCCATGACCGGGTTGCAGCCGTTCGTCGTCGTGCTCGTCGTGCAGTAGTTCACCGTGGCGCCGCCCGTGGTGCTGAACGACTTCACGGTCGAGACCCCGACGTTGCCGTGCTCGTCGATCACGCGCGCGCGGTACGAGACCGTGCCCGCGGTCGCGCCCGGGATCTCGCCGCGGAAGAGTTGCCCGCCGACGAACTTCATCGGCGCCGACGTGAAGCTGCCGAAGCTGTTGGTGCTGTACTCGAGCGTCGCCGTGTCGTAACGCGTCACGTCCCACGACGCGTTGTCGTACACGTGCACGCGAACCACGGTCGGCGCGGGGCCCACCGTGCGGTTCGGCGCCTGCTCGAGGTTCGCAACGCGCGGCGCGATCGTGTCGGGGATGTTCGTGACGTTGTCGAGGAACCACTCGGCCTGCCCGCCGTCGTTGCCGACGAGGAACTCGTAGTCGCCGTCCGCGTCGACGTCGCACGAGTCGCCGCCCAGGCCGGTCCCGCCGAGGCTCGGCAGTTCGCTCGTGACGTTGGTGAAGTTCCAGTTCGGCGCGCCGTCGTTGCGGTACAGCTTGTCCTGGCCCGAGAAGTTGGTGACGAAGATGTCGAGCCGACCGTCGTTGTTGTAGTCGAAGAAATCGCCTTCGTTGTCGTCGGCGCCCGAGCCCGCGAGCGTGAAGGTTCCGCTGAACACGCCCGAGCCGTTGTTCTTGATCGTCACATCGTTGAAGCCCGGCCAGTTCAGGCCGTAGATGTCCAGGTCGTTGTCGTTCTCGAAGTCGCCGAGCTCCTGCTCATAGTTGCCGCCCGTGTCGGTGTTCGCCGGCACGCCGGTCGTGTAGGTCACGTCCTGGTAGGCGGACATCACCCCGGTGTCGCTCAGCCGGCTGCGGTACACGCGCGGGATCTGGTTGCGCGCGCCGTGGAGGATGTCGATGTCCCAGTCGCCGTCGAGGTCGCCGATCTCCACGCCCAGCGGCGTGTCCGCGATGTCCGCCTGCAAGCCGGTGGTGTTGGTCGTGCCGTTGACGTGCAGACCGAGCGCCCAGATCGCGGGCGTGTTGTTCGGGATCGCCGAGCCGGCCAGTTGGATCCCGGAGGGGTTGAACTCCTCGAAGAAGCCCGTGCCCGAGTTGAGGAAGATGCGCGAGGGCGCGCCGCCGTCGAAATTTCCACCGTAGGTCGTGTGGACGATGTCCTCGTCGCCGTCGTTGTCGAGGTCGCCGAACACGCAGTCGCAGGACCAGTCGATGAAGCCGCCGCTGACGAGCTTGACGCTGTTCGCGATCGACGAGAAGTGGTCCACGCCGTTGTTGACCGCGATGAAGGTCCAGCGCGCCGGCGTTTGATCCTGGAAGAAGCCCGGCGTGCCGCCCTGGGCGCCGCCCATGTTCACCCACCAGCGGTTGGTCTGGTTCGAGGCGAGCGAGGTGTTCGACACGTAGATGTCGGTGTCGCCGTCGCCGTCGATGTCCACGAAATCGACGTCGCGGCTGTCGTCGAGCACGGCGGGAAACTGCGTCGAGGTGCGGTCCGCGAAGAACCCGATCGTGCCGCCGACCTCGAAGCCGCGGTTGATCCAAAGGTTGTTCTGGTCGTTGCCGCCGTCGCCGCCCTCGGCGAGCGCGCAATCCATGTCGCCGTCGCCGTCGACGTCCGCGAAGTCCACGTTCTCGGTGTAGCCTCCGTTGGCCGGAATCCGGCTCGGCATGTTGAGGAAGCTCTGGGCGCTGGCGACGGACGCCACGCCCGCCAGGACGGCGAGTTTCCGAACGGCGCCGGGAAGCACCGAACGGGGCGAGGCAAGGCCAACGAGGGCACGGCCAACGACACTCGTGAAACGCTGCATAGGGACCGCCTCCGCTGGCGCCAGATCGACACCGCAGAGACCGGCCTGCGCGCCGAGCGCCACCGGTAGGGCTCGAGCACGCGCATGCGGGGGCGGCGTCGCCGAATTCGACGTTCGATTCTATACGCGCGTTCCGTGAAGTTGCGTTTCGCGGCGCTGCGTTTGAGTTCGCGCGCTGGAGTTCGTGCGTCGGGGTCCCTGCCGTCGCGGGGGCGCGTTCGCGCCGCCCGAACGACGCTCCGACGCGCTACTTGGCGGCGGCGATGTGCGGCGAGAGGTCGCTCTCGTCGATCACGCCGCTGGTCAGCGCGACCGCGCGCCGCATCTCGTTCTCGAGCTCGCGCACGTTGCCGGGCCAGCGCCAGGCCTCGAGTTTCGCGAGCGCCGCGGGCGTGAGCTCCGCTTCGCGCCCCATTTCCTTGCTGAGGCGCTCGAGGAAGAAGCGCACGAGGTGCCGCACGTCGCCCGCGCGCTCGCGCAGCGGCGGCAGCACGATCGTCACGACGTTCAAGCGGAAGTAAAGGTCCTCGCGGAAGCTCCCGGCCTTCACCATCGCGCGCAGGTCCTTGTTCGTCGCGGCCACGATGCGCACGTCGACCTTCACGGTCTTGTTCGAGCCCACCGGGCGCACTTCGCCCTCCTGGAGCACGCGCAGCAGCTTGGGCTGCATCGAGAGCGGCATGTCGCCGATCTCGTCGAGGAACACCGTGCCCTTGTCGGCGGCGACGAAGTGTCCGGGCCGGTCCGCGATCGCGCCGGTGAACGAACCGCGCTTGTGCCCGAACAGCTCGCTCTCGAGCAGTTCCGCCGGCACCGCCGCGCAGTTCTCGGCGAGAAACGGCTTGCCCTTGCGCGAGCCGTATTCGTGCAGCGCCTTGGCGACGAGTTCCTTGCCCGTGCCGGTTTCGCCGTGGATCAGCACCGACACTTCGCTCGGCGCGACCTTCTCGAGCAGCGCGTAGACGGCGCGCATCGGCTTGGAGTCGCCCACCATGCCGTAGTGGATCGGGATCGAACCCACGGGGCCCGCGCCCGCCAGCGGGGCCGAATCGGCGAGCGCTTCGAGGAGCAACGGCCGCAGCGCATCGAGCTCGCCCGACGCGCGCGCCTCGTCGAGCAGCGAGCGCAAGCGCTCGACGAGCCCGCGATCCACCTGGGTCTCGCTCATCGCGCGCGCGCCGCCTTGCGCAGCCGCGCGTAGCTCAGCATGAGCTGCTTCAGCCCCGCGCCCTGGAACTGCACGGTCGCACGCGCGTTCGCGCCCATTCCGAGCAGTTGCTCGACGCGGCCGCGCCCGAAGGTCTCGTGCTCGACGATGTCGCCGACGCGCAGCACCTCGGCTTCCTCGGCCTGCGGCGGCGCCGCGTAATCGCCGAGCGCGTCGCTGTCGTCCTCGACGTTCAGCACCAGCTCGCGCGGGATCTCCTCGAGGAAGCGCGACGGCCGGTGGTACACGTCGCCTCCGTACAGCTTGCGGGTCACGGCGCTCGTGAGCACGAGCTGGTCCTGCGCGCGCGTCATGCCGACGTAGAACAGGCGCCGCTCCTCCTCGATCGCTTCGTCGCCCCCCGCGACCGAGCGCGCGTGCGGCAGCAGGTCCTCTTCCACGCCGGCGACGAACACCACCGGGAACTCGAGGCCCTTGGCGGCGTGCAGCGTCATCAGCGCGACCTTCGGCACGCCGGCTTCGAAGCCGTCGACATCGCTGACGAGCGCGACGTCCTGCAGGAAGCCGCGCACGCCGCCCTGCGGGTTCGCGCGGTCGTATTCGGAGGCGTGAGCGAGAAGCTCCTGCACGTTCTGCTCGCGGTCCACTTCGTCGCGCTCCGCGGTGCGCGCGAGGTGCTCCCAGTACGCGATCCCTTCGATCGCGGCCTGTAGCGCGACCTCGGCGGGCCCCGTCGAGTACTGCGAGAGCCGCTCGCACAGCGCCGCGAACGCCACCAGCGCCGCCTTCGCCTTGCCCTTCACGCGGTTGCGCGCCTCCTCCGACTGGCACGCGCGCACGAGCGAGACCTGACGGTCCGCGGCCCACTGTCGCAGCTCGTCGAGCGTCTTGTCGCCCACGCCCCGCGGCGGCGTGCCGAGCGCGCGCACGCAGGCCTCGTTGTCGGCCGGGTTCGCGATCACGCGCAAGTACGCGAGCAGGTCCTTGATCTCCTTGCGCTGGTAGAACTCGGTGCCCGCGACGATCTGGTACGGGATCGACGTCAGCCGCAGCGCGCGTTCGAGCGCGCGCTGCATGAAATTCGCGCGGTAGAAGATCGCGAACTCGTCGTGCGAGCGGCCCTCGTCGGCCAGCGCGCGGATGCGCAGCGCGATCTCGCGCGCCTCGTCGTCCTCGTCGGCGCACTGCACGACGCTCAGCTTCTCGCCCGCGCCGCGTTCGGACCACAGGTCCTTCTCCTTGCGCTGCGAGTTGTGGCGGATCACCGCTTGCGCCGCGTCGAGGATCGTCTGGGTCGAGCGGTAGTTCTGCTCGAGCCGCACCACACGCGCGCCGGGGAAATCGGTCTCGAAGTCGAGGATGTTGCGGATGTCGGCGCCGCGCCAGCCGTAGATCGACTGGTCGGGATCGCCGCACACCACGATGTTGTGGCGCAGCGCGGTGAAGTGCCGCAGCAGGCGGTACTGGATGCGGTTGGTGTCCTGGTACTCGTCGACGAGCAGGTGCCGGAAGGCGTCGGCGTATTGATCGCGCACGCCGGGGTGCTGGTCGAACACGTCGAGGACCTTCAGCAGCAGGTCGTCGAAGTCGAGCGCGTTGTTGCGCTTGAGCACCGCCTCGTACTCGCGGTGCACGCGCACGAACAGCTCGTCGACGAAGCCGTCGTCGTCGCCCCGCTCCGGCCCCGCGCCGCGGTTCTTGCGCTCGCTGATGAAGGCGCCCACGTCGCCCGGCCGGTACGCCGTCGTGTCGTAGCCCGCCGACTTGATCAGCTCGCGGATCAGCTTCTGACGGTCGTCGGTGTCGTAGATCGTGAAATCGCGCGTCCAGGCCCCGAGGTGCTCGATGTCGCGCCGCAGGATGCGCGCGCACATGGCGTGGAAGGTCGCGACCCACGCGCCGCGCGGCACTTGCAGGGCGTCGACGCGCTCGCGCATCTCGCCCGCGGCTTTGTTCGTGAACGTGATGGCGAGGATCTCGTTCGGCCGCACGCCGCGTTCGAGCACCAGGTGCGCGATGCGGCGCGTGATCGCGCGCGTCTTGCCGGAGCCGGCGCCGGCCAGGATCAGCAGCGGCCCGTCGCCGTGCGTCACCGCGTCGCGCTGCGCCGCGTTCAACCCTTCGAGAAGGTCGAGCGGCCGCTTTTCGGCCTCGGGTTCGTGCGTTCGAAGCAGGGAGTCAGCGCGAGTGTTCGTCATGTGGCCCAGAGCCCGAAGAGTGTACCGCGCGCGCACGCGTCGCTGCGCGCCAACCTCGGCCTTCGCCGCGCCCGCGCGGCTGGGCTACCATCGCGGGATGCCGTCGAAGTCTCACCTCGCGCGGACGCTCGCGCTCGTCGCGCTGGTCGGCGCCTGCGCCGAGCCCGAGCGCGCGCGCCCGCCGAACATCCTGTTCGTGTCGATCGACAGCCTTCGCTACGACCACGTCGGCTGCTACGGCTACCCGTTTCCCACTTCGCCGACGATCGACCGCCTCGCGCGCGAAGGCGTGCGCTTCCAGAACGCGCTGAGCTCGACGTCGTGGACCTTGCCCGCGCATGCGGCGATGTTCACGGGCCTCAGCGATTCGACGCACGGCCTCGTCGACAACGGCCTGCGCCTCGATCCGAAGCACCGCACGCTCGCCGAGGAGCTCTCGAAAGCCGGCTACCGCACCGCGGGCTTCTACGGCGGTCCGTACCTGCACCCGGTGTTCGGCCTCGGCGACGGCTTCGACGTCTACGAGAGCTGCATGACGCAGGTGCCCGACGGCTTGAGCGACGAGCAGATGCGCATGGAGTCGCGGCGGCCGGACGGCAAGACGCACGACGACGTGACGAGCCCGCGCACGCTCGAAAAGGTCGCGAAATGGGCCGCGGACGCGCCGCGCGACAAGCCGTACTTCCTGTTCGTGCACCTGTGGGACGTGCACTACGACTTCATCGCGCCGCCCGAATACGTGGCGCTGTTCGACCCCGACTACGCGGGGACGCTGGACGGCGTGAACTTCATGCAGAACACGTCCATCCGGCCGAAGATGGACGCGCGCGACTTCCGGCACTTGATGGCGCTGTACGACGCGGAGATCCGCTACACCGACGACCATCTCGGGCGCATGCTCGAAGCGCTGAAGGAGCGCGGCCTGCTCGAGAACACGGTGGTGGTCGTCACGGCCGACCACGGCGAAGAGTTCCTCGACCACGGTCGAAAAGGCCATCAGCACTCGCTCTTCGAGGAGCTCGTGCGCGTGCCGCTCGTCGTGCACTGGCCGGGCCAGATCCAGGCGGGGGCAACGGTCGACACGCAAGTGCGCTCGATCGATCTCATGCCGACGCTGCTCGCGATCACGGGCGTGCGCGACGTGCCGGCGATGGCGGGGCGCGACCTGCGGCCGCTGCTCGCGGGCCAGACGTTGCCCGAGCGGCCAGCATTGATGGAGTTGCACGCCGACGGCCGGCAGTACGCGGCGCTGCGCACGAACGACTACAAGACGATCTCGTGGGGCCTCAAGCCGACGGGCGAGCCGCTGCCGGAGCTGTCGTTCGACTTGAGCGCCGACCCGCGCGAGCAGAGGCCGATCTATCCGAAGGACTCGCCGCGCTGCGTGGCCGGGCTTGCGGCGCTGAAAGAGCTGCGCACGCACGCGGTGGAGCTGCGCGCGAGGATCGGGACGAGCGCGAAGTCGATCGACATCGACGCCGAGATGGCCAAGCGGCTCGGCGAGCTCGGCTATCTCGACACGGACCCGTCGTCGAAGCCTTCGGACCGATGAGCGCGCTCGATCGCGGCGGAGACTCGCGCGCGACGTCTCGAATCGAGTTTGGCGCGCAGTTCGCGCTGCTCGCGCTGCTGTTCGCGCTCGGGCTGTGGCGTTCGTGGGGCAAGTGGCCCGACGTGATGGTCGATTTCGGCCGCGAGCTCTACACGCCGTGGCGCCTCGCCGAGGGCGACGTGCTGTTCCGCGATGTCGCGTGGTTCAACGGTCCGCTGAGCCCCTACTGGAACGCGCTCGCGTTCAAGTTGTTCGGCGTCGGCCTCTCGACGCTCGTGTGGGTCAACGCCGCGCTGTTCGCGGTCGTGCTCGCGCTGCTGCACGCCGTCGTGCGCGCCTTCAGTTCCCCGTGGGCCGCCACCGCTGCGTGCGCCGTCGTCCTCGCGTGCTGCGGCTTTGCGCAACTCGTCGGCATCGGCAATTACAACTACATCTGCCCCTACTCGCACGAAGCGACGCACGGCGTGTTGCTCACGCTCGCGGCGCTGCACTTCGCGAACCGCTGGAGCGCCGGCCGCGAGCTGCGCTGGGCGCTTCTCGGCGGGCTGTGCGCGGGGCTGGCGTTCCTCACCAAGCCCGAGATGTTCGTCGCGGCGCTCGTCGGGGGCCTCGGCGGGCTCGCGTTCCACGCCTGGGGCGCACGGACACCGGTGCGCGCGCAGTTCGCGGCGCTCGGAGCGTTCGTCGCCGGTCTCGCAACGCCTCTCGTCGTCGCCTTCGCTGCGCTTTCGAGCTCGCTGACGCCCGCCGAGGCGTGGCGCGGCTTCCTCGGCGCGTGGCCGTCGCTCTTCGGCGGCGAGGTCGCGGAGCTCGCCTTCTATCGCGCCGGCATGGGCCTCGATCGACCGGGCGAGAACGCCGTCGCGATCCTCGCGTGGACCGGCCGCTGGGGTGCGCTTCTCGCGTTGCTCGCCGCCGCGGCTTGGGTCGCGCGTCGAGCCTCGAAACAGAGCGCACTCGCCGCCGTTGCGTTCGTTGCGTTCGGCGCCGCGACCTACGGATTGTTCCAACTCGCGCCGCTCAGCGACGCGGCGCGGCCGTGGCAGCTCTTCAGCGCGCTCGCGGTGCTCGGATCGGTCGTCGCGATCGCGCGCCGCAGCTCGACCTCCGCGAGCCCCGCTCACGCCGCGCGCGCCGCCTTCGCGCTCGCCGCGCTCGTTTTGCTCGCGAAGATGGCGCTCAACGTGCGCATCGCGCACTACGGCTTCGCCCTCGCGATGCCGGCGACGGCGTTGCTCGCCGCCCTCCTCGTCGACGCGCTCCCGCGCTGGCTCGCCGCCCGCGGAGCAAGCCTCGCGCTGGCCCGCGCGGGCGCTGTCGGAGCGCTCAGCGTCTTCGCAGGACTCCACGTCGCGGCCTCGGAGCGCATCTTCGCCCTCAAACGCGAGAGCATCGGCGACGGCCCCGACGCCTTCGTCGCCGACGTGCGCGCCAAGGCGTTCAAGGCCGCGCTCGGCTGGATCTCGCAGCAACGCACGGACTCGGGCGCGGCGCCGACGCTCGCGGTGTTCCCCGAAGGCGTGATGCTCAACTACCTCGCGCGCCTCGAGAACCCGACGCCGTTCCAGAACTTCATGCCGCC
>CALFYL010000218.1 GCA_937952135.1 uncultured Planctomycetia bacterium
GCTACATCGGCCTCGAGCTGGGGATGATGTACCGCAAGCTCGGCAGCGAGGTGACGGTGCTCGAGGCGACCGCGGGCGCGCTGCCCGGCCAGGACCGCGACTGCGTGAAGGTCATCGAGCGCTCGATGAAGAAGATGGGGATCAAGTTCCTCACCGAGACGTTCGCGCAGGGCTACGAGCGCAAGAAGGACGGGCTGCACGTCCGCATCAAGACCAAGAAGGGCGAGGAGACGGTGGTGTGCGACCAGATCGGCTCGATGGTCGGTCGCAAGCCGTACAGCGAAGGCCTCGGGCTCGAAAAGGTCGGCCTGAAGGTCGACGCGAAGGGCTTTGTCGCGGTGGACAAGCAGATGCGCACGAGCGTGCCGAACATCTACGCCATCGGCGACATCGCCGGCCAGCCGATGCTCGCGCACAAGGGCAGCCGCGAGGGGCTCGTCGCCGCGGCCGTGATCGCCGGTCAGAAGGACGAATACGACGTGCGCTGCGTGCCGGCGGTGATCTTCACCGCGCCCGAGATGGCCTCGGTCGGCGCGCAAGAGAGCGAGCTGGAAGCCAAGGGCATCGCCTTCAAGTCCGGCTCGTTCCCCTTCGCCGCCTCGGGCCGCGCCATGAGCCTCATGGAAACCGACGGCTTCGTGAAGATCCTCGCCGACGCGAAGACCGACCAGATCCTCGGCGTGCACATGGTCGGCCCGGAGGTCACCGAGCTGATCGCCGAAGCCGCCCTCGCCATCGAGATGGGCGCCACCGCCGAGGACATCGCGCGCACCATCCACGCGCACCCCACGCTGCCCGAAGCGATGATGGAAGCCGCCGAGAGCGTGCACGGCATGGTCGTGCACATCTTCCAGCCGAAGAAGTAGGCGCTGGCGCGCGTGTTCGCCGCGGCGCGCTGAGATTCTCGGAGCCGCCCATGCAACCTTCCCGACACTTCACTGCGATCGTCGAGCGTGACGAAGACCTGTTCGTAGCGCACTGTCCGGAGATCGACATCGCCAGCCAAGGCGCTTCGGCCGAGGAGGCGCGTACGAACCTCGTCGAGGCGCTCGAACTGTTCTTCGAAACCGCGTCGCCCGACGAGGTTCGTCAACGCGGCAGCTAGGTCGCCATGCAGAAGTGCACGGAAGGCGCGACGATCATAGTTCCCGGTGACGGTTAGCCCTACGCCGTCGGTTCGAGGGCTTGCGCGCGGCGCTGCGTACCCGACGCCAGAAATCCAAACCGCACTTTAGATTTCTGGCAGAAAACCAAAGCGCGGTTTGGATTTCTGGAGCAAGGTCGGGCCGCTCGGCCAGTGCTCCGGCTCGGGGCCCGCCATGAGCTTGCGGTGCACGTTCGCTGGGTCGGCGGACGCTCAGGCCGCCTTCGCGAGGTCTTCGAGTGCGGGCTCTGCTTCCGCCGGAGGCGCGGCGCGACTTGTGCGCTCGCGCGCCAACTCGCGACGCAATGCCATGTAGCCGCGACAGAGCACGTAGAGCGCCCAGGCGTGGAACGCGAAGCCGACGCCGTCCTCGGCGAGCGCCATGAGTCCCGAGTCGCCGGTCCAGATCAGGATCGCGCACAGCAACGCCCACTCACGGCGCTTCTTTGTCTGCGACCCGAACAGCAGGAACAAGAGTGAGAACGACACGGAGATCAGCGCGGTGACGGCGCGCAAGGGCAGCGCGTACGCAGGATGATCCGCTGCGAGAGCGATGCCGATTCCGTCGACGAACTGAGTCGCGCCAAGTCCGAAGAAGAACGAGAACTCGAGCTCGAACCAAGCCGCGCCCGAGTTGAGCAGCGACAGCACGCAGATGGTTGTCAACCAGCCTGCGCTGTTGTCGACGCTGGCGCGGTCGGCAGTGGAAGGGTCGGCGATCGGTTGCGGGGCGGGGGCGGGGTTGCGGGCTTCGCTCACGGGCATCGACGTCGCTTGGGAAGGTGGGGGGCGGACCTCTTCTGCTCCGAGGCCGGTATCGAACATGGCTGTTCGGTCTCTTGAGTGCCGAACTCGCACTCCCGCGCCGCGAGTTCGCAGCCCGCATTTCGGGACGTCGCGGACCGCGAGCGCGAAGGGACGAAACGCGCCCCTCAAGTGCGAACGGTGGACATCGTTGAGTTCAGCGCCAGGTGACTGGCACTGCTCGCGGAGGTTGCCGCGCGCGGAGTTCCGCTCGTGGCGAAACGACACGGGCGGGCCATAGCGCGCGTCGAGCCGATCGTGAGCGACCGGATCGTCGACCTGCGAGGCAGCGTGGGGCGCGTGAACGCTCGCTAGCCGTTCCGACGCATCTCGGTTTTCGACAAACGCCGCGAAGTGATCCTCGCGTTGTTCCCGCAGCGCGACGCAGCCGTGCTGGGTGTCGACATCGGCCGGGTGAACCCCGGCGACCGGTGACGGGTAGGACGCCATCGTCGCTTTGCAGGCTTGAGAGCGAAGTCGCGGTCCCGACGCCAGAGATCCAAAGTGGACTTTGGATCTCTGGGGCGGACCAGGCGCTCGGCGCGCGCTACTTGGGCGCGTGCGGGTTCTCGCGAAGCGGAGCGCTCGAGAGCTTGACACGCGCGGCTTCGAGGCGCGTCTCGATCTCGGCGCGCTCGATGAGCTTGCCGCGCACGATCAAGGCTTCGATCGAGC
>CALFYL010000219.1 GCA_937952135.1 uncultured Planctomycetia bacterium
TACCCGCCCCCCGCCCGCTACTCCACCACCATCTCCTCCCTCCCCCCGCTCGGCCTCCACATCCGCGCGTTGTAGGACACGTTCGCGACGACCTTGCCGCTGGCGTCGCGCACCTTCGCGCCGTGGCGGCTGCGCAACTGCCGGCACCACTCCGAGCTGGAGCGGATCCCGCTGACCCGCGCCCGCATCGCGCGCTGGATGTCCGCGACCGTCTCGAAGGTCTCGATCCCTTCCCAGATGGCCGTGAGCGGTCCCGCGGCCGCTGACAGTTGGCTCCGTGCGCCGCGGGTTGGTGCGGCGACGGGTGCATCAGGGCTCGTTCGGCGCGCGAAGGGAAGGCGCGGCGTGCTCGGGTTGTGCTTGGGCGCGGCTACGTGCCTACGCCGTAGCTTCGCGGCCACTCGCGCCTCGACCAGGGGCTCAACGAGGTTCCGTGATGCGCTCGATGAACTTCTCGAAGTCGTCCTGAGACCCGAACGATCCGAAGCCCCAGTAGTGGGCGGGATCACGACGCACTTCGTTCGCGAAGCTCCATACGATCCACCGGTCTATCCCGCGCACTTGCCCGAAGTGCTCCGGCCACCATGGAAACGCGATGTAGGTGGCCGAACCGTTGTCCCTCTCAAGGAGCAGCCGCATGGCCGTGAACTGGTGCTGTACCCACTGGGTGTCGCCGTGCCTGATGAGGAGGGGTTGATCGAGTCGGCCAGTCTCGATCCACGGTTCAGGTGTCACGCGCTTCACGTTCAGCTGGGACAGCCAGGACATGTCGGCAATTACGAAGCAGACGCCTACACGATTGTCGCGGTCGATCAAGACCGCCGCGCTCAGGAGCTTCGAGGTACCGAGGGGCTTGGGTTCGATGCACACCCACGCGGTGGGGTGCACGCTCAGGACCGCGAGAAGCGCTTCCAACCCGGGCTCCTGTGGCGCGGGTTTCTTCGCGCCGAACAGACCATCGAACAGTCCCATTGTGGAACGCTCCTGAGGTGTGTGGAGAAGGCCGGTGAACGCCTGCCGGAAATGATCACGTTCGCCGGAGACTCCCGCGCGGCCGCGGTCGAGTCAACCCCGCGTCGTTTACTCCTTGGAGCATTCGAGTCTGGCCCAGGAGCCAGAGGATTGCCAGCGTGGCTCGCGCTCACGTCGCAGCCTCGCGAAGGCGCTGGTGCGTTGGGTTCACGCCCTCCACGGCCCCGCGCAAGTCTTCGAGTCCCAAGTGCGTGTAGACCTTCGCCGTCATCTCCGGCGACGCATGCCCGAGCACTCGCTGCGCGACGACGAGCGGCACGCCGCGCCTCGCCATGCCGGTCGCGGCCGTGTGCCGCAGCGCATGGATGTCGACCACTCGCCCCAGCGCGTCCCGGCGCACGATGCCGGCCCGATCGAGCACGCGGCGCAGCAGCCTCCTGCCGTTGGTCGTGTACTCGGCCCGTTTGCACCTTGAACTGCGTCGTTCGACGACTAGGACCGTGAGCACTTCGCAATCATGACCAAACCAAGTGGAGGAGCACAGACCATGAAGTCCGTTCGAGTGTTGGGTGTCGGTGGCGCGCTGATCGTCGCAGCTGCGGTGGCGTTCGCGGCGAACAATCACCTGAGGGACGGTACCGGCGGAAGCAACACGAACAGCAACGTGCTTAGCGCACCGGGTGCCGCGCCCCTGAGCCTCGGAGCCAACGAGTCCGTTCGTCAACAGAGCTTCAACACATCACTCGCTCCGGGACAAGAACTCTCCTTGAGTTCGCGTGCCGTCGACAATCAACTGACCGTCCTTGGCTCCGACGGCGCGGTCGTCAAGAACATTCGCCACAACGGCGGAGGTGACCCGGAAGCGCAGTCGTTCCAACTCCCGGTGCCGGCCATGCCGGGCGACTACCGGTTCTTCGTGCTCGGTACGAACTTTCATTCCGACGCGCCCAACCCGTTCGACATCCAGTTCGAGCTCCAACGATCCGCCCCGAGCGGGTCGACCTCCATCGAGAGAGTTGACGCCCCGGATGCGGATGGCGTCCAGGGGCTGGTCTGGGTCTACACGATCAACGTTCGCCGAACTTAGCGGTTGAGCACGTGAAGCGCCTGGGGCGCGTAGAGTGCCTAGTGGTAGTGCAAGTCGCACTGACCGTAGTCGCGCGAGTCCTCTGGTCACCCCGCCGTCGGCGTCGGCGGCGGGGTTGCGGACCAGTGAGTGGGCGGCGCCCACTTCGGGTTCGACCGATGCCAGACAAGGATCTCGCGGAGCGCGGTCGGCGTCTTATCCCGATGTCACACCGCGCCCGCGCCGCAGCTCGCTCAGGCCTTCGACCGCCCCGCGCAGGTCTTCCAGCCCCAAGTGCGTGTAGACCTTCGCCGTCATCTCCGGCGATGCATGCCCGAGCACACGCTGCGCGACGACCAGCGGCACTCCGCGGCGGGCCATGCCAGTAGCGGCGGTGTGGCGCAGCGCGTGGATATCGACGACCCGCCCCAGCGAGTCGCGTCGCGCGATCCCGGCCCGATCGAGCACGCGGCGCAGCAGCCGCCGGCCGTTCGTCGTGTACTCGGCCCAGTCCGCACCGTCCGGCGACAGGAACACCCGGTCCGCAGGCTGCGCGAGACGCAGGCGCACGCGCTGGTGCACGGCGCGCAGGGCCAGTAGCTCGTCGACCAGCGACTGC
>CALFYL010000220.1 GCA_937952135.1 uncultured Planctomycetia bacterium
GGCGCGCGGGGAGGCGCCAAATCCGCGACGTCGAGCTCGAGCGTTGCGCGCCGGCCGTCGTTCGCCTCGATCGCGAGTGAGTAGCGACCCACGACCAGGCCCATCGCGAAGACGTTCAGCTTGCCTTCGACGGGCGTGACGCGGGAACGCTGCAGCAACTCGCCGCGAGCGTCGCGCACTTCGCAATGCACAAAGGCTGGAAGTTCCGCCGAATCCGCCGCGGTCACCGACACCCAGCGAGAGACGCCCGGCTCGAGCGGCAGTTCGAGCAGCGCCTCCTCGCCCGGCTTCACTTCCACCTCGCGCACGCGCCGCGCGAAGCGCGAGTTGAGCATCTCGGCGCGGTACACGCCCGGAGCGAGGGGCGCGGACAGCCCTTCGCCGTTCTCGGGTTGGATCCCGCCGAACCCCAGGCCGTCTTGCCTCGTCAACGAGACGCCCGGCGAGCGCTCGAGATCCTCGGCGCGACCGGTGAGCTTCACGCGAATCCGACCCGGCGTCGCGAAACGCACTTCACCGAGCTCGAGCGTCGACTCGGGCGCGAGCTCCAAGCCGCCGATTTCGTGCCGCGAAAGTCCCGGCGACTCCAACTTCAAGCGGTAACGCCCGGGCTTCACCGGTCCCGCTTCGAGGCGGCCGCTGTCGGCGTCGTAGCGCGCGTTCCCGCCGAAGTGCGAGCCCTCCGCCCACAACGACGCGTCGACTTCGACGAGCTTCGCGCCGTCGGGCCCCGCGATGCTCGCCGCGACACGCGCTGTCGGCCTGTCCTCACGTCTCACGACCAGACGGAACGGCCCGTCGCCCAACTTCGCGGGCGTCGTCACGGCCGCGGGTCCGATCCAGTGCACGGGATCGCGTGCGGTGATCGCCTCCGCCTCGATCGGCCAGTTCCCGAGCACGAAGCGCCCTTCGGCGTCCGTCTTGGTGCTTCGCAGCAGAAGTCCTGGGTTCTCGTGGCGAACCGCGCTCACCATCCAGCCGACGATGGGTTCGCCTTGTTCGTCGACCACCACGCCTTCGAGGGCGCCGGTGACTTCCAAGGCCGGATCCCAACGCACGCGCTCGCCGGGCCGCGCGGAGACCACGGCCTTCGCCGATCCGCGCTCCTGTGCGCCGGCTGCTACTTCGATCGAGCCCGCCGCCAGCCCTTCGAGCAAGAACGCGCCGCTCTCGTCCGTGCGCGTCATCGACGACGCGAAGTCGCCGTAGCGGCCCACACCGATAAAGACGCGCGCCGCGGGAAGTCCGTCGGCGCCGCGCACCGTTCCTTCGAGCGTCGCGCCGAGTTCGAGGCGCGCTTCGAGCTGCGCCGTCTCGCCTTCGACGATGTGCGCCGCACCGCGCCACGGCGCGAACGTCGTGTGTCGAACCGCGATCGTCGCCGTACCCGGGCCGAGGTTCGCGAGCGAAAAGCGGCCCGCGTCGTCCGTGAGGACTTGCTGCGCCGGAGCGCCCGTGACCCAGCGACCCTGCGCGTCGCGGCGGGATCCCACGTTCTCGTCGCCGACGAGCACATAGGCGCGCGAGAGCGGTTGGCCCTGTGGATCGAGCACGCGGCCTGCGAGCGCGCCGCCGCGCCGCTCGAGCACGAGCGTCACCTCGAACGTCTTTCGCGGCCCCGCGACCACGTCGCGCTGCGCCGAGGGCGCGAAGTCGTCGGCGAACGCCGCGATGCTGCGCGAGTCTCCCACGTGTTCGATGACGAACGCACCGCTCGAATCCGAGCGCGCGACCAAGGCGCCCGAGCTCGAATTCGCGTGGTCGGACAGCCAGATTCGCGCACCGGCAACCGATCGACCGCTCGCGTCCTCGACCCGCCCGAGCACGCGGATTCCAGCGGGAATCTCGAGCTCGAGCTCGCGCTGCTCACCGGCCTCCACGGTCGCCGAGACGCCGTCCGCGCGATCGACGCCCACCGCCAGCAAGCCCGGGAGTACGTTTTCGAAGTGCGCTCGACCCGCTGAGTCCGTGGTCGCGTGGCGGCGCGCCGCAAACGGGTGCGTGCTCGACCATTCGAGCACGTTCACGTTGACGTCCGCCGCGGGTGCGCCCGTCGAGCTCCATTTCACTCGCACGGAGAGCGAAGCGCGATCGTTGGTAGTGGCGTGCATGGAAGCGGCCGGGTTCGAACTCGGCGCCACCGGCGCGCGCGTCGAATCGTCATCTTCGTTCGTGTCGCGCGCTGCGTCGAGCGCGGGGCCGGCGACGGCGGCCGTCTCGTGATCCGGCCGCGCGGATTCTCCGTAGCGCAGCGCGAACCACGCTCCGGCTGCAATCAACACCAACGCTGCGACGAGCTTCTTCATGCTGATTGCGGTGAGCAGTGGGGCGCCAAGGGGGGAGAGCGAACTCGCGCGTTCGAAGACGAGCACCGGAGCGAGCGCGAGGCTCCACTGGGCGCCGTCGCGCTGCTCGAGCCGGCGGCGGAGTTCCGCCAGCCCACGCGCGATGCGGCTGCGGACCGTCGACGCGGGAAGTCGGTCGCGCCGCGCGATGGCCTCGGCGCTCAAACCGTCTTGGAAGTGCGAGAGCAGGGTGGAGCGATAGGGTTCCTCGAGCGCGAGAACGGCTTCGACGAGGCGCTGCGCCGCCTGCGCGCGGGCGACCGTGTCGGCCGCGGATTCGACGCGCTCGTCGCGCGCCTGGCGGCGTTCGCGCTCCACGCGCGCGCGCGCTTCGCGGGCGCGTTGGCGCGCGTGGTTGAGGAGGATCGTCGACAACCAGCCTCGCCACGAGCCGCGCGGTCGGGTCGTCGCGAGCCGCGCGGAGAGCCACGTGTCTTGGACGAGGTCGTCGGCGCTGTGCGGGTCCCCGACGAGCCGTCGCGCGAGTCGCTGCAACCCTTCGGCGTGCTGCGACCATTGGGCGAGTGCGTGTTGGCTCGGGTCGGCGCTCACGACTCTCAGAATGCACTCATCGCGCGAAGCGACGCAGCGAAAGTGAAATTGCGCGCTACCCGATCGGCCGCTGGTACGGCCGCGTCCGCATCGTCCGCGCGACCTTCTCGTCGAGCAACCTCTCGAGCTTGCGCTGGACGGCCTCGCCCTCGAGCACGCCCAGGGCACGCGCGAGCGCTTCGAACGTCGCCAGGAAGCGCTCGTCGGGGTGGCGTCGCAAGGCATAGCGCGACGGCGGGCCGGCGGGCAGGTGCACCCGCGGCAAGGCCGCGAGTTGCGGCTCGCGGCGCGCGAACTTGTGCGCTTGCCGCCAGTTCCCGTCCGGTGCGACGAGCGTGAGCTGCGACTCGCGCATCCGCGGAGTGAGTTCGACCGAGTTCTCCGACGGGAAGAGCAACACCGCGCGCCGGCCCTCGCTCGCGAGCCCGTCGAAGTGCGCGCGGTCCTCGGGCAAGCCCACGATGCGCACTTGCGCGTTCACGAGCGCGAGCGGCACGAGGCGCGCCGTGTTCGTCGTCTTGTTGACCTCGCGGCGGTGCATCAACACCACGACATGCGTCGCGAGCTCGAGGGGCTCGAACTCGGCGCACAAACACGCCGCGGGCGGCAGCGCGCATCGCTCGCAGCGCTCCTGCCCGCGCCGCGCGCGGTGGGCCGGCAACTCCAGATTCGCTTCGAACTCCACGCGGGCGCCACTCTATCCGGCCCGCGCGGAGTCGATGCGTCTTCGCCGTTCGGCTACGGACAAACCGTGAAGGTGAGCGCGTCGCTGAAGCCCGTCGTGAACTGCGCCTGCGGGTCGCGCATCCACCAGCGGGCGAACACGTTCATCCCCGGCGTGAGCACCATGTCGGCGCCGCTCGCGAGCCACACATTGAAGTCGCGCGCGTAGACGCCGCCGCACACGCCGGCGCCCGTCGACAGCATCACGCCGGTGCGGCGGAACGGAGGCCGCACGCACAGGAACCCGCCTTGGAACGGCGCGAAGCTCGCCGCGTAGCCGTAGAACATCTGGCCGCTGCGGTCGGGAATCGCCTGCGTGCAGGTGATCGTGAATCCGCTGCCGGCGGTGAGGCTCGGCGTGCCGCTCCAGCCCATCGCGGGGAAGCAGCCTTGGCTGTTGAGCTTCGCCGTGCAGTAGGTCTGGATCGCGGGGCACGGCGCTTCGCAGTCGTCGGGCACCGAGTTCGCGTTGCTGTCGAGGCTCGACCCCAGCAGGATGTCGCAGGCGTCGACCTGCCCGTTGCCGTTGCAGTCCGGCTGGCAGTTGTCGGGCACGCCGTTCTGATCGCAGTCGGGTTGCAGGCCGAGCACGATCGTGCACAGGTCGCCGAGCAAGTCGCCGTCGCAGTCGTCCTGCCCCGGATTGACGTGGTCCGGGCAGTTGTCGCACGCATCGCCGCGGCCGTCGCCGTCGCCGTCTTGCTGCAGCGCATTCGGCGTCGACGGACAGTTGTCGATGCAGTCGACGATCGAATCGCCGTCGCTGTCGACGTCGCTCACTCCGCAGCCGCACAACCCCGGCGCGGACTTCAGCGGGTCGTTCGGGCAGCCGTCGAGGCAGTCCGCGGTTCCGTCGCCGTCGCTGTCGGCGTCGCTCACACCGCAGCCGCAAACTCCGGGCGTGGACTTGAACGGATCGCCGGGGCAGCCGTCGACGCAGTCGAGAACGCCGTCGCCGTCGCTGTCGACATCCGGCGCTCCGCAGCCGCAGGTCCCCGGCGCGATCTTGAGCGGATCGTTCGGGCAGCCGTCGCTGCAGTTCGGCTCGCCGTCGCCGTCGCTGTCGGCATCGCTCACACCGCAGCCGCACAGACCCGGCGCGACTTTCAGCGGATCGTTCGGGCAACCGTCGTTGCAATCCTCCACGCCGTCGCCGTCGCTATCGGAGTCGGACGTGCCGCAGCCGCAGATCCCCGGCGCGGTCTTCAGCGGATCGGCGGGGCAGCCGTCGACGCAATCCGCCGATCCGTCGCCGTCGCTGTCGAGTTCGCTCACTCCGCAGCCGCACTGGCCGGGGTCGGACTTGAGCGGATCGCTGGGGCAACCGTCGTTGCAGTCGGGCGTGCCGTCGCCGTCGCTGTCGGTCTCCAGCACTCCGCAACCGCAGAAGCCCGCGTTCGTCTTCAGCGGATCGTTCGGGCAGCCGTCGTTGCAGTCCGCCACGCCGTCGCCGTCGCTGTCGCTGTCGCTCACTCCGCAGCCGCACACGCCGGCCGCGCTCTTCAGCGGATCGAACGGACAGCCGTCCGTGCAATCGGCGACCCCATCGCCGTCGCTGTCGAGCGTGCACGAGCTGATCGAGACCTGCAGCGAGTAGCCCTGCGGCGCCGCCGGCGCGCCGCTCTCGACGACGCGCACGAAGTACGTGCCCGCGTTGTTCAGCGGCACGAGCACGAGGTTTTCCGCTGCGCCGGCGCCATTCGCCGCGGCGCTCGCGAGCAGCGTGACGCCATCGGACGCGAGCAGCTCGAGGTCGAGGTTCGCGGCCGCGAGGGCGTCGAAGGGCGTGCTGGCTTGGCAGCCGCCGCCGCCGTTCGCGCCGAGGTCGTAGACGCTTCCGATCGGAGTGAGCGTCACGTTCGCGACCGCTGGCGACGTGACCTCGAAGCTGAAGTGGTCGGCTTCGCCGTCGGCGTCGATCGAGAGGCGGGCCGTGTTCGGCGGACTCGCTCCGGTGAGCGGCGGCGGCACGGCGCCGAGCGCCACGCTGCCTCCGATCGGAATCGTCCCGAGCGCCGCCGCCGCGCCCGGCGTGTCGTCGGCCTCGAACGGGTCGCCGTAGTGGCGCTGCATCGCGCGCACGTCGTCCTGCTGCGGCCCGTCGAACTGGAAGGGGATCACGGGCTCCATCAGCTTCGTCGCGTCGGCCGGGCACGCGAGATCCACGCCGCACGCGATGCCTTGCGCCCACATGAGCGAGTTGCGCAGCACGCGGTGCAGGTCGACGGCGCTCTCCCACGAGTCGAAGCGGTCGAGCACGATGTCGCCGTTGCCCGGGAACGCAGCGACGACCGTCACGCCGCCAGGGCCGTCGAGGCGCTTCATCGCGAGACGAATGTCTCCGCGTGTCGCGCCGCCGAGCGAACCCCAACTCGCGCCGTCGTCCCAGTCGACGCCCGGCGCTTGGAGGCGCTGGAAGTCGATGCCCGTGAGCTCCTCCCAGCGATCGAACGACTGCTGCACGCGCTGCACCCACGTCGCGCGTCCGCCTTGCGCGGCGAAGAGGAAGTCCATGCGCGCGAAGAGCGACGAGGTGCCGCCGTTCTCGCCGATGATCGAAGGCACGACGACGCCGTCGGGAACGAGGCTCCACGTGACGACGCGGGGCGAGCCTTGCGGCCCCGGCCAGCGCGGACCGAGGAAGAACTCCGGCCGCGGCGGGAGTTGTGCGTTGGCGCGCTCGATGTACTCCGCACTCGGCGGGTTCAGCGAGTCGAAGCCGAGCGCGAAGACGTCCTGGGCGGCGGCGGTTGTCGGTCGTCCGAGGACGGCGACGAGGGCGAGGGCGAGGGGGGAGAGAGCGCGAGCGATCGAGTCGGCCATGGGGCGGGACGCGGTTCGCGCGACTTCCGGCCGCCGGCGCCGCTGGGAAGCGGAGTTGCTGCGGTTGCGGAGACGGTCCGGAGGAGCGCGAAGCGGTCCCAGAAATGGTACGGGCGGTGGCCAGCGTGCCTAGGGGGGCGCCGTGCGGCGCCGGAGCCGCCGCTCCGCGCGAGCAGCCCGGATGCCGGTGCTCGCAGCGACGCTGCGGCTTGCGTGGAAAAAATGTCGCGGACGCCGCGGCGCTAAACGAGGTGCGTCACCAGGGCGCCGAGCGCCGCGCCCAGGCTGGCGGCGGCGCCGAGCGACACCGCCGCGCGCCGCAGGACTTGCGCTCGCGCGTGATCCGCAACGGCCAATTCGACTTCGCGCGCGAGCACCGAAGCGGAGCGAGTCCGACGTTCCGGATCGAGATTCGTCGCGCGCCGAACGACGGCGTCCAGGCCGGAGCGCAGGCGCGCGAGCAGCTTGGCGCGGCCCATTCCGCGCCGGCGGGCCGCGGTCTCGCCGAGCGAAGCATTCGCCAGAAGCGCGTCACTGGGCGCGGCGCGCGGCGCGAGGGCGCCGTGCCACATCGGCTTCAACTCGCCCGTTCCCTTCTCCGCGTCGCCGACGAGCAGCTCGCGCAGCACGACGCCGAGCGCGAACACGTCGCTGCGCTCGTCGAGTTGCGGTCCGCCGAAGGCGAAGTGCTCCGGCGCCATGTAAGCCGGCGTGCCCATCACGAACTCCGTGTCGTCGCCGTGCTCGCTCGCGGCCGCTCCGCCCACGCGCGCGAGCCCGAGGTCGATGACCTTCGGCGTCGCACGTCCGTCGCGCTCGGTCACGAGGATGTTGTCGGGCTTGAGGTCCCCGTGCAGCACGCCGCGCGCGTGCATGTGATCGACGGCGCGCGCGACTTGCGCGAACAGGCGCAGGCGCTCGTCGAGGTCGAGCTCGCGGCGCTCGCAGTAGCTCGCGATCGGCTCGCCCTCGATCCACTCCATCGCCATCCACGGCCGGCCGTCGCTGTCGGCGCCGGTGTCGTACAGGCGCGCGATGTGGTCGTGCTCGAGCGACGCGAGCGCCTGGCGTTCGACGTCGAATTGCTTGAAGAGCCGCGGTGAGAAGAGCCCCTCGCGGATCACCTTGAGCGCGACGCGGCGGCGGATCGGCGCTTCGGATTCGGCGAGAAAGACGCGGCCCATTCCGCCGGCGCCGAGTTCGCGAAGCACACGGTAGGGACCGATGAAGCGCGGCGAAGAGAGCGTCTGCGGGGCAAGCGCGGGCGCCGTCGGCGCCGCCGTGTCCGGCGCTCCGTCGGCCTGCGCGACGAGTTGTTGCGCCGCTTGCTCTCGCGCCTGCGCCGGAGCGCCGGCGGCCGCGAGCAGGAACGGAAACAGCGCGGCCTTCGGAAGCGTGCGGGTCATCGGCGAGTGGGTGGAGGGGCGTGGAGTGGACGACGCTCTCAGCGCGGCGGCTCGGCGCGCCGACGCAAGCACATCGCAGGCCAGCTCGGACGCGGAGCGCGGTCGCTTCAGCTCGAGGGCTTGAAAAACAGCTTCCAAGGCCTCGCGAGGCCGAAAAAGTGCCTTGCAAGCGTCGTGTAGCGAGCGTGCGGGCCTCTCGGTCGAGCGAGACGCGGTGGCAGTCCGCTCGCCCGCGCCTGCCAGATCGGCGGGTCCAGCTCGGACGGGTCGAGCTCCGGCGCGGCGCGCGCATAGGATCGCGCTCCATGTCCGCGCCGCTGTTCCACATCACGACCCACGCCGAACTCGAGCGCGCGCGCAGCTCGGGCGCCCTGACGCCGCCGTCGCTCGCCGCCGAGGGCTTCGTCCACTGCTGCTTTCGAGACCAACTCGCGGGCGTGCTCGAGCGCTACTTCCGCGGCGCCGGCGAGCTCGCGCTGCTCGAGCTCGATCCTCGCCTCGTCGGTCCGACGCGCGTCGAGACTCCGCCGGGCGCGAGCGAGGGTTTCACGCACGTTTATGGCGCGCTCTCGATGGCCGCGGTGCGGCGCGTGCTCGAGCTGCGCGAGCGCCACGGCGCCTTCGAGCTGCCGAGCGAGTTGCGCGAAGCCGCCGCGCGCGAGCGCCGCGAACTCGACGAGCTCCTGCGTGCGTATCCGTGGTACGACCACCCCGAGGGTCCGAAGTTCGTCGAGACGCACCGCGACGAGCACCGCACTTGCGGCCACTGGCTGTTCCTGCCGCGCGCCGTCTCGGCGTTCCACCGCGTGCTCAACAGCGACGAACTGTGGATCGCGCAGCGCGGCCGCATGCTCGTGCACACACTCGATGCGTGCGGCGCGCACGAGCAGCACGTTCTCGGTTTCGATGTGGCGGCGGGGGAGAAGCCGGTGCTGGAGATTGCGCGCGGGATGTTGCAGGCCGCCGAGCCCGCACCCGGCGAACCGTTCGCCTTCGGCGCGAACGTGTGCGCGCCGTGCTTTCACTTCCACGAGTTCGAGCTCACGCCGCGAGCCGAGCTGCTCGCGCTCTATCCGCAGCACCGCGAGCTGGTGCTGCGGATGACGCACGCCTGAACGACGCGCCGCAGCTCCGATCGCGGATTCAGAGCGGAGTGGGGCGCGCTCAGGCGTCGCGGCACGAGCCCGCGAGCGTGTGCGCGCGGTGCGCGCAGTGCTTCGCGAGCGGACAGCGCGCCGCGTGCGAATTCGGGCCGTGCAGTCCGAGCGAGCCGTAGCGGTCGGCGCAGTCGGGGAACAGCGTGGCCACGCGCAGACCGCGGCTCTTGAGCAGCCGCGCCGCCGCGAGGTTGGCGCCGGAGCTGAAGCCCACGCAATGCCCGTGGCGCTCGAGGATTTCGCTCGCGGTCGCGCGCGCCATGTCGGAGGGGATCGCGATCACGTCGCTGACATCGCGCATATCGACGATCGGCGGAATGAAGCCGTCGCCGATGCCTTGGATCGCGTGCGGGCCCGCGGGGCCGCCGCACATCACGTTCGACTCGGTGGGCTCGACGGCGACGAGTTGGAGCTTCGGGAAGTGCTCGCGCAACGCGGCGCCGACGCCCATCAGCGTTCCGCCCGTGCCGACGCCGGCGACGAACGCGTCGAGCTGCCGCACGCCGAGCGCGCGCAGTTGTGCGAGCAGCTCCGCGCCGGTCGTCTCGCGATGGCAGCGCGCGTTGTCGGGGTTGCCGAACTGGTCGGGCACGTAGTAGCCGGGCCTGTTCTTGAACGTGTCGCGCGTCGCGATGGGACCTTCGAAGCCCTGCTCGCGCGGAGTCGAGCGCACCTCGGCGCCGTACGCGCGGATGAGCTCGCGGCGTTCCTCGCTCATGTGCTCGGGCATGTAGACGATCACGCGGTGGCCGAGCTCGCGGCCGACCATCGCCAGCGCGATGCCGGTGTTGCCGCTGGTCGCTTCGACGACGGTGTCGCCATCCTTGAGCTCGCCGCGGCGTTTCGCCTCGAGCAGCATGAAGCGCGCGATGCGGTCCTTCACGCTGCCGGACGGGTTCGAGCACTCGAGCTTGACGTAGATGCGTTCGAGTTCGACGAGCGGCGTCGACCCGACCTGATCGAGGGTCGTGACGGAGCTCGTGCCGGAGCTCGTACCTGAGCTCGTATCTGGGCTCGTTCCAGGCGCTTCCATGCTCCTATTTCAGTTCAAACGGCGTTCTGCGGAGATTCGCAGAGCTCCGTAGAACGGGCCCGACGACGGCGTGCACGCCGCGCTCGCGACGAGAACTGCGGCCCGAACGGCGACGCAGCTACGCGGGTCTTCGCGCCGTCAAGTACACGTCTTCGCCGCTCGGCGCGCTGTCGCGCTCGTCGATGCGCGCGTGCACCTTCACGTCTTCGAAGCCCGCGCGCTCGAAGAACTCGCGCAGCTCGCCGAAGGCCCACGCGCGCACGCGCGTCGCTCCGTGGTGCAGCGCCTGCGGCGTCGCGCCCGCTTCCCCCGCGACGATCGCCATGTGCAGATCGCACAGGGCGGCGCCACCTCGCGGCTGCGGGAGGTCGAAGTCGACGAAGCGCACGAACCACAGTGCACGGCCGTCGTGGGTGCGCTTGAGCAGCGGCAGGTACGGCTGGCCGCTCTCGCGCCGAACGGCGAGCGCCTTCAAGCCGAGCAGCAACAACCCGCCCGGCCGCAACAACTCCGCGAACGCGCGCGCCGCGCCCTCGGCCTGCGCAGGCTCGGCCAACTGCGGCCACACGTTGCCCATCGACAGCACCGCGTCGAAGGGCGCCGCGCCGCGCACCGAACTCGGCGGCGCGTCGCCGAGCCGCCACTCGTGCAAGCGCTCGCGGCCGCCGAGCAACGTCTCGGCGCTCGCGAGCATCTCGTCGGACAGGTCGGCGCCGTGCGCGTCGAAACCGCGCTCGAGAAGTGCTTGCACGTGGCGGCCGGTGCCACAGCCCGCGTCGAGCACTTTGCGCGCGCCGACACTCGCGAGGAGCCTCTCGACTCCCGGCATTTCGCGGCCCAAGCGTCCCGGCCAATCGACGAAGACGTCGTAGAGCTTCGACATCTCTCCGCGAATGCCGCCGGGATCTCGGGCCGCCGCCGCCATGTCAGGGCCTGTAGGTGAGTTCGAGTCCGTCGGAGAGGCTCGTCGTGCGGCACGAGGCCGGATCGCGGAACCAGGCCTGCAGGTACACCTTGTCCCCGCTGCTCCACGGCGCGCCGAGTGAGCCGGGGAAGGCTTGCTGGAAGGCGTTCCAATCGAGCATCAGTTGCCCGCTGCAAGTGTTGCTCGCGCCGTTCGAGTTCTGCGGGAAGCTGCGCTGCGTCGGCGGCTTCACGCACAGGAAGCTCGAGCCGACGCCGGCGCCGCACCACGGCTGCGGCAGGGCTTGCAGGCCGTAGAACACGATGCCGCTGCGCTGGCCTTCGACGGCGGTCACGGTGATCGTGCACGGATTCGCGAACGACGCGCTCGGTTGGCCGCTGGCGGCGATGAGCGCGTTGCAGCCGCTCGAGGTCGTGCCGCTCGTGCAGTAGCTCACCGGCGGCGTCGCGGTGAGCACGAAGGTCTCGAAGCTCATGCGCCAACGGCAGTCGCTGAAGCAACCTGACGGGTTCGGACCGAGGAACAGCTCCTCGGGATAGCTCGGCGGGGTCGGCGCCGCCGCGTAGGTCCCGTAGAAGCCGCCGTTCGTGGCGTTGCCCTGGATCTCGATCACGAACGTGGCGCCCGCCGCGAGCTGGATGTTCGAGGCGCTGCAGTCGACGAACACCACGTCGAGCGAGTTCGGGGTCGGCTTCGCGACGAGCGTCTGGAACACGATGGCCGAAGTGTTCCACGCGTCGCCGACGCGCACGCGCACGTTCATCGTCGAACCGACGGCGCCGTTGAGGAAGAGATTGAAGCCTTCGAGTTGGCCGCTCAAACCGGCGCGCACTTGCTGTTGCCACTCGAGCGAGGGCGCCGAGCCGTTGAAGCCCGCGGTTTGGAGCGGCGGCGGCGGCGGGTACGGGTTCGATTGATCGAGGATGCCGGTCTGCGCCGAGGCCGACGCCGCGACGAGGGTGACGGAGACGAGAATCGAGGTCGAGAAGCGCTGCATGGGGGAGACCTTCTTCGCGAGCGTGACACCGGGCGTGAGAACGGGTGGAAATCGACGCGAGGCCGACTCTAGCGCGCGCTCGAAACACGTGGGGCGCGTGCGGCGAAGTTCCCGGATGCGGGTTACCTTGGCGCGCATGAGCACACTCTCTCTCCTGCGGCTCGCTTCCACATTCGTACTCGTCTCGTTCGCGTCGCTGTCCGCATCGGCGCAGGCGCCGTGCCACGCCGAGAACGACGGGCCGAACTTCGCCGACAACGTCTCGATGAGCGGCACGCTGCTCGCGATCCAGTTCACCGCGCCGGCCAGCTTCAGCGCGACCGAACTCGAGATCTTCACCGGAGAGGTCAGCGCCTCGCACGGGTTGCAACTGTGGTCGCACGACGCGGGGGCGAACCGGCCGTTGGCGCTGCTCGCGGGCGGCACGGTGAACGTCGGCGCGGCGAACCAGTGGTACCGCGCGCCGCTCTCTTCGAACGTCGCGCTCACGGGCGGGCAGATCTACTGGTTCGCGTGGGACGTGAGCTCCGGCTCGCAAGCGGCCGTCGACTCGCTCAACGCCGGTCTCGGCCAACCGTACACCGCGTCGAGCAACGGCGGCGTGTCCTGGGGCAGCCTGTTCCAGTTCGCGAACCGCCACTGGAAGTTCCGCTTGTTCGGCGCGTGCGGCGGACCGCCGGTCGTGTATTGCACGGCGGGCACGACCTCGAGCGGCTGCAACGCGCAAGTCGGCGCCAGTGGACAGCCGAGCGTCATGCTCGCCACGCCTTGCGCCATCACCGTCGCCAACGTCGAAGGCCAGAAGACCGGCATCGTGTTCTACGGCCTCGAAGCGCTGCCGCAGCCGTGGTGCGGCGCCGGCGCCGGATCGAGCTTCCTGTGCGTGAAGCCGCCGACGCAACGCAGCTTTCCGCAGTCCTCGGGCGGCACGGCGGGAACGTGCAGCGGCTCGCTCACGCTCGATTGGGACGCCTTCCAATCCGCGACGCCGGGCGCACTCGGTTCGCCCTGGAGCGCCGGCGACCGCGCCTACGTGCAGGCTTGGTTCCGTGACCCGCTCTCGTGCCGCACGACGAGTTTGTCGGACGCGGTCGAGCTCACGTACGTTCCGTGAACGCGCCCAGCTGAGCGGGACTTCGCGAAGGCCGCGGCCGCCGCAGGCGCGAGTCCGCGCGTCAACGCTTCGACGCGGGCGGGGCTGAGCGGTTGCAGCGCTTCGCGAGTTGCGCGCGCTCGATGCGCTCGCGAGCTTCGCGAAACTCGAGGTGGTGTTCGCCGAGCCGTCGTTCGAGGTGCTCGAGCTGCTTCCACAGCACGTCGCAGCTCGGATCGAGCTCGCCGCGCGCGATGCGCAGTTCGGCGAGCAACTCGCGGCACGCCGCTTCCATCCACGCGCCGCGCGGCGCGGCGGGGCCCGCGAGCGCGCGTTCGAGCAGGCGTTCGGCCTCGTCGGGCCGCGCGTCGAGGCCGTGGGCGAGCGCGACGCAGTAGGCTGCGAGCAGACGCACCACCGGCGTGCCGCGCTCGAGCCAGCGCGACGCTAGCTCGTGCGCTCGAGCGCGCGTCGTGGCGTCGACGAGGAGCACGCGCGCGAGGCCGAGATCGGCGGCGGCGCGCGAGCCTTCGTCCATGTTCGCGACCAGCTTCTCGGCGCGCAGCAAGGGCGCCAAGGCTCCTGCGAGATCGCCCTTCGCCGTCAGCACCGAGCCCCAACGATAGTTCAGCGTTCCGATCCACGAATCCTCGGCGCCCACGCGCGCCGAATGTGCGAGCAGCGCGTCCTCGAGCTTCGCGCACGCCTCGTCGAAGCGGCCCTCGCGCGCGAGCGCCGTCGCCAGCCGGTCCACGGCGCGCAGCGCCTTCGAGTGCGATGCGCCGTAGGTTCGGTCGAGCGCGCGAGTGAGCCGTTCGAGTTGCTCGACGAGCCCCTCGTGTCGTCCGCTGTCCTGAAGCACGCCGACGTAGCTGAGCTGCATCGACGCGAAGACCGGATTGTCGTCGCCGTAGATCGCGTGCGCTTCGGGCATCAGCCGCTCGAACACGCTCAGGCTCTCGTCGATGCGGTCCTGTTCGGCGAGGCTCAGTGCGAGCGCTTCGAGCACCGCCGCGCGCCACGGGTTGTTCAGCGACGGCGTCTCGCGGTCGAGTTCGAGCGCCTCGAGCGCCGTGGCCTCGGCCGCCTGCGGCTGTCCGAGCTGGCGCTGCGCCGAGGCCGTCATCGCGAGCACGGTCCAACGCCGCGCGCGGTCCGGATCCTCCGCTTGCTCGAGCTCGCCGCGCACTTGCGAGAGCAGCTGCAGCGCCTCCTTCGCATCGCCCGCGTCGGTGCGGCACATCGCGAGCAAGAGCCGCGCGTTGGTCGAGCGCGACTTGTCCGCTTCCGGATCGGCGTCGAGCACTTCGATGGCTTCGCGCAGCAACGACTCGCTGCCCGCGCGCGCCGCGAGCCGCGCCGCCGACGCCACCAGCACCTTCGCAGCCGCCGTGCGCGCGTCGCGGTCGCCGTGCAGTTCGCGGCGCAGCGCGAGCGCGCGGTCCAGCGGCACGAGCGCGCGCGCGTACTCGTCCAGGTGCGTGTACGACTCGCCGATGCGCTCGAGCAGGCGTGCTTGAAGCTCCGGTTGCCCCGCGAGTTCCGTTTCGACGCGTTCCAAGCCGTGGTCGAGCACATCCGCGGCGCTCAGGCCGCGGCGGCCCGAACTGTAGGGATCCGAGGCCGCGAAGAGCTCGACGAGGAAGTTCGCGACTTGCTCGGCCTCGCCGCCTTCGATTCGTGCACGGCGTTCGGACTCCGCGGCTCGCGCGCTGGCTTCCTTCTCCGCCTTCAGCGCACGTTCGAGCGCCGCACTGTTCGTGCGCTGCTGCAAGTACAGCGCGCTCGGCAGCACGCTGACGAGCAACGCGCCGAGCGCGATGGCGGTGCTGCGCGCGGGATGGCGCGCGATCCAACGCCGGGTGAGGTACGCGGCGCTCGGCGGACGCGCCGAGATCGGCCGGCCCTCGAGCACGGCGCGAAGGTCGGCGCCGAAGGCCTCCATCGACGGGTAGCGCCGCGCGCGGTCGTGCTCCATCGCGTGCAGGCACACGATCTCGAGGTCGCGCGGCACGCCGTGGCTCCGCGCGCGGATCGGCGGCGGACGCCCTTCGAGGATCGCGGCGCGCGTCTGCGTGGAATCGGCGCGCGCGAACGGCGGCTCGAGCGCGAGCAGCTCGTAGAGCGTGACGCCGAGCGCGTACACGTCGGTGCGCGCGTCGATCTCGTCGGCGCGGCCGGCGAGTTGCTCGGGAGACATGTAGAGCACCGAGCCGAGCGTCGCGCCCGCGCTCGTCATGCGCAGGTTGTCGTCGAGCGCCGCGAGGCCGAAGTCGAGCAGCACGACGCGGCCCTCGAGCGTGACGGCGATGTTCGAGGGCTTGATGTCGCGGTGCAGCACGCCGCGGCTGTGGGCGTGCGCGAGCGCTTCGCTCATGCGCAACGCGATGCGCATGCACGCTTCGACCCACGAGCCGGAGAACAACTCGTCCACGTGCTCGGGGTCGACGCCGTCGTCGGGCGGCGCGACGCTCAGCACCGCCGCGCGCAGATCGCTTCCGAGCAAGGTGTCCGGCGTGAGACCGGCGACTTGTTCGAGCGCTTGATCGAGCGTCGCGCCCTGGATCATCTCCATCGCGAAATACGGCGCGCCCTGCGCTTCGCCGACCGTGTGGATGGTCACGATGCCCGGGTGCGCGAGCCGCGCGACGGCCTCGGTCTCGCGCCGGAAGCGCTCGCGCGACTGGGCGAAGTACAGGTGCTCGGGGCGGATGAGCTTGAGCGCGACCGTGCGGCCGAGCGGCTCTTGCAGCGCCTCGTACACGACGCCCATGCCGCCTCCGCCGAGGCGCCGCACGAGCCGGAACTCGCCGAGGCGTTCGGGAAAAGCCATCGCCGCCGCGTCGTTCGGCAAGAGCTGCATTTCGCGCAGCACCTCGACGCGCTCGCGCAGTTCCGTGGCGAGGTGCGGGTGCTCGGCGCAGAGCCGCTCGACGATGGCTTCGTCGCCCGTGGTCATGCTCTCGAGCGCCTCGAGCAGCAGCTCGTCGACCGGGTTGGGCCCCTCGTCCTCGCGTTCGTCGGGACCCTGCATGACGCGAGCCAGGATAGCGCCGCGGAACGGCGGCGCCGGAAAACGCCGGTGCGCCGCGGGAGGTACTCTCATGGAGTTGCGCGGCCGCGGGGTCCGTCGCCCACGGCGGCGAGCTTGGGGCGCGCGCGGCGCGGAATTGCCTCGATGCCCTCCTCGGACCCGACGCGCAGCGACGAACAAGGCGGACCGCCGCTCGAAGACTTGCTCGAGCGGCACCTCGCCGACTTGAACCACTACGTGCAGCGCAACATGGGCCGCGCGCTGGCGCAGCGCGAGTCGTGCGCCGACCTCGTGCAGTCGATCTGCCGCGAAGTGCTGCAGTCGCGGCGCAGTTTCCAGTACGCCGGCGACGCGGCGTTCCGGCGCTGGTTGCTGCAGGTAGCGCTGCACAAGTTGATCGACCGCCGCGGCTTCTACCGCGCGCTGCGGCGGGAGAACAGCAAGCGCATGGCGGACCTCTCGTCGGTCTGGCAAGTGGAGGAGCTCGCGAAGCTCGCACGCACGCTGGGCTCGCCGAGCGGCGAAGCGATGATGCGCGAGGAGCTGCACCGACTCGCCAGCGCCTTGGAGCAGTTGAGCGAGGGCGACCGGCTGATCATCCGGCTCATCCACATCGAAGGCCTGACGCACGTCGACGTGAGCCAGCGGCTCGGCTGCACGGTGCAACAGTCGCGCAGCCGTCTGTTTCGGGGCCTCGTGCGCCTCTCGAGCTTGCTGCGCGAATCGAAACGCTGAGCGCGGCGCAGGGCGGGCGCGCGCGGATTTCGCCGGCGCAAGCGCGCCGCAGGGCCCGAGAAGCGCGCTCCGCGGCCGCGCCGCGTGTTTTTCGCGGATTCGCGCGAACGCGCCGAGGCGCACATGGCTTCGGTGAGATGCCCGACGCAGCGCGGCCCGAAGCACGGGCCCGCAACGCCGCCGAGCTCTCCGCAATCTCCGTCTCCAAGAGCCCCAGCACCATGCACCTTCGATTCTCTTCCGCGGCCGCGGCTCTCGCGCTCGCCGCTGCCTCGCTCCCGCTGCACGCCCAGACGACCCTCACGGGTCTGGGAACGTCCGTCTCGAACCTGCGCGTCGACGACGTCTCCGCGGACGGCTCGGCCATCGTCGCGAGGAACTCCACGGAGGCCTACCTGTGGACCGTGTCGAACCCGACCTGGACCGCGATCCCCGGCAGCGCCGGCGTCTTCGGCAGCTTCGACGTCTCGAACGGCGGCGCGTTCGTCTGCGCGACGCTTCCCGATCCGAACAACAGCGACCTCGAGACCGCGGCACGCTGGAGCGCGAGCACCGGCTTGTGGACGTTCCTGCCCGGCCTCGGCGCGTGGAGCGGCTCGTCGTACACCTCGTCCTACGACATGAGCGCCGACGGATCGGTCGTGGTCGGTCTCGCCTGGATCTCGGCGAACCGCGCGCACGCGTTCCGCTGGGATTCGAGCACCGGCCAGACCACGGACCTCGGCGCCTTCGGCGGCAACGTGAGCAGCAGCCGACCGAACGCCGTGTCGGCGGACGGCAGCGTGGCGGCTGGTTGGGATGAAGACGACACCACCGGCGTGTGGCGCGCGGCGCGCTGGGTCGGCGTGAACGAGAGCCTGCTCGGCTGCCTCGATCCGAACGATCCGATCAACGGGCCGAGCCAGTGCTACGCGGTTTCGTCGAACGGGCAGTTCATCGCGGGCGAGTCGTCGACCGGGCTCTCCACGCCGTCGGGCTGGTCCGAGCAGCACGCGTTCCGCTGGAGCGCCGCGAGCGGTCTGATCGACGCCGGCACGACGCCCGTCGATCCGTTCGGCTGGGGCACGCACGCGACGGTGCCGACGGCGATCAGCGACGACGGCCGCACGATGGTCGGCTTCGCCGGCATCAACGCCTTCGGTCCGGGCGCGACGCGTCCGCAGTTCATCTGGCGCGAAGGCAGCGGCATGAACGAGATCGCGCCGTTCCTGGTCGCGATGGGCGTGAACTCGGCCGCGAACTGGGTGTTCGAGTACACCGCCGGCATGTCGAGCGACGGCCGCGTGATCGTGGGCCACGGCCTCAACGCGTCGTTCCAGCGCGAAGTGTGGCGCATCGAGTTCCCGCCGATCGCCGAGAACTTCTGCACCGCGAAGGTCAACAGCCTCGGCTGCACGCCGGCCATGACTTCGAGCGGCATCGCGAGCGCTTCGTCGACGCTTCCCTTCGAGGTCGGCGCGGTCAACGTGATCAACAACAAGAACGGCCTGCTCTACTACGGCGTCGCGCCGCTCAACGCTCCGTTCCAGGGCGGAACGAAGTGCGTTGCGCAGCCCGCGCGCCGCACCGCGGTGCAGGACTCGCTCGGCAACGCCGGTCCGAACGACTGCTCGGGCGCGTACTCGATCGACCTCAACGTGCTGATCCAAGGCGGCGGCGACCCGGTGCTCGCGGTCGGCGAAACGATCTACACGCAGTACTGGACGCGCGATCCGAGCAGCCCGAGCACGACCGGCCTCACCGACGGATTGGCGTTCACGATCTTCCCGTGACCCCAGGGGCGCGCCGCCCGCGCTCCCTGCCACCCATCGTCCCGAGGTTCGCTCGATTCCCGATCGACGGACCTCGGGACGCGCGCTCCGCGCGGCGCTCGTCTTGACGACGCCCGAATCGCGCCACGCACTCGACTCGTCTTCTCCCGCTCCGCTCTCGCTCGCTCGACCCTTCTCATGCAAATCTCCCTCGCACGCACCGCGGCCCTCGGCCTGCTTTCGGTCCTCGCCTTCTCGAAGCCGGTTGGCGCTCAAGCGTTCGAACTCGTCAGCGTCGGAGCGGGCGGCGTGCAGGCGAATCAGTACTGCCAAGACCCGTGGATCTCGGCGAGCGGAACTCGCACCGTGTTCCAGTCGGGCGCGAACAACCTCGTGGTGGGGGACAGCAACAACGCCGACGACATCTTCCTGCACGACTCGTCGTCGGGGCTGACGACGCGCGTGAGCGTCGCGACCGGCGGCGCGCAGAGCGACGGCTACAGCAGCGCGCCGCGCATCAGCGCCGATGGGCGCTTCGTCGCGTTCCTGAGCGGGGCCACGAACCTCGTGGCGGGCGACACGAACGGATTCCCCGATGTTTTCGTGCACGACACGCAGAGCGGCGCGACGACGCGCGTGAGCGGCGGCTCGGCCGGAGCGGAGGCGAACGGCGTGTCCTACGCGCCTTCGATCTCGGGCGACGGCCGCTACGTCGCGTTCCACAGCGCGGCGACGAACCTAGTCGTCGGCGACACGAACAGCTCGTGGGACGTGTTCGTGCACGACCGCCACAGCGGAATCACAACGCGCGCGAGCGTGAACTCGAGCGGGGCGCAGGGTTCGAGCCACTCCGCGGCGCCTTCGCTCTCGGGCGACGGGCGGTTCGTAGCGTTTCACAGCAACGCCTCGAACCTCGTCACGGGCGATGCGAACGGCGCCTGGGACATCTTCGTGCGCGATCTCCAGAGCGGCGCGGTCGAACGCGTGAGCCGCGACAGCGCCGGCACGGCGGGCAACGGCAACTGCGCCGACGCGTCGATTTCGTCCGACGGCCGCTACGTGGCGTTCCACAGCGCGGCCACGAACCTCGTCGCGGGCGACGGCAACTCGCGCGACGACGCCTTCGTGCACGACCGCTCGACGGGCGTCACGCGCCGCGTGAGCGTCAGCACGACGGGCGTGGAGAGCTCCGGCGCCTGCAAGTCCGTGCGCATGTCGGGCAACGGCCGCAGCGTCGTGTTCCTCTCGCAGGCCGACAACCTCGACGGCTTCGACTTCAACTCCGAGTGGGACGTGTACCAGCACGACCTCGTGCTCGGAACGACCGCGGTGATCAGCCTCCCCGCGACGGGCGGAGTGCCCGGCGACACGAGCGCCGCGCCGTCGATCTCCTTCGACGGCCTGCGGGTCGCGTTCTCGAGCTACCGCCCCGACCTCGTCGCGGTCGACCTCAACAACACCGCGGACATCTTCGTGCGCACGCTCTCGACGCCGCCGCCGTCGAGCTATTGCACGGCGTCGACCAGCAGCGGCGGATGCACGCTCTCGCTCGCGAGCAGCGGCGTTCCGAGCGCGAGCTCGAGCGCGAGCTTCACGCTCTCGCTCTCGCAGGTCGACGGACAGCGCTTGGCGCGCATCGTGTACGGGTTGAACGGCCCGATGGCGCTGCCGTGGGCCGCGAACAGCACGAGCTTCCTGTGTGTGCGCCCGCCCCTGCAGCGCGCGACGCTGACGAGCACCGGCGGCGTCGCGGGCTCGTGCAGCGGCTCGCTCGCCTTCGATCTCAAGGCCTTCCTCGCGAGCCGCCCGTTCGCCCTCGGCAGCCCGCTCACGCCCGGCGACACTTTCTGCGTGCAGGCCTGGATCTTCGACCCGAGCGCGCCGAAGAAGAGCCAGCTCTCGAGCGCGCTGACCTTCGTCGTCGCGCCGTAGTCGCGCGCGCAGCCGGGGCCCGCGACGCAGGCTCGGCGCGCGAGCGTAGACTTGGGGCCATGCTCCAAGCCGAACTAGCGTCGAGCTCGCTTCCACACGCGCCGCACCTCGACGGGGCTCGCCTGTGACGCGCGAAGCCGCGGACGTCGAGCTGCTCGAACTCGTCGAGCGCGCGGAACCGCTGCTCGCGTCGATCGGCGACGACGAGGCGGCGCGCGAGCTCGCGCCCGGCAAGTGGTCGCGCAAGCAACTGCTCGGCCACCTGATCGACTCGGCGTCGAACAACCACCAGCGCTTCGTGCGCGCTCACTTCCAGTCGGATCTCGTGTTCGCTGGCTACGAGCAAGACGACTGGACCCGCGTGCAGCGTTACGAAGAGCGCAGTTGGCGCTCGCTGATCGCGCTGTGGCGAGCGCTCAACGAGCACCTTGCGCACGTGATTCGTTCGACTCCGCGCGAGCTGCGCGAACGCGTTCAGACGCGCCACAACTTCCACCAGATCGCCTGGCGCGAAGTGCCCGAGCGCCAACCGGTGAACCTTGCGTGGTTCCATTCGGACTACGTCGGCCACCTGCGCCATCACCTGCGCCAAGCACTGCCGGACGGCGATTTCTGAGCGCGCGAGGGCGCTCGCGTTCGCGCGCTGCGTAGCCAACGCTCGATCGAACTAGTGCTCGATCGAACTAGCGCTCGAAGGCTCGACTCTTGTCTCGCAAGCGAGACTCCAAGTGCGATCGAGGCAGTATTGGGAAGTGCTTTGGACGCCCGCAATCGGGCTCGGGCGCTAGCGTGGCGAAGGCGGAAGTTGCTACGAAGTCCCATTACAGCAGCGGAGAAGACCATGTTGATTCGCTCGATCGGAATCCTCGCTAGTTGCGCGCTCGGCGCACTTTCCTCGGCGGCGCAAACGGCGGGAACGGACAACCGCGACGGGCGCTGGGTGCTGCTGGAAGAAGGGCCCGTGCACCCGATGGAGCTCTCGCCGGACAAGGAGTTCCTGTGGGTGGCGAACATCGCCGACGCCACGGTGAGCGTGATCGAGCTTTCGACGGGGGCGATCGTGGAGGAGCTCGGCGCCGCGCTCGGCCCGGTCACGATTCGCGCGCGGCCCGGCGCGGACGAGATGTGGGTCGTGTGTCAGTCCTCGGGCGCCGTCCTGATCTACGAAACGTCGACGCGCAAGCTGCTGGACAGCGTTCAGCCGGGGCCGGTGGTCGGCGCCTTGAGACTCGGAGCGCGGCCGTGCGGGTTGGTGTTCACGCAGGACGGAGCCCGGGCGTTCGTCACACTCGGCGCCACGGATCAGATCGTTCCGATCGACGCCGCGACGCGCACGCAGGGGACGCCGGTGGACTTCGCCTCGCCGTTCGTGCCCGTGACGTCGACCGCGTACGCCGTCCAGGAGCCGCGCTCCCTGACCTTGGCGGGCGACACGCTGTACGCGCTGTCGTTCGAGAGCGGCAATGGAACGGGTCCGCTCGGGAACGGCCTTTTGATCTCGACGATCCGCGATATGTGGGCGGACTTCGCCGCTTCGATCACGCCCTTCCCGCCGCCCGATCGCGACGTGCTCTCCTTCGACGTGTCCGGAGGAACGATCTCCACCGGGTCGACGGCCCTGTGGCGCATGGGGACGGTGAACTTCGACCTCGCTGTCCGTCCCGAGACGACGGCGCTCTACGTGTCGAACGTCGATCTCCACAACACGCTGGTGGGCGAGCACCAGTTCTCGGTGGGCGGCAATGCGATCGCGAGCCATCGCGTGACTTACGCCGCGCCGTGGGATGGAGTCGCGACGCCGCCGCAGAGCTTCGGCGTGATCGACCTCAACGTCGACAAGTCCGCGGGGCTCGAGGACGAGCGCTTCGCGACGCCGAACGAAATGGCCTTCAACGCCGCGGGAAGCCTGCTCTACGTCGCCTGCTACGAGTCGAAGACCACGGCGGTCATCGATGTCGTGAACGACCTGGTCATCGCCTCGCTGCAGGCGAGCGGCGCGGGTCCGCGCGGCGTCCTGCTCGATGAGAGCGCGGGCCGGCTCTACGTCTACAACCGCGCCGACCACCAGGTCGACGAGTTCGCCGTCGGTTCGATCGCCGCCGGCTCGGTCGTGAGTCCGATCCGCACGTTGTCCGCGGGCTACGACGGCACGCCGCTGTCGATCAAGCAGGGCCGCAAGCACCACATCAACGCGGCCAACTCCGCCAACCAACTGCAGAGCTGCAACGTCTGCCACATCGACGGCCACTTCGACCGCTTGGCGTGGGACCTGGGCGAGTTCACCGGTCCGCTCACGCAGCCTCAGGCGAAGGACGCGAAGGGCGTCAAGGTGACGATGTCGCTGCGCGGAATCGAGG
>CALFYL010000221.1 GCA_937952135.1 uncultured Planctomycetia bacterium
AACGTGATCCGCGAGAGCGGCGTGAAGGTCTTCACGATGCGCGAGATCGACATGTACGGCATGAACGAGGTCATGCGCCGCGCGATCGCGATCGCCACCGACGGCACGGCGGGCTTCCACCTGTCCTTCGACATGGACGGGACCGATCCGAGCGTCGCGCCGGGCGTCGGCACGCCGGTTCCGGGCGGCACCGACTTCCGCGAATCGCACCTCGTCATGGAGCACGCCGCCGAATCGGGCAAGCTGCTCGGGCTCGAGGTGACGGAGATCAACCCGATCCTCGACGAGCACAACAAGACCGCGGAGTTCGCGGTGCAACTCGTGCTGTCCGCCATGGGCAAGCGGATCCTGTAGAGGGCGGCGCAAGCGTGTTCGAACTCATCCGCTCGGTTCGGCGCCACCGCCGCCTGCTGCGCGACTTCGTCGTGCGCGACCTCAAGGGCCGCTACATCGGCTCGACGATGGGCTTCTTCTGGTCGATCATCTTTCCGCTGGTCAACCTCGCGATCTACTCGTTCGTGTTCCGCCTGGTGCTCAAGGCGCGCTGGAGCGACCAGCAGCCCGAGGAGCAGACGATCCTGCTGATGTTCGCCGGGATCGTGGTGTGGTCGGCCTTCGCCGAGGCCGTGGCGCGCGCGACGACGACGCTGGTCGAGAATTCCAACCTCATCCAGAAGGTCGTGTTCCCCAGCGAGATCCTGCCCGTGTACCTGGGCATCTCGTCGTGGGTGAACATGTGCATCGGCCTCGTGTTCGTCCTGGTGGGCGCTGTGTGGTACGGCTACATCGATCCGCTGGCGGCGCCGGCGGTGCGGGCCGCGCCGGGCGATCCCGAGTACGTCCCGCTGGCGCTGGGCAGCTCGCTGGTCGTCCTGCCGCTGCTGTTCGTGCTTCAGTACGTGTTCGCGCTCGGCCTCGGCTACATCCTCAGCGCGCTCAATCTGTTCATCCGCGATGTGTCGCACCTCATCGGCGTCGTCCTGACCGTGTGGATGTTCGCGACCCCGATCTTCTACGCGCCAGCGCAGGTCGTGAAGGCGGAGTACGCGTGGATGCTCGTCATCAACCCGATGCACTGGTTGATCCAGGCCTACCGCGATGTCCTGATCTTCGGTCAGTGGCCGGAGGGGGCGCCGCTCGCGCGCTTCGCGATCGTCGCGGCGGCGACGTTCCTGCTCGGCACGAGTTTCTTCAACAAGTCGAAGCAGCGCTTCCCGGATCTCTTGTGAGCACGAACCTAAGCCCCGAGGCGAGCACGGTTCCGAACCAGGCGACGAAGAGCTCGGCGCGTGGCAGCGCGATCTACGCCGAGAACCTGTCCAAGTGCTACCGCTTGTACAACAAGCCCTCGCACCGGCTGTGGGACCTGCTGTTCGGCCTCAAGACCTACCAGGAGTTCTGGGCAGTCCGAAACGTCTACCTGGACATCCCGCACGGCAGCACGGTCGGCATCATCGGCGAGAACGGCGCGGGCAAGAGCTCGCTGCTCAAGCTGCTGACGGGCGTGACGAAGCCGACCACGGGCTCGGTCGAGGTCTCGGGCCGCGTCGCGTCGCTGCTCGAGCTCGGCGCGGGCTTCCACCCCGAGTTCAGCGGCCGCGAGAACATCCACCTCAACTGCTCGATCCTCGGCATGACGAGCGAGGAGATCGCGGAGCGCTTCGACAAGATCGTGGCCTTCAGCGAGCTCGGCGATTTCATCGAGCGCCCGGTGAAGACCTACAGCTCGGGGATGTACGTGCGCCTTGGTTTCTCGGTGGCCGCCAGCGTCGACCCCGACATCCTGATCATCGACGAAGCGCTGTCGGTCGGCGACGAGCACTTCCGCGGCAAGTGCACGAACCGCATCAACGAGTTCCGCGAGCAGGGCAAGACGATCCTCTTCGTCAGCCACGACATGGGCGCGGTGAAGTCCATGTGCCAGTGGGTGGTGCTGATGGACCGCGGCGAGGTCCTCGAGCAGGGGACCGCCGAGAAGGTCGCCGACGAGTACCTGAAGCGCGCCCACGCCCGCGGAAACGAGCGCCTCTCGGCGCTGAACCGCGGAAGCAGCGAGTACCCGCGCTGGGGTTCGGGCGAGGTCGAGGTGGTCGACGTGCAGATGCTCGGCCCCGACGGCGTCGCGAGCCACGTGCTGCGCACCGGCGAGCCGTTCTCGATCCGCCTGCGCTGGAAGGCGCACCAGGCCACGAAGAACCCGGTGTTCGGCCTCGGCATCTACCGCAGCGACGGCACCTACGTGAACGGCTCGAACCACCACTGGCGCGACCAGCCGCTCGAGATCCGCGACGTCGAAGCGGGAGAGGAGGGCGAGGTCGTGATGAGCGCCGACAAGCTCGCGCTGCTCCACGGCCAGTACTACCTCACCTCGTTCCTCTACGATCACTCGAAGGCCGCGCCGACCCCGATCGACCATCGCGAGCACGTGCTGACCTTCGAGGTGCTCGACCCCAAGCGACAACAACACGGCATGCTCCACTTGAATTCGCGCTGGAGCGTGCGTCGCCGCCGTCCCGGCGGCGATTTGAGTGGAGAGTCGAACGCATGAACGACGCGGTGCTCGCGCTGCCGTTCGATCAGTACCAACGTTATCGCTTGGTGGCCGACCTGCTTCGCGAGCTGCGCGGCCACGGCGAGCGTCTGCACGTGCTCGACGTCGGCGGGCGCACGGCGGTCTTGCGCGACTTCCTCGAGGACGCGCGCATCGACCTCGTCGACATGGAGCCGTCCGACTCCGCCGGGCTGGTGCTCGGCGACGGCGCGCGCCTGCCGTTCAAGGACGGCTCGTTCGACGCGGTGTGCGCCTTCGACACGCTGGAACACGTGCCGCCCGCTTCGCGCGCGGCCTTCGTCGCCGAATGCCGCCGGGTCGCGCGCCGCTGGGTGGTCCTCGCCGGGCCGTACTCGCATCCGCGCGTCGCCGAGGCGGAGGAGCTGCTGAAGCGCTTCCTCAAGGACAAGCTCGGCGTCGAGCACCGCTACCTCGACGAACACCGTTCGCACGGCCTGCCCGACCGAACCGCCACCGAGGCGCAGTTGAAGGAGTCGGGTGCGCGCGTCCTCTCGATCGGGCACGCGAATCTGGAGCGCTGGCTGATCCTGCAGTGCCTGTCGATGTACCTCGACTACGACGCGTCGCTGCGCGGCGTCGCGCGCGACTTCCAGCGCTGGTACAACGCCGAGCTCTACGCCTCGGACCACGCGCAGCCGTGCTACCGCCACGTCGTCGTCGCGGCGATCGGAGACGCGAAGCTGCCCGATCCCGCGCGGCTGCTCGCGCCGCCGGCGGCGCCGAACGGGGCGCTGACTCCGTTTGCGAAGCTCACTCCCGCGCTGCTCGAGTTCGACGCCGAGCGCACGCGTTGGCTCGGCGAGCGGAACGAGTTCCAGAGCTCGGTGCGCGACCTGAGCGCCGACCTCGCGGGCCACCGATCGTTCGTGGCCACGGCGCGGGCGGACATCGCCCGGCTCGAGGCGGACCTTCAACGCGTTTGCAGCGAGTTCGAGGGCGAGCGGCGAGCGTTCCGCGAGGCGCAACAGACCCTGGAGCACGACCTCGAAGGCCATCGCAAGGCGCTGGCGATCGCGCACGACGAGCTCGAGCACCTGCGCGTGGACGGCCACCACGGCGCGAAGCTGCTCGACGAGCTCGCGCAGGTGCGCGCCGAGCTCGAGCGGACGGCGGCCGAGCGCGAGCGCGAGCTCGAAGCCTGGAGGCTGGACGTCGCCGAGCGCGAACGCGACCTCGAGGGCCACCGCGCGGCGCTGCGCGACGTGAAGCTCGAGCTCGAAGGCCACAAGAGCGAACTCGCGAACGCGCAGCTCGAGATCGAAGCGCACCGGCGCGCGATGGCGGAACTGCAGGCGGATCTCGCGGGGCACAAAGCGGCGCTGGCGGAGTCGAGCGCGGACCTCGCCGGGCACAAGGCCGCGCTGGCGAACCTCGAGCGCGATCTGGCCGGGGAGCACGCCGCGCGCGAGCTCGTGGAACAGGCGCTCGAACGTTCCGACGGCGACTTGCGGCGCACGCTGCAACTCGCGAGCGGGCTCGAAAACAGCCTCGCGAAACGCGAAGTGGTGTACGACGAGCTGCGCCGCGAACTCCGCAGCCGCTGGCGCAATTTGCTGCGCGTCTTCCGGCCGCTGCGCTGACGCGTGTCGTTCGCGCTCAGCGCGCGCGGCGGATGCGGAAGACGACGGCGTCGCCGGCGGCGGGCGCGATGCGGAACGCGGTCCGCTCGACCTCGGAACTCTCGCTCGGCGCCGCGGAAAGCGGAGCGGGGTGCAGCCACTCGACCTGCTCGTCCGCCGCGAAGCTCAAGCGAACTTGCTCCGGCCAGTCGAGCCGCGCCGCGTCGTTCAGACGCGGGAGCAGGGCGCCGATCGTGATGCGCGCCCCCTCCTCGAGGTGCGTGCTCCAGGTCTCGATCCACGGCCGCGTGCGGTCTTCGATGCGCCAGGGCGCGAGCTCCACGCCCTTGGTCGCGAGCCAGCTGCGCGTGCGTTCCACGAGCGCAGCGTCGAAGGGCGCGCTCGCGTAGCTCGCCAGACTGCGATCCGCGCGCAGCACCCGACCCTCGTGCGCCGCCTCGAGTTTCTCGAGCACGTCGCCCGCGTGCTTGCGGCCGCGCGAGTCGATCCACGCGAATTCGCCGCTCACGAGCAGCGTTCCGCCGCGCTCGAGGTAGCGCGCGAGTCGCAGCAGGTCCCCCTCGTCGACGACGAGCCAGTTGCTGGCGACGAGCACCGTGAAACGCTTCGCGGCCTCCGAGTCGAGCGCGTCGCTCGGAAGGCTGCCGGCTTGCGCGCCGCAGTCGTCGAGCAGCGCCAGCCACGCGTTGCGCGCCGACTCGTACACGCCGTGCTTCTCCTGCCAACTCGGAAAGCGGTTCGGCCACGACGGACCGTCGACGACGGCTTCCCGCAGCCACGCGGCCGAGAGCGAGCGCGCGGAGTGCACGAGCGCGACGCCGCGCGGGCTCGGCGCGAAGTGGGGGAGCTCTCGATCGAGCGCGTCGATGCGCGCGAGCGCGCGCTTCAAGCGTTCGGCGAGCTGCGGCTCGGCGCGCAGCTCCTTGTCGCTCCACACGACCGCGCCGTCGCCTCCGCGCATCCAGTGCTCCCACGCCGCCCAGGCGCTCGCGTGGGGACCGCGTTCGTCGCGAAAGAGCGTGATCCACGCGCGCTGCTCCGGGCGGCGGAGCGTGAAGAGCAACTCGCGCGCGTCGCCGACGCGGTAGCACTCGAGGAAGTCGAGCGGCGGGAGCACGCGCTCCACCGCGACGCCCGCGAAGGCGCTGCGGCCCGACACGCCGAGCAGTCCGACCCGCACGCCGGGGGCGCGCGCTCGCACGTCGTCGTGGAGTCGTGCGAGCACCTCCTGGAGCTGGTCCTGGTGGAACTCGCGCCGCGCGAGCCACGCGCCGATGGGTGCGGTTTCGTCGCGCGCGAGCGCGCCGCACGTGGCGTCCGTCGAGATCTCGGCGAGCCGGAGCGCGCGGCCCTCCCCGTCGAGCCACGGACGCGCGAGTCGGCCGTTCCAGAGGGCGAACGCGGCCTCGCACAGCTCGCACTGGCACACGTCGTGGGGTGCGCCGCCGGGTGTGAGCCCGACTTCGTCGCCGAGCGAGACGCCGAGGCCGCGCGGGCCCGTCCGGTCGTCGAGCACGTCGCGCAGGGTCGCCCGCAATCGCTCGAGCGTCTCGGGCGCGGCGAGGCACGGCACGCGCCGCAAGTGCGCCGGGTCGCGGCCAGCGAGCCACGCGCGCCACGGGACGCTCCACGACGCGCGCTCGCGCTCGAGGTGCAAGTCGTCGCGGCCGGCGGCGTTGAACACGAGGTAGTCGAGGCCCGCTTCGTCGAGCTCGCGCTCGAGCTCGGCCTGTCCGCGAGGCACGCACATCCCGCCGAGCGAACGCGTCAGCTCGTCGAGCGCCGCCTCGCTGCGCCAAAGCAACACCTTGAATCCGTCCGGCCGCGTGGTTTTCGCGCTCGCGGCAGCGGCGGGATCGCGCGTAGCCGCGGCCTGGCGCCCAGCTTCGGCGCGGGGACTGGAAACGAGCGCCAGCGCGAACGAAGCGAGCGTCGCGCGAAGGCGTCGGTTCATCGAACGAGAGCTTGCCCGCGCATCTCGAGGCGCGCAATCGTCCGCCGATCGTTCGAAGCGCTCGCGTTGCTACGCTACGCGCACTCCGCCTCCACTCCGCCGTGCAATCCCTCCCCGTCGATCCGCTGCGCTTCGCCGAACGCGTTCCTTCGTGGCTCATCCCGCAGGGGGTCGACAGCGACGTGGTCGTCTCCTGCCGCGTGCGCCTCGCGCGAAACGTCGCCGGCCGGCCCTTCGTCACCAAACTCTCCGACGAGCGCGCGGCCGAGCTCGCCAGCGAGCTGCGCCCCGAATTGGTGCGCCTCAAGCTCGACGGCGAGATGCTGTGGACCTCGATCGCCGAAGCGCCGGTCGTGTGGCGCCTGCTGCTGCGCGAGCGGCACCTCGTCAGCCGCGACCTCGCGCCGAGTTCCGACGAGCGCGCCGCGCAGCCGGGCCGCGCCGTGGCGTTCAGCCGCAGCGAGCGCCTGTCGGTGATGATCAACGAAGAGGACCATCTGCGCCTGCAGTCGATGTCGAGCGGCTTCCAGCTCGAGGACGCGTGGGAGCGCGCGAAGGAGCTCGACCGCGCGCTCGAACAGGCGATTCCGTACGCCTTCGCCGACAGCTACGGCTACCTCACGTGCTGCCCGACGAACGTCGGCACCGGCCTGCGCGCTTCGGTGATGCTGCATCTGCCGGCGCTCGCGATGGCGCCGAGCGAGATCGAGAAGGTCTTCACCGCCGCGAGCCGCACGGGCCTCGCCGTGCGCGGCCTCTACGGCGAAGGTTCGCGCGCCATCGGCGACTTCTACCAGATCTCGAACCAGGTCACGCTCGGCCGCAGCGAGGAGGACTTGATCGCCGAGTTGCACGAGCTCGTGCCCGCGATCCTGAAGTTCGAGCGCTCGGTGCGCGCGGAGCTGCACCGCACGCACAAGCGCGCCATCGAGGACCGCGTGCGGCGTTCGCACGGATTGCTGCGGACCTCGCGCGCCATGCCGACCGACGGCGCGCTCGCGCACCTCTCGAACCTGCGCCTCGGCCAGGTGCTCGGCATCTTCAGCGACGTGCCGCTCGACACGCTGGCGCGGCTGCGCGTGCAGATCCAGAAGGCGCACCTCCAGACGCTGCTGAAGCGCGAAGTCGACGCCGATCTGCTCGATCCGACCGAGCGCGACCGCCTGCGCGCCGAGTTCCTGCGCAAGCAGTTCGGCTGAGAGCGGCGTCTCGCTCCGCGGCGGGAAGTTCTTTCCGAGGCGGGCGAGGCGAAGCGCTCGCGCGCGGACTCGCGCGGCTCTCGATCCAGAGCGCGCGCGCCGCGCGTCGATGTCGCTTCCCACAGATGTGGAACGCATGGGTGTTGGCGGCGGCGCTGGGGGGCGATCTCGCGCCGGCGCGGATCGAGCTCGCGACCGGGCGCGCGGACCTCGCGCTTCCCAGCGGCGTCGAGACGCTGCTGGGCGGCGGTGACGCGCGCGTCGTCGACGGCCCCGCGTACCTGGAGATCGGCCCTGCATCCCGGCTCGCGCTGCGGTGGCGCGGCGAAGCCAGCTTGGAGCTGCGCGGCTCGTCCGCGCTCGAGTGGCGCGCGCCGCTGGACGGCGCCGGGGTGATGGTCACTGCTTGGCGCGTGAGCGAGCTCGACTTCGAGGTTCGCCGCGGCCCGCTGCGGCTCGACCTCGGCGGCGGCTGGCGCGTCGAGCTCGACGTCGGCGCCGCGGGCGTGCGCCGGCTCGCCGACGGCCGCCTCGAGCTTCGGCACGTCGCCGGCGCGCCGCTCGCGCTGTTCCATCGAAGCGCTTCCGGGCTCGTGAGTCCGCCGTGGACCGTGCTCCCCGGCGCGCACGTGCGGCTGGAAGCGGGCGCGACTCCGACGTTCGTGCAGGGACCCGCGCCCGCGCGTCCGAAGGCCGCGTTCGAGCGCCACGACGAGGCGCCGCCGTGGTCGGACTTCGCCTGGCCTTGGGGCCGCAGCTCGCGCGAGAGCGCTCCCTTCCGGGGAGAGCGCGCGCCGCAGGCCGAGCCGGCGCGCATCGAGAGCAGCCGGATTGCGCCGGCGTCCGCCGCCGGGGAGGACGGGACGTGGCTGCGAGGCGCGGGGCTCGAGCTTCCTCGGGCGCGGTGCGAGGCGCCGCCGCCGAAGAGCTCGTCAGTGGCCCCGTCGGACGCGCGGGCCCTCGACCCGCGAGGCGCGACGGAAACGAGCTCGGGCCCGAAGCCGGGTGCTCCGAGCCCGTCGAATTCGCTTCCGCGTTTCGATCCGTCGCAGTACCCGCCGATCCGGCGGCACGGCGAGCTGATCGTCACGCCCTTCGGCCCGCGCTGGGCGGACCGACCGTAGCCGCGGCTCGCGGAGTCGGCCGCGAACGGCCGCCCCGCCGCCAGCTCGCTAGCGCAGCGCGAAGTCTTCGCTGCGCAGGAACAGGTCCAGCGCGCTCACGACGTCGTCGACGCACAGGTCGGGGGCCACGGCGAGCGATTCGTCACGGCAGCCGAAGCCGGTGCGCACGCCGAGCGTCTTGAGGCCCGCGCGCGACGCGGCCGCGATCTCGAGCGTGCTGTCGCCGATGAGGTACGAGCGGCGCAGGTCGATTCCGTCGACCTGCGCGGCGTGGAAGAACACGCCCGTGTCGGGGAAGCGGAACACCGAGAGCTTCTTGTGCGCGCCCTTGCCCGCGATGTCGTCGAGGCAGGCGTAGTTGCGTTGGATCGCGACGCCGCGCTTGCCCAGGTGGTCGAGCAGGTGGCGCTCGAACTCGAGCCACTGCGCGTCCGAGGCCTTGCCGTTTGCGACGGCGTCCTCGTTGCCGACGAGGTACACGTTCCAGCCGTTGCGCGAGATGCGGAACAGCGCGTCGACGGCCGCGGCGGAGATGTGCGCGGGGTCGAACGCGCGGAAGCCGGCCGGGCCCGGGGATTCGATCAAGGTGCCGAAGCGATCGACGAACAGCCCGCGCACGGGTTGTTCGGCGCCGGGGATCGGACGGGGCGCGCGGCGGCGCGGGAGAGGTGCTTGCATGGCGGCTCGCGTGGGTTTCGTCGGACGGGTACGAGCAGTTCTCGGTGCTCGGCGCCGGCGCATGAGCGCTCCTTTCGGCGAACCGCGCGCGGGGCGCGAGTCGACGGATCCGATCAAGAAACGCTTGCCGACTCTCCGATCCAAACGGAGTCGCCGCACGTCGAGTCCCCGACCGCGACTTGAGTCCTGAGCTAGTCTTTCCTGCGCCCGAACTTCTTTCCCTTCCGGCGCGGACCGCAGAAGTCTCCATGTCCACGCGTTGGAAGATCGCCGTGCTCGTCGATCCGCTCACGGCCCTCGTGAGCGACAACGCCCACGCGTTCGGGCTCGCCGCGCAACTTTCGGCGCGCGGCCACACGGTGCGGGTGTTCGGGCCGGCCGCGCCGGCGATGGGCCGATCCGAGCAAGTCCGCGGGGCCTCGAACGGGGACGAACCGTCGAAGAGCCGGGGACCGAAACGACCGACCGTGGGCGCCTCGGTCGCGCTCTTCGAGCCCCAGGCCGTGATCGCCTACGACGCGCTGTCGCCGGCCGCGTGGCTCGGGGCTCGCACCGCACGCCGCGGCGGAGCGCCCCTGGCGTTGATCGAGGCCGCGCCCTGGGCCGAGGGCCGGCCCGCGCAGCGCGCGCTGTGGCGCGTCGGCGAGGCGCTGTGGGGGCGCTACGTGCGCCGCACGGCCGCCGCGGTGCTCGCGCTCGAGCCGCAGGCCCGCGAGCGCTCCCTCCGCCGCGGCTTCGACGCCGCGCGCGTGCACTCGGTCGCGCACGGAGTCGACCTCGACAGCCACCGACCGGGCCGCGCCAGCGAGGAACTCGCGCGGCGCCAGATCCGCGGGCGCATCCTGAGCTGCCGCGCCAGCTACGCCTCGACGGACTCGCTCGAGCGCCTCGTGACCGCCTTCTCATCCACGGTGGGGCAACGCGACGACTGGTCGCTCGTCGTCGCCGGCGACGGCCCGCCGCCCGCGCGCCTCGCCAAGTGCGCCTACCGCGCCGGCATCGGCGGCCGCGTGCACTTCCTGTCGCTGTCCGACGAAGCCTTCGCGCCGTTGCTCTCGTCGAGCACGCTCTTCGCGGCGCTCGGCGGCGAGGGTGTCCGCGCCGCGTGGGATGTCGAGCGCGCGCTCGCCTGCGGCGCGCCGACGCTGATCGCGGGCGGCACGCGCGGCGTGCACCTGATCCAACACGACGTCCGCGGCTGGGTGCTCGAGGACGCGAGCGCCGAAGGCTGGGCCGCCGCGCTCTCGCGCGCCGCGGGATCGCCGCAGGCGCGCAAGCGCTGGTCGCTGGCTTCCCGCGCGTTCGCCGAGGAGAAGCTGGGCTGGGCCAGCGTCGCACGCCTGATCGAGTCGGTCGTCGAAACGCAGACGGCGCAGTCCGTCGAAACGAACCGCGCCGCGGAAGGTCAAGCCGCTCGCGCCTGAGAGTTGCGCCTGAGACTCGCGCCTGAGTCTCGCGCC
>CALFYL010000222.1 GCA_937952135.1 uncultured Planctomycetia bacterium
CCCTGGTCGCCGCGCCCGCTCGCGCCCAAGCCGTCGAAGCCGCGGATTGGTCCGCGGCCCTGCTCGATTCGCCGCACCTGTTCGCCGACGACCGCGACGCGCGCGCGGCGGAGCTTCTGGCGCTGATCGAACGCGCGCCCGACCATCCGCTGGTCGAGCTCGGCCTGCGCGTGCTGCGCGACTTCTCGGCCGACAGACCCCGCGCTTTCGTCGAGCGCTGCCTCCTGCTCGATGCCGCGCGCATGACCCCCGCCGCGCGCGCGGAGTTCGAAGCGCTGCGCCTGGAGCACGCCCCCGAACGTGCGTCGCTCGGCATCGCGCCGGCCGCGGACCTGGGCCGCGACCGCCTGCGCCCGAGCCTGGTCATCGGTCCGCTGCCGGATGTCTACGACCGCGCCGCGCGACTCGCGCTGCTCGAGACGCCCGGCTTCGAGCGCGAGCACCGCGGCTATCCGGGCAAGCTCGAACGCTGGACCGCGTGCGTCCAGCCGAAGCTCGAGCTGTTCGTCGATCCCGACGAGCTCGTCGGCGACGAGTTCGGCTGGGGCGCGGTGCTGTTCGGCTTCCGAGCGGCGCAGGGCGGGCCCGCGTGGATCGAAATCGACGTGAGCGGCGACAGCGGGCCGGCGTGGACCACGACGCGGAGCTGGCGCGACGGCGGAGCGCTGTCGGAGATCGACGACCCGTCGCTCGACTTGCGCATCAACGACGCGCCGAGCGAGCATTTCGATCTGCTCTGGCGCGAGCGCGCGAAGAAGGTTCGCTTCCCCACCGTGCTGCGCAGCGGCGGCAATCGAGTCGTGATCGCGTTGAACCTCGGCGCGCGCGTGCGCCTCGCGGTGCGCGTCCTCGATTCTCGCGGCGCGCCGTACCCGGGGCTCGAGGGGACCGACACCCTCCCCGAGCTCGGCTCGGCCGTCGCCGCGGCGCCGCCGCAAACGCCGGTCGTCGACGCGCTCGCGTGGCTCGAAGAGCAAGCGGACACGTCGCCGCGCGGGCTCGCGCTGCTCGGCGCGGCGCATCTGTGGCTCGGCGAGACCGTGCGCGGTTCGCAACGGCTCTCGCAAGCCGTCGCCGCCGACGCGACGCTGCTGGGTGCGCGCACGTGGCTCGCCGAGTTCTTCAACGGCGAGTGCTACGCGCCGCAGAGTTGGGCGCGCGGCCGCGCGCGCGGCATGTTCGAGTCGCTCGCGGTCGAGGATCCGACGAATCTGCGCGCGGTCTCGGCGCTGGCGGAGGTCTGGTCGGCGGAGGACCGCGAGGAGGATGCGCTCGACTTGCTGCGCGCGACGACGAACGCCGCTCCGAACTCGCCGCACGAACCGCTGCAGCGCTGGTACGTGCTCAGCCGGCTCGAACTCGAGGTCCCGGCGGAACGCGCGCTGCTCGAAGCCTCCGCGAGGGCGCCCGAGAGTCCGCGCGCCGCGACCGCGCTCGCGCAGCACTGGGCGAGCCACGGACAACAAGCGCGGGCCACGGCGGAGCGCACCCGCGCCATCGAGGCGGCCGGAGGGTCGCCCGCGCAGCTCCGCGCCGTCGCGCAGGCCCACGCCGCGCTCGGCGAAGTCGACGAAGCGCTGCGCCTGGGGCGTTTGGCGGCCGAAATCGGCGGCGAGAACGAGCGCGACGAACTCGCGAGCTACCTCGAATCGGTCGCGGACTACGCGGCGGCCGAGGCGATCGTGCTCGAGCTCGCGCAGCTCCACCCCGAGTCGGCGTACTACCGCCGCAAGCTCGCGGACCTCGCGCGGCTGCGCGGGAACAGTGCGGCCGAGGCGCTGCAACTCGAGGCCGCGCTCGCGCTCGCACCGGGCGACGACGCGCTGCGCGAGCGGCTGCGCGCGCTCGGCAAGGCCGATCCCGCGGAGCAGTTCTTCGCGAAGTGGTCGATCGACACCGCGCGCGAGCTCGAAGGCTTCGACGCCGCACGTTGGAACGACCACGTGGTCCGCGCGATCGACGCGGCGGCGGTCTGGGTGTTCGACGACGGGGCGTGGGAGCAGGTGAGCCACTCGCGCTCGGTCGCGCGCGACCTCGAAGGCTGCGAAGCGCTCGGCAAACAGGGCCAGCAGCAAGAGATGCTGCGCATCGCGACGCTCAAGGCCTCCGACGGCAAGGAGTACGAGCCCGTCCTCGTCGACGGCGAGTACGTGATGCCCGCGCTCGAGCCGGGCGACACGGTCGAGTTGGTGTGGAAGTACAGCGGCGGACCGAACCGCGAAGGCCGCCTCGTCCTTCCGCAGTGGAGCTTCGCGTCGACCGATGAGCCGTTCTTCCTCTCGCGCTACGTGATCTCGGCGCCGAAGAAGCTGGGGCTCGAGATGGAGCTGCGCAACTTCGAAGGCCAGCACGAGCAATTCGAGGACGGCGAGCGCGTGGTGCATGTGTTCGAGCTGCGCGACGTGGCGCGCGTGATTCCCGAGCCGCTCTCGCCGCCGCCGCCGTGGTACCTGCCCTGGGTGCAGTTCGGCACGCCGCGCTCGCGCGAGAGCATGGCGGAGCAAGCGCGCGTCGAGATCGCGGCTTCGCTGCGGGCGACGCCTCAGATCGTCGAAGCCGCGCAGCGCGCCACCGCGTCCGTCGCCGGCCAGGAGGCGCAGGCTCGCGCGCTGCACGGGTTCGTGGTGACGGCGCTCGACAAGCGCTCGGGCGGCTACGCGTCGGCGACCGGCGCGCTGCTGCAGCGCGAGGGCAACCCGGCGGTGCTCTACTCGGCGCTGCTGTCGGCGGTCGGGATCGAGCACGAGCTCGTGTGGTCGCGCGGCGTCGATCCGCGCGCGGACCGGGAACCCGATCCGGCCTTCCTCGACCTGGGCCGCTGGATCGGCCGCATGCTCGTGGTCGTGCGTCCGGACGACGGTCCCGAAGCGTGGTGCGACCTCGGCACGAAGACCATGCCCTACGGGAAGCAGTTGCTCGACTCGCCGCGCGCGGAGGGCTTGAGCGTGCTTTCGGGCCGCTTCCTCGAGTGCCCGGACGCGCCGCTCGACGAGTTGAGCGGCGAGAGCACGCAGATGACGATCGCGCTGCAGGCGGATCGCTCGGCGCGCATCGCCATCGACTTCGCGCCGACCGGCAACATCGGCCACCTGTGGAAGGAAGGCCTGCGCGAGGCGCCAAAGGCGCAGCTCAAGCAGACCGCGGCGCGCATCGGGTCGCAGATCGTGCGCGGCTTCGAGCTCGAGGAGCACACCTGGCCGGGCCTCGAGGACGACGCGGATCTTCACATCCGGGCCGACGGCGTGCACAAGCGCTACCTCGACAAGGACAAGGACGAGCTCACCTGCCGCTCGCCGTTCCCCGCGCTGCAGTTGAGCGGGCTCGCGCGCGGCGAAGGCGAGCGCAAGCAGCCGTTCTTCTTCCCGCAGTCGCTGGTGCGTTCGTGGAAAGTGCGCTTCGAGCTCGATCCGAAGCTGAAGCTCGTGCAGGGCCTCGAGGACGTCGAGCTCGAGTGCGCCGGTGCGCGCTTCCGGCAGACGATGCAGCCCGACGGCGAGCACGCGTTCGTCGTCGAACGTTCGCTGCTGGCGCCGCCCCTGCACCTCACGCCGGAGCAGTTCCCAGCCTTCGTGGAGTTCTGCAAGCGCTGCGACGAACTCGACCGCGCGAAGCTGCGCTTCTCGCTCGTCGAGTAGCGCTGTCGATTCCACCGCGCGCGAACGTTGTCGAGTAGTCTCAGGGTGTGTTGGCCGTGGACCGGCCGACGCACCCTGAATGCTTTCGTACGCCCACCCTGAGTGACGCCTCGAGTTCCGCCGCGTACTCCACCATGACCCCCAAAGCCCTCGTCGCTTCGCTCGCCCTCCTCACCCTGGCCTCCGTCGCCGGCGCGCAGACACAGCTCTACTTCACCGAGTACGAGTTCAACGCCGCGCGCGTGCGCTCGATGGGCCTCGACGGTTCGAACCCGCAGACCCTGTTCGCGCTGCCGTCGAACGAGTGGCTGCCGGTCGGCATGAGCTTCGATCCGCCGACGCAGCGCTTCTTCATCGCCGACATGGCGTCGCCGGAGAACATCGTTCGCGTCAACCTCGACGGAAGCGGCTTCACGAGCCTCGTGACGGCGACCGGGAGCACGCGCGCTCCGCGCTTCGACGGCGCGGGCAAGATGTACTTCACCTCGGGCAACCAGATCTGGCGTTCGAACGTCGACGGGTCGAGCCCGCAGCCGCTTTTTGTGGCGACGCAGACGTTTCCGCTCAGCGGCGTGGCGGTCGACGGAACGAACGGGCACGTGTACTTCGGCGGCGACAACGTGATCCGCCGCATGAACCTCGACGGCTCGAACGTGCTGACGGTCGTGCGCGGCGTGAGCTCGGTGCGGGACATCGAGCTCGACATCGCAGGCGGCCACCTCTACTGGCTCGACGCCGACACGCTCTCGGACTTCGTCGGCCGCGTGAAGCTCGACGACACGGAGTTCACGGTGCTCGTCGACTCGTCGCCGGGCGTGGTGCAGAGCGGCGGGCTGATCTCGCTCCTGGTCGACCGCGCCGGCGGGAAGCTCTACTTCGCCGACGATCTGCACGACCGCGTCGAACGCACCGAGCTGAACGGCACGGGCCGCACGACGATCTACTCGATCGCGAGCGGGCCTTCGCCCTCCAGCCTCGCGCTCAGCACCGGCGCGCAGGCCCAAGCCCTCGCCGACTGCAACGCGAACGGCGCCGGCGACGCGCTCGACATAGCGAACTCCGTCTCGAGCGACTGCAACGCGAACGGTGTCCCGGACGAGTGCGAGCTCGATCCGTGCCCCTCGTTCACGTTCCTCGTCGACCAGGGCTCGAACCCGGCCGTCTCCAGTCTCACGCTCGGCGGACCGGGGCCCTCGAGCAACTTGCAGTTCGAGATCTTCGCGCCCTTCGACGTGCCCGCAGGCGGCTGGAACGTCGGCGAGGTCCACGTCGACGGCTTCACGGTGAACTACGCCGACGGTTCGGGCTTCACGGCCACGCTGTTCCCCGACAACGGCGCGAACTTCGCGGACGAGTCGGCGCCGATCGCCTCGTCGACCTGCCAGTTCCGCTTCAACACGGCCACGGTCAACTGGATCCGCCGGCCGTTCCAGGTCGCGCTGCCCGCCGGCCGCCACTGGCTGCGCTTGCGATCCAACCAGACGGGCGTGTACTTCGCGGCGGCCAACGTCGGCACGAGCGGCCTGCAGGCGGTCTCGCGCCGCGGCGACGGCCAGCTCTTCACGGGTTCGCCGCTCGCGCTGCGCATCACCGAGGGCTGCCCCGTGCCGCAGACCTACTGCACGGCGAAGCTCTCCTCGAGCGGCTGCCTGCCCGCGATCTCCGCGAGCGGTGTCCCCTCGCCGAGCGGCTCGTTCGTCGTGAACGTCGCGCAAGTCGAGGGCCAGCGCGCGGGACTCGTGTTCCGCGGCTTCAACGGTCCGCTCGCCGCCCCGTTCCAAGGCGGCTTCCTGTGCGTCGCTCCGCCGCTCTTGCGCTTGCCCGCGCAGAACTCCGGCGGCGCCGCGGGAACGTGCGGCGGTGCGTTCAGCTATCCGCTCAGCGCGTTGATCGCGTCCTCCCCCGCGGGTTCGTCGTTCTGGATGCAGGCATGGTTCCGCGACCCGCAGAGCGCGAGCACGACGGGACTTTCGAACGGGATCGCCTTCACGACGTGCCCTTGAGTCGACGCGCCCCGGCCCCCGGCGGCGCGTGAGCGCGCTCGGAACGGCTCACTTCGCTCCGAGCAACTCGACCCAGCGCTTCCACGCCTCGTCGCGCGCCTTCTTGTTCGCCTCCGAAGCGTCGCTCGCTTCGCCCGCGCGCACGAATCCGTGCCCCGCGCCGGCGTAGATCGTCGGCTCGAAGCGCTTCTCGAGCTTCTTCATCGCCTCGACCGTCGCCGGCACCGCGCCCGTGATGCGCGCGTCGTTCTCGCCGTAGAACCCGTACACGGGGCACTCGATCTTCGCGAGCACCGCTTCGTCGGTCGGCGCGCCTCCGTAGAACACGAACGCCGCGCGCAACCCCTCGCGCCGCGCGGCGTAGTTGAAGCTCTGGCTGCCGCCCCAACAGAAGCCCGCGACGCTCAACTTGCCGTCGCACGCCTCGAGCTTCAGCACGTAGTCCGCGACGGCGTCGAGATCGAGCTTCACTTGCTCGGGCGCGAGCGCATAGATCGCCTTCGTCGCCGCGTCGGTGCTCGCGAAGCTCGTCGTATCGCCGCCTTCGGGTCCCGCGCCCGACAGCAGGTCCGGCGCGATGGCGAGAAAGCCCTTAGCGGCGAGTTGATCGGCCACCGAGCGCACCCAGTCGGTCAGCCCCTTGTTCTCGTGGATGACGAGCACCGCCGGCGCCTTCTTCGCGACTTCGGGGAACGCGACGAAGCAGCGCACCTTGCGCTCGCCCTGCGCGACCTCGACCCATTCGTGGTGGCGCGGCGAGGCCTCGAGCGCCTTCTTCGCGCTGTCTTGAGCGAGCGCGGCGGCGCAGGTCAGCAAGGTGAAGATCGCGGCGGAGACGGTGGCGAAGACAGCGGCGACGATCGAGTTGGCTTTGGCGTTCATGGGGGCCCTCCTGGCCGGTTCGGCTCAGTGTTGCACACGGCGCCGGCGGCCGCGCGTTCTCCGCGCTGGGATCGCGCGACACCGATGCGCGCGGAATGTGGATTCCGCCAGCCGTTTCGCGCGCGGCGCTCGCACGGGCAGTCCGTGTCGGCCGACGTCGGCCGACGGCCCCCAAAGTTCGCGTCCAAGAAACGCCTAGCGAGTCCTCTCATGCAACCCCGCCACAAGCTCCAACGCCGCGCGTTCGCTGCAGCGGCCGCGCTCACTTCGCTCCTCGCGCTGACCGCAAGCGCGCGAGCCGACGTCTACTGCGACCTCGCCGTCGAAGCCGTCCGCATCTCGGCGGGCTCGACGCCGGGCCTGTACGACGTCGAGATCGACATCGCGATCCAACCGGGCGTCGAGCCGCCGACCGACGCGATCGGCGTGCGCCTCTTCGACGGAGCGCTCCCGATTTTCGACCTGTCGATCGACCCACTCGGCATCAGCGGCGGAACGTGCTGCGTCTATGCATCGCAGTGCCCGGCGCTCAGCAACTACAGCGTCGAGTGCCGCGGATCGTGTCCGGGCGGCGGCGTCGAGTATCTGTGCGTCTACATCCAACGCGGCAAGGCGTCGGACGTCGCGCTCCTGCCGGGTTCCGTGCTCCTGGCCGTGGTCGATCCCGATGGCGTGCACTTCGAATCGTGCCCCGACGGAACCTCGAACAACTCGCTCGCCGTCGTCGTCGGCGACTTCCCGCAGGCGACGTGCGTGGGCAAGGCGAACTCCGACGGCTGCGTCGCTTCGATGAGCTACACGGGCTCGCCGAGCTTGTCCTCGGGCGATCCGTTCGAGATCGCCGCCACGCAGGCGCTCGCGCTGAAGGCCGGCGTTCTGTTCTACGGCTCCTCGCCCGCCGCGATCCCTTTCCAGGGCGGCGTTCTGTGCACGTCGCAGCCCGTGCGACGAACGCCGGTGCAGGTCGCGAGCGGCAATCCCCTGCAACCGTGCAGCGGCGTCTTTACCTTCGACTTCCGCGCCTGGGCCCTCGGCGGGTCGGACCCGAGCCTCGTCGCCGGGCAGCGCGTCGTCGCGCAGTACTGGTACCGCGACCCCGCGGATCCGAGCGGGTTCGCAACGGGCCTGAGCAACGCGCTCGACTTCACGCTCTGGCACTGACCTCACGCCGGCGCTCCGTCCGCGCGCGCGAGCGGGCGGAGCTCGCCGCGGCGGACTTGCAGCGCCCCGCGCCGCTCCCGCATGCTGGGCGCTCCGCTCCGACGCTGACCTTGTTCCGCGAGCCTCCATGTCCAAGTCCACCGCCTCCCTTCTCGCCACGGCCTGCGCCGCCGTGCTCCTGTTCGCCCTCACGACTTCGGGTCGCGCCCCGGCGCAGGGCGAAGGCAAGTTGGGCGCGGCGATGGAAGAGCTCGGCGCGGCGGTGAAGACCCTGCAGGCGGCGGTGAAGGCCCCTGAGGAGCTCGAGAAGGCCTTGCCCGAGATCTGGAAGGCGCAGCGTGCGGCGCTCGATGCAAAGAGCGAGCTGCCCAAGCAGGTGAGCGAGATGGCGGACGAGAAGGCGAGGCTGAAGGCGCAGCTCGCCTACCGCACGCAGATGCAGGATCTGATGCGCGCGTTGCTCGACGTGGAGGCGGCGATGATCGCGGGCGACGCGAAGAAGGCCGACAAGGCGCTGCGCCAGGCCGACAACTTGAAGTCGGCCGGCCACGGTCAGTTCCGGCCGCGCGACGGTCGCTGAAGCCGGTCCGGGGGCGAGCCTGGATGCGGGCGCCGATGCCGGCGCTCGCGGCGCGAACGCGCGCCACGTCCCGATCGCGGGGGCGGAGAAAAAAAGTCGGCGACTCCTCTCCGCTCGGCCGCTCCGACCGGCCGATGTACGGCGGTACCCGCCCGGTGCGACGCGCCCACGCCGCCCGCCGGCGGCGGCCCCATGAACCGCATCGTGCTTTCCACCGGCCTCGCGGCGGCGACCTTGCTCGCCGTCGATCAGCTCTGCGAGCTGCGCACCCGCGTCGCCGAGCTGGATCGCGAAACGCGTGTCGCGCCGGAGTTCGTGGCCGACCTCGAGCGCCGCGTCGATGCGCTCAACGCGCGGCTCGAGCTCGCGCAGCGCCAACTCGACACCGACGACCGCGCCGAACGCCTCGCGCAGCGCCTGGCGGTGCTCGCGACGCGCGTCGAGCGCGCGGACTGCGAGATGAGCGAGCAACAGGCGCGGCTCGCGAGCTGGGAGGCGCTCTGGAACGGCTACGCGCCGCAGCTCATCGACGGCGACCTCGAACAGATCCGCGGGCTGGTCGAACAGCGCGAGCGGCAGCTCGAGGAAATCGACGAGCGCGCGCGGCGCATCGACAGCGACAGCCGCTCGAAGCTCGCCGAGCTCGAGGCGCGCGTGGCGCCGGACGTCGGGCGGATGTGGCGCGAGCTCGTCGCGCCCGTCGTGCAGCTCGCCGGCGACGTGACCGTCGGGAGCGGCGTGCTGCTCGAATCGACGCCCAAGGCGGATGGAAGCGGCTGGACGACGCACCTGCTCACGTCGTGGCACGTCGTGCGCGACATCTACGGTTCGGCGCAACGCACCGAGGATCCCGTGCCGGTCACGATCTACGCGCCCGACGGTTCCACGCGTCAGGAGCGCGCGTTCATGGTCGCGTACGACACCGCGCTCGACGTCGCGGTGCTCGAACTCGACTTCACCGGGCGCATCGAGTTCGGCGCGCGGCTCGCCTCGCGCGCGCGGCTCGACGAAATCCGCATCTTCGATCCGATCTACGCCGTGGGCTGCCCGCTCGGCAACGATCCGATCCCCACGCCCGGCGAGATCGCCTCGACGACCCACGCGGTCGACGGCGTCAGCTACTGGATGCTCAGCGCGCCGACCTACATCGGCAACTCCGGCGGCGGCATCTTCGACGCGCGCACGCACGAGCTGATCGGCATCTTCTCCAAGATCTACACGCACGGCGCGGCGCGCTCGACGATCGTGCCGCACATGGGCCTCGCGACGCCGATGCCGCGCATCTACGAGTGGATGGAGAGCGCCGGCTGCGCGCACGTGATCCGCGACGACGCGCCGCGCGTGCAGTCCGCATCGGCCAAGCAGTAGTCGCGAAAGCTCGCGCGCTGCGTACGATCCGCGGCATCGAAACGCCGCCGCACACGCCGCAGAGTTCGTCGCAAACTCCGTCTAAGAGTCCGTCGCGCGCCGCGAAGTCGGTGCTGTGGGCGCTGGCGGTGCTGCTGTGCGCGCTCGCGCTCGTTCAAGCCGTTCACAAGGCGCGCAAGGGCCAGTGCGCGATCCTCAAGTGGCGGCCCGCGGTCGTAGCGCTGGAGCGCGGCGAGACGATCTACGGCCGCGACGAGACGACGCTGCGCGAGGGCTTTCCGACGCTGCCGACGACGGCGCTCGCGCTGCGGCCGTTCCTCGCCTTCGGCGACGTGACCGCCGGCGTGCTGTGGGCGCTGTTCAAGATCGCGCTCGTCGTCTGGATGGTGCTCGAGTGCGTGCAACTGGCCGCGGGGCGAGCCGCGGAGTATCCACCGTGGGCTTTCGTCGCGCTGCTGCTCTTGATGGCGCGCGTGCTGCTCTCCGACATCGCGCACGGCAACATCAACATCCCCGTCGCTGCGTGCGTGGTGGCTTCGGCGTCGAGCTGGGCGCGCGGCCGCGAGCGCGCAGCGGGCCTGTGGGCCGCACTCGGCGCAACGCTGAAGATCACGCCCGCGCTGCTCGTCGTGTACTTCGTGTGGAAGCGCAGCCCGCGCGCCGCCGCTTGGATGCTGCTCGGCGTCGCGCTGTTCGCGGGCGTGCTTCCGGCGCTGATGCTCGGCTTCGAGCGCCACGCCGGGCTCCTGAGCGAATGGTGGGCGCAGATGGTCGAGCCGTATGTTCGCGGCGCCGCGCTCACGCGCATGCAGACCGAGCACATCAACCAATCGCTCACCGGCGTGCTCGGCCGCTTGCTGACCGAATCGGTGGCGATCGTCGCGCGCCCGCCGCACTTCGAAAGCGACGTGTCGATCCACGTGCTCGCGCTCGAGCGTTCGAGCTTCAAGCTCGTGTTCTACCTCGCCGCGGCGGCGGTTCTCGCCTTCGTGGCGTGGTGTTCGCGCTCAACGCGCACACCGCGGGCGGTGCTCGGCGAATTCGCGCTGCTCGCCCTCGCGATGCTCTTGCTCTCGGAGCGCAGTTGGAAGCAGCACTACGTCACCCTGCTCCTCCCGCTCGCGTTTCTCTTGCACTACGCGACGAATCCGGCGACCCCCGCGCCCGCGCGACGCCGCAGTTTCATCGTGCTCGGCCTCGCGCTCGCTCTCACCGGCCTCACCGGCGAAGGCCTGCTCGGCGAACGCCTCAGCGACCTCGCCGAAGCCTACGGCGCGTGGCTGTGGGCGGCGGTCGCGTTGCTCGTCGGCGTCGGACTCGCATTGCGGCCCGTCGCCGCGGATTCCGCGCGTCCGCGGTAGAAGCACGACTTCCCATGGCTCGCTCGGCGACACGTCGTTGTCTGTCGCCTGCACGCTATTCGGCGACGCTCGACCAGTACTCAGCCAAGAGCTGGAACGCCGAGTCGACGTCGCGCGCTCGAACACGGGCTTGAGCCGCCAGCTCTGGGTAGCGTTCACGCCACGCCTCCGGCGGAGCGGCGAGCTGTTCGGGCAACGATTGTCTCCGTCGAGCGCCGAATACTGCAGTCGCCGCTTTCCTCAATACCTCCGGCTCGATCGTCTCGCGTTCGATGAGCATCACGAGATCGACAAGATCCTTGACCCGCGTGTTCTCCCGACCTTCCCACGGGAAGGTGTAGGCGTGCAGCTTCTCGGCGAACTGCTGGGCCTTGGAGATCGCTCGAACCCGTGCCGGTGGCAGCCCCGCGAATCCGAGCACGTCCGCACCAACCAGCTCCTCGACGGATCCCACCGGACCTTCGCTGAACGCTACGTCGACGTAGAACTCGCCCAGCGGTTTGTCGCCGAGCCTCGCCTGCACTGGGAAAGTCGCGCCACCGAACGGCGCCGCCGTCAGTTCTCTTCGCGCGCGTGCGAGCGCGAAACGCATGTAGTCGCCGAGATCGAGTTCGGCGGCTGACATCAGAGCCGTGTGCACGGCATCGAGCCGTTCCTTCGCATTCTTCTCCGGCGCGCCGAGCACCGACAGGTCGAGATCGCGCGTCGTTCTCGCGTTCGGGCGGTACCGCAACTCGAACGCATAGCCGCCCTTGATCAGCCACGGCGCCCGCTCGTCGGCGAACAGCCGCGCGA
>CALFYL010000223.1 GCA_937952135.1 uncultured Planctomycetia bacterium
CCGGCCGCGAAGTCGAGTGGTGCAACCAGCAGGACGTCTGGTCGCTGTACGACGATCCGAAACAGCTCTTCGAGTACGTGCGGGCGCCGGTGCGGCGCTATCTAGGCGGGAGCTGATTCGAGCGTGGAGGCCCTTCTCGCAGCCGCTTTCGGCAGCCTGATGCTCGGCCTCGCCACCGCGGTCAGTCCGTGCCCGCGGGCGACGAATCTTGCCGCCGCCGCATGGCTCGCCCGCCACGCGGGCACGCGTCGCCGAGCTCTCCTCGGCGCAGCGGCGTACACCCTCGGGCGCGTCGCGGCTTACGGCGCGATCGCCGCGGACTCCGTCGCCGTCCCCGTGGTGCTCTTCGGTGTCGGCGCCGCTGTGCCCGTCGCAGTCTTCGGCATCGGAGTCGCCGTCAGCGCCGAGTTCGCCGCACGCTTCAGCCGCGCCATCGGCTGCTGGCAAGCGCGCCTTCGCACCGCCACCGGGGCCGCACTGCTCGCCATCGGCCTGTATCTGATTGCGCGCGACTCCCTGGGTTGGATCGCGGGCTAGCACGCGCCGCCAGGAACCCGCGGACACGAACTCGAGTCGAGCGGTTCGAGCTGCACGGTGGCGTGGTCGATGCCGAAGCGCTGGGAAAGCTCGCTGTCGAGCACGCCGAGGAACGCGGGCGGCTCGGAGCTCCACGGGATCACGAGGTGCGCGCTCAGCGCGGTTTCGGTCGTGCTCATCGCCCACACGTGCAGATCGTGGACCGAGCGCACCTCGGGAAGTGCGAGGAGGTACGCGCGCACTTGCTCGAGGTCCACCTGCCGCGGAACGCCGTCGAGTGCGAGGTGCAACGCGTCGCGCAGCAGCCCCCAGGTCACCGCGAGGATCGCCGCGCCGATCGCGAGCCCCGTGACGGGGTCGATCCAGCGCCAACCGGTGAGCCAGATCGCGAAGCCCGCTGCGACGACTCCGACCGAGACCGCGGCGTCGGCCGCGAGGTGCAAAAAGGCGCCTCGAACGTTCGCATCGGCCTGGCTCGCTCGAAGGAACAGCAACGCCGACAACGAGTTCACGAGCACGCCGGCCGAGGCCACGACCATCATGGTCGCGCTGTGGGGCTCGCCGGGACTTCGAAGCCGGCTCACGGCCTCCCACCCGACGCCGACGACGGCCGCGAGCAAGAGCGTGGCATTCGCGAGGGCGGCCATGACCGTGGCGCGCCGAAAACCGTAGGTGTGGAGCTTCGACGGCGCGCGTTTGGCCATCGCCGTCGCGAGCCACGCGAGCGCGAGGCCGAGCACGTCGCTCGCATTGTGCGCGGCGTCCGCGACGAGCGCGGTCGACTCCGCATAGAGTCCGAACGCGGCCTCGGCGCCGGCGAACGCCACGTTCAACCCCACGCCGATCCCGAACGCTCGGTTCAAGCTCGAGCCGTGCGGCGCGCCGAAGCGGGCGGGCGCGTGGCCGTGATGCGCGTGATCGTGGAGCAATGGACGCCGGGAGACGCCGACCCGAAGCGCGTCCCTCCAGCGGCTCACCAACCTACGTCACTTCGTCGCACCCACAAACTCCCCGACGAGAACCGATCCGCGTCGCGTGACGCGCTAGTCCTCGTCGAGCACGGTCAAGTGCGTCGCGGCGATCGGAGCGCCGTCGTTCGCGCCGCCGCGCGCAAACGAGAGCATGCCATGCAGCGCCGCAACCGCTTCCACGGGCGGCGTTCCGCGCTCGAGCACGAGGTGCAGGTAGGTGAGGTCCACGATCGCGCTGGCCGCCCAATCGACCTCGACTTCGAACCCCGAAAGCGGAAACGTCGAGCCCGACGCCTCGCGCACGTTCCGTCCGAAGGCGCCGCCGAGCAGCTCGCATCCGCCGAAGTGCACGAGCTCGAGATTCGGAAGGCCCGCTAGCGCGCGACCGATCGTCTCTCCGTCGAGGACCTCGGAACCGACGCCGACGCCCGCACGACTGCCGTGCGACGAGATGTAGAGCGTGACGGGCTCGAGCAAGCTCTCCAGGTCGAGGCACTGCCGCAGGAAGTCGGCGCGGTCGTGGAAATAGCGCTGGCGGACCTGGATGTCGGGCGCGCGCTCGAAGAAGGCGCGCAGGATCGCACCGTAGGAGTACGGAGGTTGGGCGAGCGACGTCTCCCAATGCGCTTCGAGCACGATCAGCCATTTGCGACCTGGGATCGGGTGGGCGCGCCGACCGGTCCACGTCGACGCGCCTTCGTCGCCGAGCTCGAGCGTGCCCTCGAGGCCGGCGCGCCATGCGCCGCGGAAGTGCTCGCGGTCCGCGGAGAATTCGAGCACGACGCGGCCCCGTGTTCCGTCGGGCTCCGAATACGATCCGCGCAGCACGCCCGCGCTCAACCGGCCCTCGATCCGCGAACCCGGCGGCTGCGAGTAGCTGCCGCGAACGAGCGCGCCGTCCTGCTCGAGCCTGAGCGTGCCGAAGCTCGACGTCCACACACCCGCGCAGCCCGCCGTCGGCGCCGTCGCGCCGGGGCGCTCGCCGTTCCAGTCCGCCCACTCCTCGGATCCGTCCGCGCGCCAGCGGCCGCGAAAACGCGCTCCGTCGTCGGCGAGCTCGAACCAGCCTTCGCCGGCCTCATCCGCCTCGCGGTAGCGAAAGTCGAAGTGCCGCGCCGATGCGCGGCCCTCGATCCACGAACTCGACGGCGCCGCGCCGTAGCTCCCTGCCAAACCGTCGGCGAAACGCGAGAGCGAAAGCGGACCGAAGGTCGTGTCCCAATCGCCTTCGAAGCCACCGGGCTCGGTGCGATGGGCGGCAGCACGGGGCGCGCCGGAACCGTCCGTCGCCGTCCGCGGGTCGAGGCTCGGCGAGGTTCGGCACGCCACGCAAGCGAGTACAGCGACGGCGAACAGCGATCGGATTCGAAGGTGGCGACGCGCCATGGGCGAAGCTGAGCAAGCGAGTCGGTTCTTGAGGTGGAGCTCGAAGTGAGCGCGTGGTCGCGGCGTATTTGCAGCCGCTGGGCCGACGACGATACCCGCACGGACTCGGACGGTAGGCTGGAAGCGTTGCGGCCGCGTAGTTCCCACCGTACCGAGGAATCGAGATGAAGCTCTCTGCGAAAGTGGCTGTGTTGGCGTTGCCCGTTTTGTGCGCTGTGACGGCGTTCGCGGTCCAAGAGGATCACGGCGGGCCGCCGATCGCGAAGCCGACGGAGCAGCACGCGTTGCTCGCGAACAAGGTCGGCGTGTGGGACGCGACCATGAACGCGATGGGCATGGAGAGCAAGGCGGTCTACGACTGCCGCAAGCTCGGCGATCTGTGGGTCGTCGGCGACTTCAAGGGTGACTTCATGGGCGCGCCGTTCGCGGGCCACGAGGTGTGGGGCTTCGACTCCGAGAAGGGCAAGTACGTCTCGACCTGGGTCGACAACTGGATGGACCGGGTGATGAGCTTCGAAGGCGAGTACGACGCCGCCGCGAAGACGCTCGCGATGTGGACCGAGGGCAAGGACCCGATGACCGGCAAACCGATCCGCGAGCGCCACGACTCGAAGTTCCTCGACGCCGACACCTGGGAGTTCACGATGAACCACCCCGGCCCCGACGGAAAGTACGCGCCGGTGATGACGATCCGCTACAAGCGCCGCAAATAGCGATGTACGGAGTCAGAGCAAATTCTCCCCGCTAATTCAGCCAGGGCCGTCGCCGCCCTCGTTCCTGGAGTTTGCGGGGAGAATTCGCTCTGGCTCCGTACATCCGATGTTGGCGAACGCGCTTGTGTCGTCGCCCGTGTGCACGAGCACGCGGCGCCGGCGAGCACGCGCGCGACCTCCCCGGGCGGCCGCACTGTTTCGGTGAGCACCGTTCAGGTGAGTTTGAATTCGATCAGCACCGGGTCGAGCGGATCGTCGGCGAAAAAGTCGACCTCGCGGCCCGACTGGTCGCGATGGAAGAAGAGATCGGGCTCGAGACCGCGGTGCAGTGGTGACTCCTGGATTTCGGACACGATCAGGTTCTCGAAGATCGAGCCGCGCAGCGGGTGCTGGCGGAATTGCTCGGCGTTCTTGATGCCGAACAGGCGACAGAGCAAGCCGACGTCGTGGAAGTAGAGCTTGCTGCTCTTGGTGAGACGCTTGCCTTCGTTGCGGAAGTACGGCCGGAGCTGGAACGCGATGAAGCTCGCCTCGAGCACCGAACGCACGTCGCGCTCGACGTAGGTCGTGGTGTAGTCGTCCGGCCAGAGCGTCGGGTCCAGGCCTAGGTCGTAGATGCGTGGTTACCCGCCGACGATGCACGCGGCCAGCGGGTCCGAGGCACTCCCGGATCCGAGTTCTTCGAGCGAGAGCGGCAGCAGCGTGAGCAGAGCGACGCGCCCGGCCAGCGACTGCGAGATCGACGAGAGCATGTGGAAGTGCTGGGATCCGGTCAGCGCCCAACGCTCCGGCTCGGGCCGCCGGTCGACGTCGATCTGAAGTTCGGAGAACAGTGCCGGCGCGCGCTGCGCCTCATCGATCACTGCGTCGGCGGGAAAGCGCGCCAGGAATCCGACCGGATCGGTGAGCGCCTGCTCGCGCGCTTCGAGCGACACCAGCGGCTCGTGCGCAGACGTCTGCGCGCAGAGCGTGGACATTCCGGATTGGCGCGGACCCAGGACCGCCAGGATCGGGAGCTGGGCCGCGAGCGCGGGCGATCGACTGGAGGGTGCGGGCCATCGACTTTGGGGCATCCCGACAGATTCGGAACCGCATTCCCAATGTGTCCGTGTCCGCACAAACCGCAGTCTGCGATGACGTTACAGCGTGCAGCCGGGCCTCTCAGGCGCTTCGGGCGCCGGGGAGGCACTCGCCGGGACGGGCGCGAGCGTGGCCGCAGGTCACCTCTCGGACGCCGGCTTCCGGATGCACCGAAAAACGACGCCAGCCGCGCGTCGGCGGCTGGCGTGGCAAGAGCCCGAGCCGAAGGCTGGTCAGTCGATCGAGATCGCCCGCGATTCGCGCAGCTTGCGAATCAGCGCGTGGAACTCGTCGAAGGGCATCACCACCTGCTCGCGCGTGCCGCGCTTGCGGACGGCGACAGTGCCGTCCTGCGCCTCGCGGTCGCCGGCGATCAGCATGAACGGGATCTGGAGCTGTTGGGCTTCCTTGATCTTGTTGTTCA
>CALFYL010000224.1 GCA_937952135.1 uncultured Planctomycetia bacterium
TCTTCGACGCCCTGCTCACCCCCCTGGAGTGGGCGGGTCAGGCCACCGCTCTGATCGTGGTCAGCGGCGTGTTCGGCATCCTGGCGCTCTTCGTCTTCAAGTACATCTCGTGGCAGGCGGGCATCAAGTCCGCGAAGGACCGCATCAAGGGCCACATGATCGCGATCCGCCTGTACCAGGACGACCTCGTCGTCGTGGGCAAGTCGGTCGGGAGCGTGCTCGTCCGCAACCTGCAGTACCTCGGGCTCAACTTCGGGCCCTTCATCCCGCTCGCGATCCCGTTCGTGTTCGTGTCGGCGCAGTTCGTGGTGCGCTACGCCTACGACCCGCTGCCGATCGTCGCCGCCGACGCGCCGGTGATGGCGGGGCGCGGTGTGATGCTCGAGATCGAGCTGCGCGAAGGCCGCGAGGCCGAGATCCGCGACCTGAAGGTCACCCTGCCGCCCGGATTGCGCGCCGTGTCGCCGCTCGCGCGAGCGCCGCGCGAGGGCCGCGCGTTCCAGGAGTTCGTCGCCATCGCGCCAGGCCAGCACGAAATCGTGTTCGAGCTCGGCGGCGTGCGCGAAACCAAGCTCGTGGTCGCCGGCGGCGAGGCGCCGCGCTCGATGCAGCCGCGCCGCGTTTCGAGCGCCGACTGGTTCGCGATCAGCGACCCCAACCGCTGGCCCGCGCTGTGGCCGGCCGAGGCCGCGTTCGCCTCCGATTCGCCCTTCCGCGTCGTCGCCATCGCCTACCCGTACCGCGACCAAGGCTGGCTGCCCGACGGCGAGTTCGGGATCCTGCTGACCTTCGTTCTCGCCTCGATGTTGTTCGGCGTAGTTGCCCTGAAGCCCTTAGGGGTCCAGATTTAGGGACCATGTTCTCCCACGCCGTCGAACGGGCGTTGCGCGTTGCGATCGACGCCCACGCCGGACAGTTGCGCAAGAGCGCGGAGCAGACGCCCTACGTCGTGCACCCGCTGCACGTCGCGCTGATCCTCGCGCGCTGGGGCCAGGACGACGACGTGATCGTCGCGGGCCTTCTGCACGACGTCGCCGAGGATTCGCCGGCCTGGCCGCTCCCGCGCATCGAGGCGGAATTCGGCCACCACGTCGCGAAGCTCGTGGCCGAGCTCACGGAAGACAAGGCGAAGTCGTGGGACGAGCGCAAGCGCTACGCGATCGACCACGTGCCGCGGCTCTCGCCCTTCGCGGCGACGATCAAGGCCGCCGACAAGCTCCACAACCTGCAATCGCTCGTCTTCGAGCTGCGCAGCACGCCGGCCGAAGACGTGTGGCCGCGCTTCCGCGGCGGCCGCGAGAAGACGCTCTCGATGGCGGCGGAGCTCGTCGAAGCGCTCTCGAAACGCATCGAGCCGCGCATCGCGAAATCGCTGCGCTCCGCGCTCAAAGCCGTGCTCGACGCCGACGCGGCGAGCCACGTCCCGGCCGCCGCGCCCTGAGCGACCGTCAGTTCCCCGACAGTCCCTACTAGTTTCCGGACAGGGGGGACGGGCTCAGGCTCGCGCCGAAGTTGTGCGTGATGCCCGCGAGCAGCACGAAGTCCGGCGCGTCGTCGGTGAGGCCGACGCGGAAGCCAGCGTCGAACACCGTGGCCGGGCCGAGCACGAAGTTGCCGCCGAAGGTCGCGATGAGGGCGTCGAAGTCGTACTCGGGGACGAAAATGGCCGCGAGCTCGCCGTACAGGTCGAGATTCTGCGCGACGGCCACGGTCCCGGCGGCGGCGAAGTCGTGGCGGATGTCGGAGCCGTCGCTGCCGGGCGAGCCCAGGAAGCCGAGGCGGTAGAAGCCGACGGCGCGGATGTCCTCGATCTTCTTCTCCGCGGCGGCCGAGAAGAACACGTCGGTCTCGCCGGTGCCCAAGCCGTCGTCCTCGTCGGCGAGCGGCAGCTTGATCAAGGTCGCGATGGCGATCGCCGGATCGTCCGCGGTCTCGTCGACGATGCGGTGGCGCGCGCCGAGCACGACATCGCCGATGCCGGTCTCGTCGGGGCCGTCGACGTGGCGGATCGGCGAACCGCCCGCCACGAACTCCGTGCGCTCGTTGATGCCGTACTTGACGAGCATCGGCGTGTCGACGAAGTCGCTGGGGTCGACCTCGAGGCCCGCTTCGAGTTCGAGCGTGTCCTTCGCGGTGGTGGCGGTGTTGTGCGAGAAGCGCGGACGCTGCGGGGTCGGCGTCGCGCCGGGGCCGCGCTGCGTCGCGCACGCGCCGAGCAACAAGAGGGCGGGAAACGACACGACGACGAGGTGGGAGAGCTTCATGCGCCGCAACCTACCGAGCGGAACGCGCGCCCGCCACACGCCGCGCGAGGGTCGGCTTTCGCCGGTGGAGCGAGCGTCAGGGTCGCGCGCGCGGACCGGACCAAGCGCCGAAACCGCCCTCGAGATTCGCTGGATCGTTAAAGCCCTGCTGCGACAGAAACTCGCACGCGGCTGCCGAACGGCTTCCTCCCGCGCAGTACACCAGCAGCCGCTTGCCGTCTTTCGGGACCTCGCGCAGCCGCGCCTCGAGCTGGTCGACCGGAATGAGCAGCGCGCCGGGGATGATCCCGCCGGCGGTTTCGCTCGGGGTGCGCACGTCGAGCACGCGCACGGCGTTCGCCTCGACCAGCCGCCTGCCCTCCTCGGGCGAGACATCGTTCCACAGACGGCCCTCGAGCACCTGCTCGCGCGTCAGCTTCCCGCCGCTCGCGACGACGGCGAGCATTTGCCGAAGCGTGTCGATTTCGCGCTTGGATTCCGCGCCGGCGTTCTCCGCGCGCCGCCGTGCTTCGCGTTCCGCGTCGGCCGCCGCCGCGCGCGCCGCCGAAGCGCGACCGAGTGCGATCAAGGCCGCAAGCGAGCCTGCGCCGCCCAGGCAGAGCGCCGTGTAGAGCAAGGTGGTGTCCATGCGCGCCATTCCACGGCGCCGCGCGGCTGCAATCCACTGGCCGCGTCGCGAAGATCAACTCGGCCGCGGAAGCACCGCGTCGTCGAGCGTGTCGCGGTTCGGGTGGATGCGCTGGCTCTCGTCGGGCGACGAGATGCTGAGCTTCGGCTTGCGCGGATCGAATTTGCCCACCACCCAGCCCTCCGAGAGCATCACTTCGAGCGCCTGCAGGTAGTGCTGCAACGAAACCCGCGCCATCTCCGGGCTCTCCTTCTCGAGCAGCGCCTGCAGGATCGAGTTGTGGATCGTCCCGATGTCGAGCGGCCGCCGCAGGAGCAAGTAGATCGTCTCGAACGCGCCCGTGAGCGGCAGGCGTCGATGGTTGCGCACCAGGCAAGGCACGGGCGTGATCCGGCCGTTGTTGCAGTCGGGAACCGTCTCCTCGCGCGCGCCGCTGAGGTGCAGCGAGTACACGTTGAATTCGTTCAGCTTCCAGTTCGCCGGCATGCCGGTGAAGCGTTGCGCGACCTGCTTCATGCCCGAGAGGTCGTAGCCGCCGATGCCGGCTTGACCGATGCAGTCGTTCGTGAAGCCACCCTGCGCGAGCCAGCGCCAGGCATCGCGCGACGTCAAGGTCAGCCCGGCGTCGCTCGCGATCCCGCGGCAGTGTTCCTGCAGATCGTCGAACTGCCCGTTGGCCGCGTACCAGAAGTCCGCGAATCGGATGTGCTGGCGCACGCGTTTGACTTGGTTGGCCTCGTAGGCGGCTCTCAACCAACGGGCGTCGTGCTCGCCGCGCTCGAGCTCGACGATCGTGTACGCGAGCTCGCGCGCGCCGGTGTGCGTGAGCGTCAGGCCCGCGGAAAGGATCGGGTCCGCGAACCCCACGGCCTCGCCGACGAGGAACCAGTTGGGCCCATAGGCGCGCTCCGCGACGAAGGACCAGTCCTTGGTCGTCACCACCTCGCCGCGGGCGCGGCCGTCCGCGACCAGCGCCGCGATGCGCGCGTCGCCCGCGATCGCCTGCGCGTAGAGCTCGCTCGGCGAGAGCCCGAGGCTCTTGTAGTGCTCGGCGGGGCACACGAAGCCGATGCTCGTGCGCGTCGGCCCGAGCGGAATGAACCACAGCCAGCCGTGCTTCTGACTGACGATCTGGATCCGCGTTCCGCCGACGCCGATCTCGACGGCCCACTTGGCGTTCTCCCAGTAATCCCAGATCGCGATGTTCTGCAGGCGCGTCGGCGTCTCGGTGCGCACGCCGAGCGAGCGACGAAGCAGCCCCGCGTGGCCGGTCGCGTCGATGTAGTAGCGCGCTTTGACCGTGTCGCCGTTCTTCAGCGTCAGGCCCGTGACCGAATCGCCGTCGTGCTGCACGCTCGCGACGCCGCACTCCTCGTGGACGTGCGTTCCGAGCTCCTCGGCGTGGCGCAGCAGGATCTCATCGTAGACCGCGCGATCGACCTGGAACGCCGTGCGCAGTCGCTGGCCTTGGAACTTCGCGGGGCGCGGCTCGTCGCGGAACTCCTCGAGCGGAAGGAACTCGAAGTCCCACAGCTCCGGCGTCTTGCCCCAGCGGAAGGTGGCGCCGACCTTGATCGGAAAGTTCGCCGCCTCGATCTTCTCCCAGCAGCCGAGCTCCTCGAGGATCGCGCCGATCGGCGGAAGCTGGCTCTCGCCGACGTGCTCACGCGGGAAGCGTTCGCGCTCGAAGATGTGCACGCGGAGCTGGGGTGCATACTTCCGCAGCATCGAGGCCGTCGTGCTGCCCCCTGGGCCGCCCCCGAGGATCGCAACGTCGCACTGGATCTCGCTCACAGCGAACGCCTCGTCGGAGCACGGCTTTGCATGCCGCGGCGAGGAGCAACCAACGTGCCCCTCGTCCGTGTTCCGACGGAGACCTCCAGTTCATAAAACCCATGCGCCGCCCGCGTTCAGAATGCGGGTCGGCGCACGTCGAAATCTCCGCAGCGGCTACTTCGCGTTGGGCTTCACGTGGAAGCTCTTCGCGACCACGGTCAGGTTGCCGGACGCGTCTTTCTCGACCACGCCGCTCACGTAGACCGTGTCGAGGTGGTCGAGACCGCTCACGCCTTGCAGCGGAGTCTTGATCACCCCGGCGGCGTCGCGCACTTCGATCGTGGCGGTCGCGGCGGTCACTTCCTCGGGATCGATGCAGCAGTAGTCCCACGGAGTCTCGCAGGAATCCTCCATCGGATCGCCCGCGTCGGAGCACGCGCGAAGCGACGCATCGATGAGCGTGAAGGCCGCGCGTCCGCCGACGAAGTCCTTGGCGCGGCCGACGATGCTGACTTCGTCGCCGACGGCGGCGGTCTTGCGCACCTCGAGCACGCTCTTCGCGTCGCCGGGCGCGGCCGGGGCCACGAACGCGGCGAGGGGTCCGCTCGCGGCCTCCGCCACGGGCGTCGGTTCCTTGCTGCAAGCCGCGGTGAAGAGCGCGAGAGCGAGAAGCGTGGTGGAAAGTGTCTTCATGGGAATTCTCCGAGAGGGTAGCGGGAATCAGGGTTCTTTGAGGGCGGCGGCGATGGAGAGCCGCATCACGCGCGCGGCGGCGGGCGCCGTTCCGAGCAGGCCGAGCAGCAACGAGCCGCCGAAGCCGACGAGCACGCTGATGGCGTCGACCTCGAGCGCGAAGGCGCTCATGGCGATGCTCACGGCGTTGCCCGAGACGAAGATGCGCGCGAGCGCGAGGCCGACGATGCCGCCGCTCGCCGCGATGAGCAGCGATTCCTGGGAGAGCGAACGCACGACCGCCAGGCCGCCGAAGCCCACGGCGCGAAGCGCCGCGAGTTCGCGCAGACGGTCCTGCACGGCGGCATTGAGCGTGTTCGCGCCGCCGAACAGCGCGCCGGCGACGATCAGCGTCGCCATGGCCCAGGCGAGCGCGCGGATCGGAGCGAAGTAGTCCGAGAGCTCGCGGTAGTAGACAGCGGTCGGGATGACCATCAGCTCGAGGTCGAGGCGGCGGCGCGCGAACAGCTCGAGATCGCCGAAATCCCCGGGGGTCTCGACGCGCACGAAGGCCACCGAGCTGTCGTCGCGCTTCGTGAGGCCGCGCAACTCGGCGAGCGGCGTCCAGAGCTCGGCCTCGAGCGTCGTCCCCGGCGCGGCGAAGCGGCCGGAGATGGTGAACTCCGAGCCCTCGAAGCGCAGCTTCTCGCCGAGCGCGAGCCGCGCGGGATCGATTCCGAACTGCTTCGCGACGAGCGCGCCGACGAGGACCTCGCCCGTGCGCGGCGGCCGGCCTTCGGTGATCGTCACCGCGTCGTGCACGAGGAACGCGCGCTCGGTCACGCCGCGAACGAACGCGGCGTAGGTCGGCTCGTTCGCGCTTGCCGGTCCCGCTCCGAGTCGGAGCGTCGTGCCCATGTGGATCTCGGCCGAGATCGCGGGCACGCCGCCGATGTGCCGGATGCCTGGCACGGAAGCCGAGACGAGTTCGGAGAGGCCCGCGGTCACGGTCGATCGCACGACGTCGCGCTCGGCGACGCTCGAGATCAGGATCGCCGTGTCGGCCTGAGCGGCGCCGGAGAAGGTCGAGTCGAGGCCGCGCACGAAGGCCGTGGTGGCGACGAGGAGCGCCGCGACGAGCGCGCTCGAGAGCGCGGTGAGCGCCGTGCGCAACGGTCGGCGGCCGAGGTTGCGAATGGCGTAGTCGAAGGGCAGTTTGCGCGCCATCACACGCTCCTCAAGCTCTCGACGATCGCGAGGCGCGAGCTGCGGAGCGCGGGGTAGAGCCCGGCGATCAAACCCGTGGCGAGCGCGAAGGCGATGCCGCGCAGGGCGATCTCGGGCTCGGTCGAGAACGACACCGGCACGCCTTCGGCCCCGATCGTGAGCGCCGAGAAGCGCACGACCGCGAGCGCCGCGACCAGGCCGATGAAGCCGCCGACGAAGGCGAGCGCCAGCGACTCGGCGACGACGAGGCCGGCGATGTGGTGTTCGTGGAATCCGAGCGTGCGGAACACGCCGAACTCGCGCACGCGCTCCTGCACGCTCATCACGACTGTGTTGCCGACGAGCGCGAGCACGACCACGACGCACGCGAGGCCCAGCAGCCGCGCAAAGCGCAGGATCTCGCGCAGGTCGCGCGTCGCGTTCTCGAGGAACAGGATGCGCGGGCGCGTGTCGGTCGGCTCCGGCCCGGTGCGGAACAGGTCGTCGATCTGCGCGGAGAGTTCCTTCGCGCGCGACGGATCGTCGATCTTCACCTCGAACTGCGTGACGGTGCCGAGCCGGTTGACCGGCCCCGAGCGCTGGAGGAACTCGAGGTGCGTGAGGATCACGCCTTCCTCGACGCTCTCCTTCGAGCCGAAGATGCCGGCCACCTTCACGTCGATGTTGCCGAAGCGGAAGGTCTCGCCGACGCTCACGCCCTTGCGCTGTGCGAACGCGCGGCCGACCAGGGCGGCGTCGTGCTCGTTCACGAAGCGGTCGTAGTCGCCGTCGAGCATCTCGAACGAGCGCGAGCCGCGCAGCTTCTC
>CALFYL010000225.1 GCA_937952135.1 uncultured Planctomycetia bacterium
CAGAGTTGTGGCCCCCGCATCCCTCGCTAGAATCGTCGCCCCAAGCATGCAGACATCACGATTGGCCCTGGCCGCCGCTGTCGCCACCGCTTTCACCGCCGTGGGGCTCGTCCCCGCGCATGCGGGCGCGCCGTACGCGAGCACGATCGTCGTTTCCCAAGCTGCGGAGAACGCCGCGAACGACCAGATCTACGTGCGTTCCAAGCGCGACGGTTCCGTCGCGCCGGTCGCGGGCCGCGTGACGAAGAACAACCTCGACCAGGTGAGCGCGTCCGCGGGCGGCAAGGACACCAACCTCGACGGCGCCCTCGTCGTGCGCATCGCGTGGGGCGACGCGCCGCGCTCGTACCGCGACGGAGTCGGCTACCGCGATCGCGGCGCCTTCGAGGACGCCGTGAAAGAGCTGCGCAGCGCGGCCGCCGACGGCGTCGCACGCGACGTGGTCAAGGCCAGCGCGCAGCTCGAGCTCGTCGACACGCTCGTCCGCTGGGGCGCGCAGGATCCGACGCGCTTCGTCGAAGCCGCGACCGAGGCGCAGACCTTCCTCACCACCTACGCGGGCAACCGCGAAACGCCGCGCGCGCGCCGACTGCTCGGGCGCGCACTGTGGATGTCGGGCAAGCCCGCGGAAGCCGCCGCAACGCTCAAGGCGTTGTGGAGCGAGTTGCAAGGCACCACCACGACGCAGGGCTACTCCGTGCGCGAGTGCCTCGAAGCCGGCATCCACGCCGCGCGCGCTTTCGCCGACGCCAAGGACACGCTGGGCGCGCGAGAGGTCTTCACGTCCCTCGAGTCGCAGGCCGGTCCGCTCGCCGCGGGCGCCGCCGCCGACGACCCGCTCAAGCGCGTCTACCAGAACATCGCCGACGAAGCGTCGCTCGGCGCGGGCTACGTCGACCTCGCCGGAGGCCAGACCAAGCAAGCGCTGACCTTCTTCCAGAGCAAGGTCGGCGCCCTCACTCCGCAGTCCTCGCACGCGCTGCGCTTCGGCGCGCAACTCGGCCTCGGCGAAGCGCTGCTCGCGGAAGGCAAGCTCCGCGAGGCGTCGCTGCAGCTCGCGCGCGCCGCGGCGCTCGATCCGCAGGATGCCGACCGCGCCGCGCGGGCGCTGATCAAGCTGGCCGAGTGCTACAGCAAGCTCGACGACACCGACGCGCGCGCGCAGGCCTGCTTGCGAGTGAAGTCGGTGATCGGCGACGCCGGCGGCACGCCCGCGGCGCTCCGCGCGCGCCAACTGCAAAAGGACCTGGGCTGCTAGCAGGCGCCGAACCGCCCGCTCCGCCAGCGAATCCGCCCGCTTTCGAATCCCCCCACTCTCGGAAGCACGCCCCGAACAGGCCTTCGAAGCCCCCGCTCGAAACGCCCGTCAGTCGACAAGCAACGTCCCCCGCACAGCAACGACCGTCGTCCCGTTCCCACACGCTCTCCGCCGCGTCCCCGCGACGAAGCGCACGCCAGCTCGAGTCTCCCGCCCTAAGTCCAGCCAAGGGTCCCACACCCTTCTCTCTCACCCCCTCTCACCCCACCAGGAGTCCCCGGGTATGTTCGCCAAGGTCTGTTCGCGGGCGCAGTCGCTCGCTCGTCGCGCCGCTCCGGCGCTCGCCGCCGCCCTCGTGTTCGCCGCCTTCAGCGCCGTCCCCGCCCTGGCGCAGGACGCGGCCCCCGCCGCGGCCGACGCCGGCGCAGACGACCTCTCGATCGGCCAACTGATCGTCGCCTCGGGCTTCATCGGCTGGATGATCATCGGCCTGTCGGTCGTGACCCTGGCGGTCGTGATCGAGGCCTACGTCACGCTGTCGCGCGACAAGCTGGCGCCGCCGGCCCTGATCGACGAGATCCAGAGCCTGTTCGACGAAGGCCAGTACCAGGAGGCGATGGAGCTCTGCGAGAACGAGCCCACCTTCTTCACGCGCGTCGTCGCCGCGGGCATCTCGAAGATCGGCCACCCCTTCGAAGTCATCCAGTCGGCCATCCAGGAGATGGGCGACGAGGAAGCCATCCGCCTGCACCAGAAGATCGGTTGGATCTCGGTGCTCGGCGCCGTCTCCCCGATGCTCGGCCTGTTCGGCACGGTGAGCGGCATGATCGCCTCCTTCCACGTCATCGCGAACACCGCCAACCCGACGCCCGCGCAGCTCGCGTCGGGTATCTACATCGCGCTTCTGACGACCTTCGAAGGTCTGATGATCGCGATCCCGGCGACGGCCGCCTTCGCCTTTCTCCGCAACCGCCTCGTGCGCAACCTGATCGAAGTCGGCGCGATCGTCGAAGACCTCTTCGAGCGCTTCCGCGCGCAGAGCTGAGCCGGCGAGCTCCCTGGTGAGGCCCCGTCGAGGGGCCCCACTTCGAGCGTCGGAGCGGCGGTGCTGACAAGACTTTCCGCGCGTGGCCCCCGGAGGCCGCGCGCGGAGACGAGAGCCGCGACAGGCCTGACGAGGCGGCCCTCACGCCCCTGCGCTGACAAAACTGCGCTGACAGAACCGCGCTGACAGAACCGCGCTGACAAAACCGCGCCGACGAAACTGCGCTGACGATTCCGGGCTCACGAAACTGAGCCACGCCGCGAGGGTACGTGTTGGCGCAGCCCGCCGACCCCGCCTCCCCCGCCGGACGACCGAAACGACCGACCACCCGCGCGAGCGCCCCCGAGCCGGGGCCGCGAACCGAGCAACCCGAGGCCCGCGACCGTGAAACTCAACAGGACCAGTCCCGGCGAGGACATCGTGATGGACATGACGCCGATGATCGACGTCACGTTCCAGCTCATCATCTTCTTCATGCTCTTGATGGACATGTCCACCAAGGACCTCGAGGACTTGGTGCTGCCCAAGGCGGAGTCGGCCTCGCCCGACAAGCCCAACCCGCTCGACAAGCGGCCGGTGATCAACATCACCTCCGACGGGCGCATCCTGGTGAAGCGCGACCTGCTCTACGATCCGAAGAACGACGACGGGTACGAGAAGGTCAAGAAGTTCCTCAGCGAGAAGGCGCGCTTGATGCCGAAGGCGCACGTCACGCCCGGCGATGCGAGTTCCGCCATCGCCCCCGACAAGCCGGTGCTCGTGCGCGCCGACCAGGCGACGCCGTTCAAGCACATCCAGAAGGTGATGGAGCTGTGCGGCTTGCAGGGCATCCAGATCTGGAAGATCGAACTGGCGGCCGCGGAAGTGGCCAAAGACGAAGCGGGAGCACAGTAAAACCATGGCGCGCAAGTCTTCAGCCCCGGGCATTCCCGACGAGATGAAGGGCGACATGACGCCGATGATCGACGTCGTGTTCCAGCTCCTCATCTTCTTCATGCTCACGATCAAGTTCAAAACGCTCGAGGGCAAGCTCGCGGCGTACCTGCCGAAGGACGTGGGTGTCAACCCGACCCAAGCGGTCCCCAAGGAGAAGGTCGAGATCAAGCTCAAGGTCGAGAAGGAGGGCACCAAGATGCACCCCCGCGACGAAGAGCTTTGGAGCGGCACCGGCCCCTTCCGCTACGGCAGCGACCGCATCGTGAAGTACTCGATCGGCCCGAAGGCGACGACGAAGCTCGACGAGGCCGCGTTGCGCCTGAGGGAGCTCTACAAGGCCGACCCCGAGGGCACCGTGACCATCGACCCGTACCCGGGCACGGTCTACTCGGACGTCATCCTGATCCTGGACGAGGCGATCAAGATCGGCTACCGGGACATCTCGTTCGTCGGCGACCGCTCCGCGCAGACCGCGAAGCAGTAGGCGGCGAGGCTGCCCGCGAAGCACCAGTCCCCGAAGCACTAGCCGGTGGTGCAACGGCGGCGCGCTCCGGCGCGCGCCGCCCCGCACCGGAAGCGGAGTTCGGATGCCTGCGCGCGCTTTCCAAAAGCCGCGGCCCAAGCTATCTTCCGCACCCTTTCACCGTCCGATCGACGCCGTGGCCGCGAGCCGGCCGCAGCCCAAATCGGACGCTGCGCCTCCCAAGGCGAAGACTCTTTCTCGCACTCTCTCCCTCCCCCCATCGGTCCGTCGGGCTGCAAGCCCACGTGCTGTCGGTCGCACTCCGCACCGGCCCCCCCGGGTCCGCGGCGAATTCGACCGCTGAGCGCACGGGATCGTTGCCAGGGTCCCCATTCCATCTCCTCGAGTTGAAGACGTCCCCGCGATGAGCAAGGTCGGTCCCGCCCTTCCGTTCACGGTGCTCCTGTCGGCGGCCTGCGCCACGACACCTCACTACGACCTGGCTTCCGCTGACACGGCGGCGGACGCGAATGCCTCGGCGTCCGCGGTCCAGGAGCCCGCTCAAGATCCGGCCCAGGAGCCGGCCGCCGCGGAAGCCGCGGCGCCCGTCGTTCCGCAGGGTGAAGTGCTCCCGCGCGAGCGCGAGCTCCAGGACCTGAAGAAGCAGAAGGAAGCGCTCATCCTCGAGCGCCGCCTGGCGAACGCCAAGGCCATGATGGCCGAGGTGCGCTACGAGGAAGCCGAGGCCGAGTTGCTCGGCGCGCTGGAGATCGATCCGGCGAACCTCGAAGCGAAGCGGCTGCTCAACGAAGTCACGGTGCTCATGGGCAAGTCCGCGGTCGGCGCGACCGTCCAGGACATGCAGGAGCGCCAGTTCGTGCGCGTGCAGCAGATGCAAGCCGCCGCCCGCGACAGCCTGGAGTCGGGCCGCAAGCACCTCGCCCGCGGCGACTACGGCAAGGCGATCGCCGAGCTGTCGGTGGCGCGCAACCACATCCGCTGGGCGCCCTACTCGATCGACTGGCAGGGCATGGACAAGGAAGTCGAAGCCCTGCTCAAGAAGGCGACGGAGAGCCGCATCGCCGACGAGCAAGCGCTCCGGGACAAGGCGCGCGCCGAGACCGTCGAAGCGCTGCGCACGCAGGAAGAGGCCGAGCGCGCCCGCCGCGACGCCGTGCTCTCCAACATGATCGAGCAGGCCATCGCGGCCTTCGAGAAGGCCGAGTACGACGACGCGATCGACTACTGCGACCAGGCGTTGCAGATCGACCCGCGCAACGAGCGCGCGACGGAAGTGCGCGACACCGCCTTCCGCGTGGGCCGCGAGCGCGTTCGCAGCGACTACATCCTCGCCAAGCGCGAGCAGTTCAAGCGCTGGCGCGAGCAGCTCAGCGCGGCGCGCATCCCCGAGACCGAGATCTACACGCTTCCCGATCCGGACTTCTGGGCCGACATCACCGAGCGCCGCGCCAACCGCCGCGGCCTGATCACGACCACCGGCTCGAGCGACGCCGACCGCGAGTTGCGCGCGCAGCTCACCTCGACGCGCATCCCCGGCCTCAACGTCTCCGAGGTGGAGAGCCTCTCGGAGGTGGTCGACATCCTGCGCACCTTCACCGGCCTGCCGCTGGTGGTCGATCCCGCCGCCGAGACCGCGGCCTCGGACGCCGGCAAGGTGTTCCAGTTCAACCTCACGAGCTCGCTCTCGGTCGACCAGGCGCTGAACATCATCTGCCGCGAGGCCGGTGAGGAAGTGACCTGGACCGTGCGCCACGACGCCGTGCTCGTCACGACGAAGATCAAGGCCCGCGCCAAGCCGACGATCCACAACCACGACGTCCAGGACCTCGTGTTCGGCCTGACGGACTTCCTCGGACCGCGCATCGACCGCCTGCGCCTCCTGAGCGACATGGAAGACGACGACGGCGGCGGCCCCTTCGGCGGCATCGGCGAGAAGCCGCGCCTGATCGAGATCTCGGCCCTCTCGACGTTGATCCAGGAGAACGTCGAAGTCGGGAGCTGGGAAGAGGAAGGCGTCTCCATCGCCGAGGGCGAGGGCTTCATCGTCATCGTCCACACCCCCGAGGTGCAGGAGAAGGTCAAGAAGTTCCTCAACGACCTGCGCCGCTTCCAGAGCTCGCTGGTCACGATCGAGTCGAAGTTCATGACCGTGGCGTCGAACTGGATCCAGGAGATCGGTGTCGACTTCCGCGGCCTCGACAACCCGATCTCGCCCTTCAAGGACCTCGACGACGTCACCAACGGGCTCGACGACAACGCGTCGCGCGGCCTGGACAACGGCGGCCTCGGCGCGGCCTCGGGCGTGCCCTCCTCGGGTCTGTTCTACAACGACGGCGCGGACGGACAGATCGGCGGCCGCACGGAGAACTTCTTCGGCAATCCGCTGGGCAGCGCGCTGTCCACGGTCGGCGGCATCACGACGCAGCTCACCTTCCTGAACGACCTGGAAGTGTCGATGATCCTGCGCGCGGTCGAGAAGAACG
>CALFYL010000226.1 GCA_937952135.1 uncultured Planctomycetia bacterium
AACGGCAACCGCGAGCGAGCGGGCGAGCGTCATGGAAGCTCCTGCGACGGGAACGGCCGCGCCGGGAGTGACGCGGGCGCGACGAAGGTAGCGCCGGCCCACCACGCCGCAACGGGCCGAAGACACTGGCGCCGCGCACCTCCCACCACGGGCACGACGGGCCAGCCCTCGCGTTGTCCGCTTTCACCGGACACGATTGGCGCTTTGCGAGCGCCTCGTTGCCCCGCTCCTGGCCGCCCCTGGCCGCCTGTGGCCGGTTCAAGCGGACACGATTCGGGGCGCGCAACGGCCCCTTGGTCCGCCCCTGGCCGTCCCTGGCCGCCTACGTCCGCCCCTGGCCGGTTTGGGCGCGCGTTCGCCGCAGGAAACAGCATCGCAGGCCTCCGGAGCAGAAGGTCGTGCGTTCGAATCGCGCCGGGCGTACCAATTTCCCGCGGGAAAACCGCCAGTTCTTAGGATGCCGCAATCGCTCGCCCCGCGGGAGTTGCGGTAATGCGCCACCCACGCGGTCCGCTTCTGGCCGGTAGAAGCGGACAAACGGCCCGCGAAAGGGCGCGCGTGAGGGTGCGATCGGCGGGGAAATCGTGGTCGCGGCGCGGAAACAGACGCTCATCGAAGCTGCTGGTCGCGCGGGTCGGACCAACGCTGGCTCGCGGGCGGCGATGGGGTTCACGATCAGTCGCTGTGCGCCGGCCCGCGCCCGCTCTGGCGCTTCCGGGAGCGACGAGCGCAGGCAGTTGACTGCCTACGGCTGGTTCCTCAGGCGCGATGCTCGCGCAACCGGATCAGTCGGCGTTGCTACTGGCGCAGCCCCAACAACACCTGCACTCGAGGTCAGCGATGCTCGTAGAACCGACTACTTCCCTTGGCGCGTCGCTCGAAGCAACGCTGATCGTCGCCGGCCTCGCGATCGGACCGCTCATGGTCTACGCCGGAATCGGAGTCTTCTTGGCGACCCGTGCGGACGAGCGTTGGCGACGTGCCGTCCAGTGCGAGACCGACGAGGGTCGTCCGTACAACTGGCTCATTCCATCCACCGTGGTGGCGCTGCTCGCGTTCGCGCCGCTCGGCATCGCCGCCGTGATCCACGCTGCGCGCGTCGAGCCGTTCCTCGCGCTAGGACGATTCGAAGATGCTCGCGCGTCCGCGCGGCGGGCGAGGATGTGGTTCTGGCTGAGCGCCGCTGGCGGAGCAACCGTCCTCGTCGGGTGGCTGACGATGACCACATTCCTGCGCTGACAGTGTGCGGACGGACGGCCCCGATATCGAAGCGTTCTCCGACACCGAACACGCGCAGCTCCTGCAGGAGGACGGCACCGTGACACTGCATGGCGTCTTCAGCAGCGCGCGGGCAACCGCAAACGACGCGTGTCTTGAGTTGCTCTCGATCTGGCGTGCCCGCCGAAGAAACCCCGAACTACTCCGTCAGCCCGCCGAGCAATGGCCCAAGGCAGAGTTGTTCTCAACCGGATTTCACCGGCTACGCCCCTGGGTCTGCACAGTTCAGGCCCGCTCTTTATAGCTCCAATCCGGATCTTGTCCGACGGCTCGCCGCGGCGACGCTGCTGAACGACAAGCATTTGGACTGGCGTGCGTTCTGAGAGGAGCGTTTGTTTCGTGTCGTTGATTCGCCGCTCCGCTGAGTCCGATCCACGGAAGGACACATCGTTGCGGCCCCTTCCTTGCCTCAGCGGGGCAGCGGGGACAAGTTGAGGACGAGAACTTCGAGCGGGGGCGCTGCCACTGGAGAATCTCGCTAAGCCGCGGATCCCACCGGGCTCAGACTGGCCGCACGTACAGCGTCGTCGCTCGCCTCGCGCTTCCAGAGTTGTCGCGGCACCATTCGTCCATGCCTCTCGCCAACCCCGCCAACCCCTCCCTCGTCGCCGCCTGCCGCGCCGTTCTCACCAGCTCCGACCCCATCGAGATCGACGCGGAGTACGGCTGCCCCTGTGCGTGATCGACGCGGTGTTCTCGATCGGCGTGCGGTACGAGGGGGTGAGCAGCGTGGTCGACCGGTACCGGCGGCACGGGCGGCCGAAGCAGTCCCCCCACGCGGGTCGCGCCAACGCACTCGAGGTTGGAATCAGTTAAACACCCGCGCAAGTCTGATCGCGCGAGCGTGCTGGCGGTTAGCCACTATGGCCCTATTCAGGTTGCGTCCCCAACTCATTCGGGGTAACACGGGCGGACAACTCGAGCATCGCCACGCATACCCGTCGTAGCGCTTCGCACTTCGTGGTGATTCTAAGATGCTCCACGAGGACGGGATGAGTTAGGGACAGCGTTAGGAGCAGCCGCGCGGCACCAGCTTCATTAAGGCTCTTTGGATCCGTCGCCACCAGGTTAGTGCTCGCGTCGGGCAGGGACCACGCAACGGAGTTGGCCCAACATTGAGCCGCGTCTCGGACAATCTGCTCGCCGGTCAGAGATATCAGATCGTTCTTGGCCTCTGGCCCCAAATGCCGGAAACGCTGACCATTGACGGACCGTGTCCTCGGATCAAATACGTGGCTCTCCGCGAACCAAGTAGCGATCTCTCCCTTCCCACCCTCAGACCAGGACAGCATGATGGCTATCGCGAAATGAGCCTGGACATGAGATAGCTTGTAGTCGGATTGGTGTGACATATCTGTGACCCTATCGAGGGCGTATAGGACCTGCAACTTCTCCGTTCGCCCGCGCTGAGGTGCACCATCGGTCGAGCCGGTGGCTCACGGGCGCTGGTCGACGCGATCAACGCCGAGCTTGGGCGGGCTGTCTCGCGACGGCACGCGGCGGTCGGTCCGCGCCGTCGCGGACAAGATCCTGCGCCGGCACGGGCTCGTCGGACCGGACGCGGGAGGGTGGTATGCGAGGGCGTAGCTGGTCAGCTCTCGATGGCCCCGCGCGATAGAGCACGCCGCGCTCGCGCCAGTGCGCCGTGCGCTCGAGCGCGCCGCGCGTCGAGGTTGTCGAGTGGTCGATCACCAGCGCGCCGGGCGCGAATCCAGGCGCGGCGGCCGCGAGCACCACGTCTACCGCCGCGTCGTCGGACACCACGATGTGCGTGCGACTCGCGCCGCGCACTGCGGCCGCGGGATCGCCGCTGTGCTGTGCGTCGATCGACGCCGGCGCGAGCGCCTTGTGTGGCGAGCGGTTCCACACGCGCACGTCTTCGCCTTTGGCGCGCAACGCGCGCACAAACCCCGAACCGAGCAATCCCGCGCCGAGAATCGTGATCATGGGCGCAAGCCTATCGCTGGCGCGCGGCCTAGTGCCGTGCGAGGGGCGAACTACGCTGGTGGTGCGGTCATCGCTGCGAGCGCGCAGCCGGTCGCCAGTGTTCGAGCCATGCCTCCGTCCATCTTCAAGTACCTCCTGGCCGAGCACCTGCGTGCGTTCCTCGAGCGCGGCTCGCTGCGGATCGGGACGTTGCACGACTACCAGCAAACGGAGAAGTACGGACTCGCGATCGGCGACGCGGGTGAAGGCGTGCTTCATCTCACGACGGAGTTCCGCACGCTGGAGGAGCACACCGCTCACTGGAAGGAGTGGCGGCGCGCGAACGGTCAAGACCAGCCGCCACCCAGGATCGCCAAGGTCACGTCCGTCGAGCTCGTAGCCGTTCTGCGGGAGTCGCCGGACGGAGTCGTGGCGACGACGCAGGCCGATGACGGCTACCTGTTCTGCGCGTCCTCGCGCTACTCGGCCGAGCTGATGGGGCCGCTCGGTTACGACGCCTGTCTCGAAATCGTGGACCCCGACGGGTTCTTCCTTGCGGTGAGCGGCGTGCTGGGCGAGCGCGCGGACTTCCTCGGCTACCGTCCGGTCGCGTACGTCGGTCGGAGTTGGAGCCGTGCGTCCCATCCGGGCGTGCCGCGAGCGTTGCTCAAGGAGCCCGAGTACGCCTACCAGGCCGAGATCCGCGCGCTGTGGAAGCCTCGACTGAGGCCGATCGCGCCGCTGCTGATCGACGCGCCCGCGGCGCGGGCCTTCTGTCGTCCGTGCTGAACCGCAGACGGCCTCTGCTCAGTTCGGCACCGTGGACCAGCTTGCCCGAAAGGGGGTCACGTTTGGTGACCGGTAACAGTCTGTCAGCGCATTGATCTAGAACAGCGCGCGGATTCCGCGCTCGATCCAAGGCCACCCAAAGGCGGCCCATCCGACCGAGCCAGCACTCGCAATGCCCCACATGTATGCGCGCCAGCGCTTCATGGCTGCGATCCCGCGACCTTTGCCGATCACGACCTTCGGCCAGAACGCAAGCGCTATGCTGCACGCCACGGCGAGGACCAGAAATCGTCCCCAGATTGCGTATCGAGGATTCGGAGTCTCCAACGTCTCGCGCGGCAGCTGGTCGGCAAGGAGAAGCTCGACCGCCATTGGTACTTCAGACGCACTAACGCCATCGGCGAGGACCGTCTGAATCTGCGCTGCACGCTCTGCGCGTGTGTCATCGACTTGCCTGCTTGTGGGGTCGGGCGCTGCAATAAAGACCATCAGCAGCACGATCCACTGGACGCCCTGCATTCGACGCACCACGCGTTGCCACCACGGCGCCTCATGCCGATCGATCCAGAGACGAATCGCGGCCAAAAAGCGTTGGGAGTCTTCACGATCAGGCGGGGCCGATGCTTCCAATGTGCTGGACGAACCGCTGCCGATGTGCACTTCGAACGCGGAGAGTCCGGCGTGCAGCTGGAAGGTCAGCTTACGAATGAGCGAGTATTGAAGCTCGGGAGCGCTGTTCAGCTCGGCGCAAGTCGCGCCATGGATTACTATGTCGTGGTCTAGCTGTGCGGTAACGGCGATCGAGACGGGATCCGAGCGGACTGCCGACTCTCCGGGCGGTGGCTTGGATCGAGCCGCGGTCTCTGCTTCGAGTGCGTGTGCCTGCGCGACGACTATGCTCTCCAGCTCGCAGAGCGCGTTCTCGTCGACTAGCCACGGCCCGCTGGCGGAAAGTGATGACTTGTGTCTGACCAGGACCATGCGGATCGTCAGTGAATCTGAGCGAGTCGGGTGATGACGCGTAGCTACGCGGCTCGGTGGCCCCCCCACGTTCGCGGCGCGAGCTTAGCAAGAGCTACAACCGGTACACGTGGCACCAACTGTGCCTAGCCACTTCGCCCCACCACGGCGTCGACCCTGCGGAGGGGATCGAAACCAGCTCCGTGCGGAGGGAACGTCGAGAGCGAGACTAGCTCACCACAACGTTGCGCCCCACCACCCCGCGCCCCCGCCGCGGCTCGCTCACGCCCTCGACCGCTCCCCGCAGGTCTTCGAGCCCCAGGTGCGTGTAGACCTTCGCGGTCATCTCCGGCGACGCATGCCCGAGCACCCGCTGCGCCACGACCAGGGGAACACCGCGTCGAGCCATGCCGGTAGCGGCGGTGTGGCGCAGGGCATGGATGTCGACGACTCGCCCCAGCGCGTCGCATCGCGCGATGCCGGCCCGGTCGAGCACGCGGCGCAGCATCCGGCGTCCGTTCGTCGTGTACTCGGCCCAGTCCGCGCCGTCGGGCGAGAGGAACACGCGATCGCTCGGCTGCGCGAGCCGCATGCGCACGCGCTGGTGCACGGCGCGCAGGGCCAGTAGCTCGTCGACCAGCGACTGC
>CALFYL010000227.1 GCA_937952135.1 uncultured Planctomycetia bacterium
TGAGCCAGATGGACGCGAGCGACTCGATCTCGCTGATCAAGTTCTCGAACGACGCGGCGCTGCTCCTGCCGATGACCTCGGCGCGCCACAAGGACCTGATCGAGTCGGCGATCCACCCCCTGCAACCCGACGGGAGCACGAACACCGAGGCCGGCTTGCGGATGGGCTACGAGCAAGCGCTCGCGGCGCTCACGCCCAACGCGCAGAACCGCGTCGTGCTGCTCACCGACGGCGTCGCGAACGTCGGCATCACCGACCCCAACTCGCTCGTGCAGATGGTCGAGCGCCAGCGCAAGGCCGGCATCTACCTCAACACCGTCGGCGTCGGCATGAACAACGTGAACGACAACCTGCTCGAACAGCTCGCCAACAAGGGCGACGGCGTGTGCAACTACGTCGACGACGAGCAGGAGGTCCGCCGCGCGCTCGTCGACAACTTCACCGGCGCGTTCCAGGTGATCGCGCGCGACGTGAAGGTCCAGGTCGAATTCGATCCGGCGCAGGTCGAGCGCTACCGACTGCTCGGCTACGAGAACCGCGCCATCGCGGATGTGGACTTCCGCAACGACAAAGTCGACGCGGGCGAGATCGGCGCCGGCCACCAGGTCGTCGCGCTGTACGAGCTCGTGCGCCGCAGCGCGACCGGCGACGGTCCGCTCGCGACGGTCCGCTTGCGCTGGAAGCCGCCGTTCCAAGCCGGCGTGCCCGAGAACGAGCAAGGCGCCGCGACGGAAACGGCTCACGCGGTCCAAGCGCGCAGCGCTGCGGCGTCCTACGCGGCTACGAGCCCCGGCTACCGGCGCGCGGTCCTCGTCGCGCAGTTCGCCGAGTTCCTGCGCCGCAGCGTGCACGCGCGCCGCGACTCGCTCGAGCGCTTGATCGACGAAGGCCGGAAGCTCTCGAGCGAGCTGAAGGACAAGGAGTTCGACGAGTTCCTCGACATGGCGACGCGCAGCCGCGACCTGATCCAGGCCGAGCTTCGCCGCCGCGATTGGCTCGACGACTGCGGGTACCTGTTGCGCCACCGCCACTACCTGCACGGGCAGATCGAGGAGCTGCGCCGGCGCTTCCCGGATCGGTTCGCCGATCCGCGCTACGCCGCGCAGATGAAAAAGGAGCTTCACGAGCTCGATGTGCGCCTCGAAGAGCTTCGCGCGCGGGTCGAAGCGGAGCGCGGGGCCGCCGACGGCGAGATGATCCAGCGCTTGGAGGCCGAGAACATCGAGCTCCAGCGCCGGCTGCTCGCGCTGCTCGACACGGCGCGCGCGCCGGTCGACGGAAAGTGAGTGCGTCGGACGCGGCGGCCTGATTCGGCGGCGCGCCGGGCTTGATCGCGGCGCCCGCCGCCGTCAGCCTGACTCGCTGTGACGACCGCCACCGCAGCGCGCAACGACGTTTGGATCACGAGCACGGCCCTGGTCGCCGTGCTCGTGTTCGTCGGTGCGCTCTATGTGCGCGGTCTCGACGGCGAAGCGCCGGTCGCGGTCGCGGATCGGCCGCGCGAGCCCGAGGAACTCGCGGCGCCGATGCAGCTGCTCGGAGCGAGCGCGTACTTGCGCGCCGGCGAACTCACGCCGCGCATCCGCGAGTCGCTGCGCGAGGAGTGGCGCGATGTGCAGCGTTTCACTTCGCGCATCGCCGACTGTCCGACGACAGCCGACTGGGTCGCGTCTCCGGCCGGCCAGCGTTTCGAGCGCCTCGTCGGCGAGCTTCGCCGCGGCTCGCGCGAGGAAGCTCTCGCGGCGCTGCACCTCGTGTTCGAAGTGGCGCGCCGCACCGAGTGGGCGCCGGGGCTGCTCGCGCGCACGCAGCACGCGGACAAGCTCGCGGGGCTCTTCCAGGAGTGGTTGCGCGCGTGGGGGCCGCGCGCGGCCGAGGACACGCTGCTGAGCGAGCCCGCGGTCGCCGCGACCGTCGCGTATGGCGGCTTGATGCGCCGCGTGAGCCAGCCGCTGCCGCTCGGAGGCAACGACGAAGCGCTCGAGCGCGCGCGCGCGTTCCTCCTGTCGCTGCTGCAGGACGCGCACGGCCAACCCACGCGGCTCTCCGCGGCCGTTCGCGCGCGCCATCCGCTCGCGCTGGAGGCCTTCGCCGGCCGACGGAACGTGCTCGAAGGCTTCGCCAGCGCCTTCGAGCAGGCGTACCCCGAGTTGAACGGGGAGTGCGCGCGATGAGCGTCGAGACCGAACGCCGCACCGCGCTCGCCGCGCGGCAGCTCGCGCTCAGCTGCGCGATGATCGCCTTCGGCGCGCTCTGCCTGAGCGTGCAGCGCGACGGCAACGGCGCCTGGGTCGGCACGGGCTACGCCTCGCTCAGCGTCGGCGTCGTGGTGGCGCTGCTTTCGCTCCTGCTCTCGCTGCGCGGTCACGTCGACGTTCCGCGCGACGGCCTGACCGCGCTTTCCGCGCTCAGCAACTTGCTCGGCCTCGCATTCTTGATCGCCGGCGTGCTCGCGCCCGGCGGGGGCTGGATGTTCTTCGAAGCGCTGCTGCTCGCCGCGCTGCTCTCGCGCGGGGCGGGCCGCGGCGAATCGCTCTCGCGCGGCGCGGTCGCGGTGCTCGCGGCGATGCTGCTCTTCCGGCTGTGGGTCACCTACCAAGGCAGCCAGCACCGCTGGCAGGTGATGACGGTCGACGTGCCGATCCTCTCGGCGCTGCCCTTCGAGTTCCTCGCGCCCGTGCAGTCCATCTCGCTCGGCGCCTTCACGCCGCACGAGCTCGGCTTTCCCCTCGCGGGGCTCGAGTTCGCGTCGACGCTCGCGGCATGGACGCTCGGCTTCGCGCTGCTCGTGCTCGGTCTGTTGTGGCGCGCGCGCGCGGCGACGGAGCACGAGAACGACCGCATCCACGACGCGATCTGGGAGCTGCAGCCGAACGTGGCGCGGCTCGTCGAGCGCATCCTCCCCGAGAGCGAGTGGCGCGAGCTCGGCCTGCAATCGCTGTCCGAACGCGCGTTGCGCAAGCGCATCGAAGCGCTGGTCGTCGAGCGCGTCGCCGCGCGCCGCGACTTCGAGCGCGCGGTGCGGGCCGCCAACCTGCTCGCGACGACGAACACCGGCGGCTACGGCGGCGAGATCCAACAGGCGCTGATCGAGGGCGAAGGCGAATGAATGCAAGCAAGTGGATCGCGGTCGGAGCGCTCGCGGGCGCGTTGACGGTCGTGTTCGGCGCGTTCGGCGCCCACGCGTTGAAGGAGCGACTCGACGCCGAGCAACTCGCGTGGTGGGCGACCGCGGTGCAGTACCAGGCCTACCACTCGATCGCGCTCGTGCTTTTCGGCCTGTTCCGCGAGCGCCGGCCAGGCGGCGGCGCGGCCGGGTGGTGCTTCCTCGCGGGCGTTCTGATCTTCAGCGGCACGCTCTACGCGATGGCGCTCGGCGGCCCGCGCTGGTTGGGCGCCGTCACGCCGCTCGGCGGGACGGCTTGGATCGTCGGCTGGGTCGTTTTCGCGCTTGCGGGGCTTCGCGGGCGCGAGTCCGTCGGCTAGCGGCGCGCATCGGGCCCGCACGGCCCGCCCGCAGCGCGCCGACGCGCGGTTGCCCGCCCGCATCCTCCCACGGATGTCGAAACGGTTACCGTGGAGGCAGCGCGAGCCCCCCGCGTGCCCCCCTCGCAGCGCATGGACGATCCGCTCAAGACCCTGCTCAACCGGCCCTCACCGGGTCCGGCCGACCCCGCAGAGCCCGCCGACTCCGCACCGACCGACGGCATGCGCCAGGTGGGCCACTACCAACTGCTCAAGGAGCTGGGTCGCGGCGCGCAGGGAGTCGTCTACCTCGCCGAGGACGTGAAGCTGCGCCGCAAGGTCGCGCTGAAGATGCTCGCCGGCGTCGACACCGACTCGCACAACGTGCGCGAGCGCTTCCAGCGCGAAGCCGAACTCACGAGCAAGTTCGCGCATCCGGGCATCTGCGGCGTGCACGAAGTCGGCGCGGTCGACGGCGTCCCGTACATCGCCATGCAGTTCGTGCAGGGCGTCACCCTCGCGGAGATCCTCGAGCGCGCAAAGAGCGGCGGCGACGGCGCAGCGCTCGGAGAGGGAACCGTTTCCGACAGTCTCGCGATCCTGCACGCCTCGGCGAGTAAGGGGCAGCAGCTCCACGACTTGATCAAGCTGCTGGAGCGCGCCGCGCGGGCGCTGCACGTCGCGCACGAAGCGGGGCTCGTCCACCGCGACGTCAAGCCGGGCAACATCATGGTCACGCCCGAGGGCCATCCGGTGCTGCTCGACTTCGGCATCGCGCGCGACCTGCATGCGGACGGGGCGGCCCTCACGCAGTCGGGCCAGATCATCGGCACGCCCGCGTACCTCGCGCCCGAGCAGATCGTCGCTTCGCGCGGCTCGGTCGACCGCCGCACCGACGTGTACGCGCTCGGCGTCATCCTGTTCGAGTGCCTGACCCTGCGCCGGCCGCACCACGCGACGAGTTGGGACCAGCTCTTCAACCAGATCCTGCACGGGGACGCGCCCTCGCCGCGGCGCATCAACCCGCGCATTCCGCAGGATCTGTGCACCGTGATCGAGGTCGCGATGGAGCGCGACCAGACGCGGCGCTACCCGACGGCGGAAGCGCTCGCCGACGACCTGCGGCGCGTGCGCGCCTTCGAGCCGATCCGCGCCAAAGCGGCGAGCCCGTTGGCGCGGGGAGTGAAGTGGGCGCGCCGCAATCCGGGCAAGGCGACGGCGGCGGGCGCCGCGGCGCTGTTCGCCGTCTCGGCGGCGGGGATGTTCGTGTTCCAGTCGATCGACCGCAGCCGCGCGGTGCGCGACAACCTGCGGCGCGCGGAGGAGCTGCTCGTGGCCGGCGCGTTCACCGAGGCGTTGGAGGCCGCGGCGGCGGCGCGCGAGCGGGCGCCGCGTTCGCCGGAGGCGCTCGAACTGCGCACGCGCATCGAACGCGCCCAGGAAGCCGAGCAAGTCGAGTCGCGCAAACGCGCCGACTTCGCGCGCGCGGCCGAGGCGCGCGCCGAAGCGCTCGAGCTGCGCGACCGGCACGCCGCGGGCGCGGCGCGAGTCGGCGTGCTGTCGCAGGATCTGCTGCGCGAACGCTCCGCGGTCTTGTCGCGCCCCGCGTCGGCCTCGGAGCGCGAGGATTTCGCGCGCCGCGAACGGGAGCTCGCGTTGCTCCAGATCGAGAACGAGCAACTCGTGGTGGCGTACAACGAGGCCTTGCAGCGCGCGGCGCGCCGCGAAGCGGTGTGGGGCGAGGTGAGCGACGAAACCGAGGCCGCGCTCGCCGAGCACTTCATGGTGCGTTGGCGGCTAGCGCGCGAGGCGGGCGACGAGGCGCGCGCGGCGGCGATGCGCGCCGGGGTCGAATTGCACGACCGTTCCAGGGCGCACGAACGCGAGTTGCTCGGCCGCGGCACGCTTGCGATCGCGGTTGCGCCAGCCGACGCCGAGCTCTTCCTCTTTCGCTACGAAGACCTCTCGAACCTCTCGACCCAACCGTCGATCCCGCGGCTCGTTCCTGTTCCGACGCGGGGCGTCGGGCGCGCGAGTGGCGCGTGGAGCGAAGCGCTTGCCTTCGGAGACACATGCCTCGTCGTGCTCGAGGTGGCCGACGAATCCGCCGCGGCGCGCGCGGGAATTCGAGCCGGCGATCTCGTCACTCGAATCCACGGACAGCCCTGCGGCGGAGGGTTGTTCGCGGTCGACCGCGAGCTCGGCGGACCGCTCGCGAGCGCCGGGGCGCCGCCGGTGGCGCGCCTTGCGAAGCTCGGCGACACGTCGCTCGACGGCGGCCTCGACTACCTCTCCCGCGAGCTCGTCGCGGCCGCCGACCGGCCGCGTTTGGTTCTGTTTGGCCGCGAGGAACCGATCGAATGCGGCGCATCGGACCTGCGCGTGTTCTCCGCCGCGGAGGCTGTCGCGGCCGCGCATGCGGCGCCGCTCGTGCTCGAGGTTCTGCGCTCGGGTGAGCCGGTCACGCTGCGCGTCGAAGCCGGGGAAGCCAGCGGCTTGACGTGCGAAACCACGGCCTACCCGTTGGTGCTCGGCGAAGCGAACCGTGTCGAAGCGGCGGCCGCGCTCACCGTCGACCCCGGCGCCTACCTGATCGTCGGCCGCGCCCCCGGCCGTCTGCTCCAGCGCTTCCACGTCGCCGTCGAACGCCTCGCCGACGCGAGCGCCGACTTCGAGCTCCCACCGAGCGACGCCGCGCCCGCGGGTTTCGTGCTCGTCCCCGGCGGTCCCTTCGTCGCCGGCGGCGACGCACAGGCCTTCCAGCCGCGGATGGCCGAACGCGTCGAAGTGCCGGACTTCTTCATCGCGCGCAAGGAACTCACGAACCGCGAGTGGTACGAGTTCGTGAACGCCCCGGAAACGCTCGAGCAGCTCCGCTACGCGCGCGCGGGCGCCTACTTGCCGCGCGACGATCGCATCCTCGCGCGCCCGCTCGCCGAAGGCGCGGGCTTCACCTGGGACGTGTTCAAGCACACCACCGCCGAGTCGCCGGTGATGGGTTTGTCGTGGACGGACGTGCGCGACTACCTCGAGTGGCGCAACGCGCGCGCGGAAGCGGCGGGCGAGGCGTGGCGTTACGACCTGCCCAGCGAACACGAATGGGAGAAGGCCGCGCGCGGCGTCGACGGGCGTGTGTTCCCGTGGGGCCAGCGCTTCGATCCCGCGCTCGCGATCTGCATGGTGCGCAGCTCCGAGTACTTGCTCGACGCGCCCGGCGGATCCGAGCCGCGCGACGAATCGCCCTACGGCGTGCTCGACCTGGCGGGCTCGCGCGAAGAGTGGCTTCGGGAGACGGTCCCCGGAAGCGAACCGCCGCGCTACTTCAAGCGCGGCGGCCGTTGGAACTCCTACGTCGAGAGCGTGTTCCGGTGCGCGAGCCGCGGCGAAGCCAGTCAGGACTTCGCCGCGTCGGGTCAGGGCCTGCGCCTCGTGCTGCGCCGGCCCTGAAGGAAGGTCTCGACCGAAGCGCCGCGGCCGCAGGGCCGCGAAGTCGCGCTCTCAGAAGATGTAGGGCGAGCTGAAACTGCGCGGCGTCGAGTCCGGCGCGAAGACGACCTGCGGAGAGTTCGGATCGCCGGTGTTGTTGATCGAGCTGAACTCGTTGATGCAGCCGAGCATCATCTCGCGCAGCGCCTGGTTGGGATCGTGCGGGCCGGTGAGGCCGGCGCCGGGCGTGCAGAGCAGTTGCTGCACGCCGTCGAGCATGTCCTCGAACGACACCAGCACGCCGTTCTGGAAGCGGTCGATGTAGGCGTTGAACTGCATCTCGCCGCAGCGGCTGTTGAGCACCGCGGCGGCCACTTGCGTCGAGAGAATGAACCCGGCGTGGCCGCTCGCGCTCTCGCCGACGAGCCAGCTCTTCAGGCTGTTGAACGCGGGCGCGAAGGGCGTCGGCGCGGCCGGCGGAACGAAGATCGAAAGCCCGGGATCGTCCGACGAAACGTTGCGCCGCAGGCACAGCGGGCTGCTGTTCCGAGTGGTCAGCGCCTCGCGCCACTCCGGATCGCACGCGAGCAACATCGCGCGGCCGTTCGGGTTGTGCCAGAAGCCCTTCGTGCGCCCGACGCCGGTCGCGACGCCGAAGCTGACGTTCCCGAACGGCGGCACGTTCACGAGCTCGGTCGACGCGACGACGGTGAACTCGCGCGGAGTCTTGGCGAGCCACACGGCGCCGGGGACGTTGTCGCCGATGAAGCCGCCGGGCGCGACTTCGCGCAGCGTGTAGGTCGACTCGTCGCGGTCGCGGATGAAGGTGTACGCGCCGTTCTCGTCGGTGAAGCGCACATCCTCGAGCACGCCGTTTCGCACCAGCTCGATGCGCCAGCCGGGGATGGGCACTTCGAGCGGGTTGCTCAGGTCCCACACGCCGTTCTCGTTCTCGTCGAAGAACTTGTGGCCGCTGAGGTACGACTGCGGGATCGGCGTGCCGGGCCCGACGTTGAAGTCGTCGGTGCGGCTCAGCGCGGCTTGGAAGCCGAAAAACCCCGAGCCGTTCGGGTCGTAGTCCTCGGCGCGCGTGATCCACAGCTTGTAGCTCTCGCCGCCGTTCGGAGCGCGATCGAAGGGCATGAGCTGCACGATCTTCGAAGCGCACGGCCCGCCCAGTCGCACGCCGTGCGAGGCGCCGAGGTACTTGCCGATCACGCCCTCCGTGACCAGCACGAGCCGCTCGTCGATCGAGTCGTCCGCGGAGAGCAGCACGAGCCCGCTCGGGTCGGTGACCTGGAAGTAGTAGAGCCCGTCCTCGAGGCCCTCGCCGGTGCAGCTCTCACCGCGCGTCGGACCGACGGCGAGATGCACCGCTGTCGCGCGCGCGAACTGGTTGGCGGTCGCCGGCGCGCCGATCTGGTTCGTGGTGAAAACCGAGCCTTGCGCGGAGGCGGGGGTCGAGGAGGAGATGCTGGCGAGCGCCAGGAGAACGCCGAGGGAGAAGCGCGGGGACATGGGATCGAACTTTCGCTGCGAGGCCGAGGGGGGCGGCTGGGGAAGGGAACCTTGTGAGAGCAGACTACTCGAAATTGCAATTGCTGCTGGGCGCAGCGACGAGCGCGTCTTGGGGGCGAGGCGGGCGCTGGAAACTCCAGCGGCGGGGTGGGCTGCGATTGGGCCTGCACTGCTGAAAACTTCGTATGCCGTGGAGTTCGCGAACGGGCGAAGCTGGCGGGCATGAGAACGGGGCGCGCTTTCAAGTGGTTGCTGGTCGTGGCGTGTGTGGCCGCGGCGGTGTGGGGAATCCGCCGACTGGCGACACACGTGGAGCCCGTCGCCGTCCGGACCGCGCGGCTCGAACGCGGCGTGGTGGAGGCGACGGTCACGAACTCGAAGGCGGGCACGGTGGAGGCGCGACGGCGCGCGAAGTTGTCGCCCGGGACGAGCGGGGTCGTCGTCGAGGTCGCGGTCGAGCGCGGCCAGCACGTGAAGCGCGGCGACGTGCTCGTGCGGCTCGCGGACGAGAGCCAGAAGGCGCAAGTGGAACTCGGCGAACGTGCACTCGACGTCGCGCAAGCCGAGCACCGCCGCACGTGCCTCGCCGCGGAGCGCGCCGAGCGGGAGTTCGAGCGCAATCGACTGCTCGCGGAGCGCGGTGTCGTCTCCTCGGACGCGCTCGACCAGCTCGAGAGCGCGCATCGACTCAGCGTCGCGGCCTGCGAAGTGGCGGCCGCGAACGTCGAGGAAGCGCGCGCGCGGATCGAAGTGGCGCGCGCCGAGCTCGACAAGACGTTCGTGCGCGCGCCCTTCGACGGCGTCGTCGCCGAGGCGCCGGTGCAGCTCGGCGAATGGGCGACGCCGTCGTCGCCGCTGATCGTCGCTCCCGATGTCGTCGACGTGATCGACCCGACCTCGATCTACATCGCGGCGCCGATGGACGAGGTCGACTCCGGCTCGCTGGCGCCGGGACTGCCGGCGCGCGTGACCCTCGACGCGTTCGCCGGCCGCTCGTTCGCGGGCCGCATCGTGCGCATCGCGCCCTACGTGCTCGACCTCGAGAGCCAGAACCGCACGGTCGAGATCGAAGTCGAGCTCGACGACGCGGCCTTCGGCTCGCAACTGCTCCCCGGCGCGTCGGCGGACGTCGAGGTGATCTTGGAGGTTCGCAAGGACGTGCTGCGCGCACCGAGCCGAGCGTTGCTCGAGGGAGGGCGTGTGCTGATCGTCGAGAACGGGCGGCTCGCGGAGCGCCAGCTCGAGCTCGGACTGCGCAACTGGGATTGGAGCGAGGTGCTCGGCGGCCTCGAAGCGGGCCGCGAAGTCGTCATCAGCCTCGAGCGCGAAGGCGTGGACGCCGGCGCCGAAGCCGTCGTCGAAGGCCGGCCGTGACCGAGGACCGCGCGATGATCCGCCTCACGGACATCTGGCGCACGTACGAGCTCGGCGGCGAAGCGCTGCACGCACTCGCGGGCGTCGACGAGACCATCGCCGCGGGTGAGCACGTCGCGATCATGGGGCCGTCGGGCTCGGGGAAATCGACGCTGCTCAATCTGATCGGGCTGCTCGACCGGCCCACGCGCGGCCGCTACGAACTCGAGGGGCGCGAGGTGTCGTCGCTCTCCGACGGGCAGCTCTCGCGCGTGCGCCGCGAGCGCATCGGCTACGTGTTCCAGGCCTACCACCTCGTTTCGCGCCTCGACGCGCTCGGCAACGTCGAGCTGCCGATGGTGTTCGCGGACGCACCCGTGTCCGAGCGCCGTGAACGCGCGACCCGTGCGCTGCTCGACGTCGGGCTCGAGAAGCGCATCCACCACCGGCCGGCGCAGCTCTCGGGCGGCGAGCGCCAACGCGTCGCGATCGCGCGTGCGACGGTGATGCGGCCCGGCGTGCTGCTCGCGGACGAGCCGACGGGCAACCTCGACCGCGCGTCGGGCGCCGTGGTGCTCGAGCTGCTCGAGAAGCTGAACGCCACCGGGATGACCCTGCTCGTCGTCACGCACGACGCCGAGGTCGCGCGGCGCGCGCAACGCGTGCTGATCCTCGAGGACGGCCGCGTCGTGAACCGTTTGCGCGGAGCGGAGCTCGTCGACCTGGCCGCGGCGCTCGCGGGCCGCGGGAGGCGCGTGTGAAGTCCTTCGACGCGCTTTCGCTCGCGATCGGCGCGCTCGCGTCGCAGCGGCGGCGCACTTTGCTCTCACTGCTCGGCGTGACGGTGGGCGTCGCGGCCGTGGTGCTGCTCACCGCGCTCGGCCAGGGTGCGCGCAGCTTCGTCGAAGCGCAGTTCGCGGGCATTGGCACGAACGTGCTCGCGATCGTTCCGGGCAAGGTGAAAACCGCCGGAGGACTGCCTGGGATCGGCAACACGACGAGCGATCTGACCTTGGCGGATGCGCAAGCGTTGCGGCGCGCGCTGCCGCACGCGCAGTCGGCGGCGCCGCTCGTCGTCGGCGTCGAGGACGTGCAGTTCG
>CALFYL010000228.1 GCA_937952135.1 uncultured Planctomycetia bacterium
CGTCGATGTGCATGTACTGCACGCCGATCGAGCGGCAGTAGGTGTTGCGCATGCGCGAGAGCACGCTGCGCAGAGTCTCGACCTGCTCGCCGTGGAAGGTTCGCGCGGACACCCGCCGGTCGAGGTCGGCGTCCGAGAAGCCGTAGAAGGCGGGCTCGAGCTCGGGGTGCGCGGGGCGCGGCAGATCGAGCGGGTCGATCTGCGCCACGAGGTGGCCGCGCACACGGAAGCTGCGGATCAACTGGTCGGCGCGGTCCTGAACGTCGGCGGCGCTCGCTTCGGCGGCGCGCGGGCTCGCCGCGGCGCCGGGCGGGTTGAACAGGCTCGCCGGCGCGAAGTTGGGGCCGAGGTTCGGCGGTCCGCCCCACGAAGCGCCGCCCTGGCCGTCGAAGTACGCGCGCCAGTCGGCCGAGACCGCGGCGGGATCGCGCAGGTAGTCCGCGTACAGGCCCTCGACGAAGCCGAGGTTCAGGCTGTGGTGCCAGGGGAGGTTCTGCGACATCGCGGATCGACGGAGGGGCCGGGGGCGCGGCGGGATTTCGGGCGGAAGAGGATACGAAAGCGCGCGCGTTCTCCCCAGGGGCGGCGGCGCAGGGCGCCCGCGCGGCGCTCAGCGCTTCAACTCGTCGCCGCTGGCGTCGACGCGCACCGGCGCGCCGTGCCCGAGCTCGGCCAGACCGCGCTGCGTCGCGGCGTGATCGCCGACGACCACGACCGTGAGCTCCTGCGGCCGCAGGTGCTCCGCCAAGAGCGCCGCGATCTCGTCGCCGCTCGCCTTCGCGAGCCAGTCGAGCCGCTGCAGCGGGTAGTCGTCGCGCAGCCCCAGGCGTTCGACGCCGCCCAGGAAGTTCAAACGCGCCTGCGGAGTCTCGAACTGCCGCGCGAGCGACTGCTCGAGCGCGCTGCGCACGAAGGCGATCTCGGTCGGCGTCGGGCCGGCGAGGAAGCCTTCGAGCTCGCGCTCGATCTCGCGCAGCGCGTCCGCGGTGGACGTCGTGTGCACGCTCGTCGCCACCTGGAAGGCGCCGGGCCGGCGACCGCCTTCGAAGCTCGAGCGAATGCCGTAGGTGTAGCCCTTGTTCTCGCGCAGATTGAGGTTGAGGCGGCTCGTGAACACGCCTCCGAGCGCTTGGTTGAGCGCCGTGAGCGGCAGCCACGCCGGGTGCGAGCTCGGAACGCTCGGATGTCCGACGCGCAACTCGGACTGCGGCGCACCGGGGCGATCCGCGATGTGGATGCGGGTGCGGCCGCGCGCGAGCGGCGTCGGCACGTTCCAGATGCCCGAGCCTTGGTTCGCAGCGCGCGGATCGTCGAGGCCGCCCAGTCGCGCTTCGAGCGGCGCGAGCCATTCGAGCGTCTGTTCGAGGCCGCCGCGGCACACCGCGTTGCAGCGCCAGGCGCGCGGGCGCAGCGCGGCGACATGGAACGCGAGCACGTCGTCGAGCGTCGTGGCCTTCAAGCTCTCGGCGTCGCCGATCGACGCGCTGCCGAGCGAGGTCGAGCGGCCCCAGTACAGCCGCGCCCACACGTCGTGCGCGACCGCGTTGGCATCGTCCGCGCGCGAACGCAGCGACGCGCGGCGCTGCTCGCGAACGCGCTCGAACTCGCGCGGACCGAAGCGCGGCGTGAGCACGATGTCGGCGAGCAACTCGAGCGCCCGCGCCGCCTTCGCCTCGAGCACGCGCAGGTGCAGCGTGGTCTCGTCGTCGTCGCAGCGGATCTCGAAGCGCGCGCCGAGGAAGTCGAAGGCGTCGATGACCTCGACGGTGTTCAGCGCGCGCGTGCCCTCCTGGAGCATGAGGGCCGTGAGCGTCGCGAGTCCTTCGCGGGCGAGCGGCTCGCGCACGCGGCCCGAGGGCAGCGAGAGTTCGAGCAGCAGTTCCGGCGTGGCGTCGGACTTCGTCGCGGCGACGCGGATCCCGCTCGCGGTGCGGCCGCGCTCGAGCTGCGGCAACTCCCAGGTCGGCGCGGGTCCAGCGGCCGGGGGCGTGCTGCGATCGGGCTTGTTCACGGCGGGCGCGGGTCGCTTGCTCATCCGCGCGCCGCTCCCGAGCCCGCGGGCACGACCCACACCACCGCCGGGGGCTGCTCGATCACGTAGCGGCGGAGCACGCGGCGCACGTCCTCGACGCCGGTCGCACGCAGTGCTTCGAACGCGCGCCAAAACCCAGCCGGATCGCCGCGCAGCACGTCGGAGAGCGCCAGCGCGCTCGTGCGGTTCGAAACGTTGTCGAGCCGCTGCACGAACTCCGCCTCGGCGCGGTTGCGCATGCGTTCGACCGTTTCGGGCGCGAGGCCCTCGCGCTCGGTGGCCGCGAGCAACTCGCGGATGCGCAGCTCGAGGCGGTCGGGCGCGACGCCGTTCGCCGCGGTGGCGGTGATCTGGAAGCGGCCGGCGAGCTCGCCGTGGAACGGGCCGCACGAAACGCTCTTCGCGAGCACTTCGTCGATCGTGAGCGCGCGGTCGAGGATCGACGAGCGGCTCGCCGAGAGCACCATCGCGAGCAAGTCGAGCGCGGCTTCGTCGGGGTGGCCCAGGTGCGGTGTCGGCCACGCAAGAGTGACCTGCGGCAACTGCACGTTGTCCTCGACCGTGCGGCGCTGCTCGACGGTCGCGCGGTGGAGCTGCGCCGGCGCGCGCGAGAATCCGCCGCCGCGCGGGATCTCGCCGAACCAGTGCTGCACGCGCTCGAGGGCTTGCGCGGGATCGAAGGCGCCGCCCAGCGCGAGCGTCGCGTTGTCGGGGCGGTACCAGCGCTCGAAGAAGCCGCTCACGTCGGCGAGCGACGCCGACTCGAGGTCTTCGTGCGAACCGATCGGCAAGTGCGAGTAGGGGTGCGCGCTCGGAAAGAGCGCGGCCGCGAGCACCTCGTGCGCCTTTGCGTAGGGCTTGAGCTCGTAGTTCTGGCGCTTCTCGTTGCGCACGACGTCGCGCTGGTTGTCGAGCTTGCGCTGGTCCATCGCGGGCAGGAAGAACCCCATGCGGTCGGACTCGAGCCACAGCGCGAGCTCGAGCTGGTTCGCCGGCAACGTCTCGTAGTACAGCGTGCGGTCGAAGCTCGTGTTGCCGTTCAGCGTGCCGCCGGCCTGCGTGATCAAGCGGAAGTGGCCGTCGCTCGCGACGTGCTGCGAGCCCTGGAAGAGCAGGTGCTCGAAGAGGTGCGCGAAGCCTGTCTTTCCCGGCGCTTCACAGGCGCTGCCCACGTGGTAGCAGAGGTGGAGCGAGACGACCGCGGCGCCGCCGGTCGGATGGAGCAGCACGCGCAGGCCGTTGTCGAGCACGTGCTGTTCGAAGGGGATCGGATCCATCAGGAGGTGCAGAGCTTGGTTGAGGCGGTCGAGTGTTGCACACGCACGCGGGGCGATCCACCCGCGGGCGCCAGCGCCGCGGGACGCCGCGCCGGCTCGAAGCATCGACCTGATTCACGGACTCGTTTTCCGGACTCGCCGCTCGCTCGCGCGCCGCTCGAAGAAATACACGGGCGCGTGGCAGCCGCGGTGGACAAGGGCCCTCGATCTGGTTCCCATGATGGGTCACATGGCGAAGCTCGGATCGGCAGTTTGGTTCGTCGGCGGGGCGCTCGCGCTCGCGGCGGTGGTGTGGCGGCTGCGCGCGGAAGATGAAACGGAAGGCCCGGGGGGCGGCCGGCCGCCGTTCGTGCTGTCCGTGACCCTCGCGCAGCTCGAACGGGGCGACTTGCAGCCGCGCGCCTCGCTCACCGGCGTCGTGCGCTCGAACCAGCACGCGCGCATGGGCTTCGAAGCGCCCGGCCGGATCGTCGAGCTCGCGGTCGACGAAGGCGACGAGGTGCAGGAGGGCGCGCTGCTCGCGCGACTCGACGACCGCGACGCGCAGGCCGGGTTCGCGCGCGCGACGGCGCAGCTCGAACGCGCGGAGCGTGAGCTCGAAGCCACGCTCGCGGGCGAGCGCGAAGAAGACAAGCGGCGCCTCGCCGCCGACGTGGAGGCGCGCGAAGCCGAGGCGGAACTCGCGCGGCGCGATCTCGAGCGCGGCCGCGGGCTGATCGCGGACAACGTGATCTCCAAGGGCGAGTACGACACCTTCGAGATGGCGGTCGCGGCCGCCGACGCGCGCGTTCGCTCGGCGCGCGAGGCCCTCGCCGCCGCCGAGGCCGGGGCGCGGGTCGAGGAGATCGCCGTGGCGCGCGCGGAGGTCGAGCTGCGCCGCTCGGAGCTCGCGGTCGCCGAGCGCGACGTCGCGAAAACCCGCCTGCTCGCGCCGTTTTCCGGCGTGATCGTGCGGCGCTCCGCGGCGCTCGGCGATTCGGTCGCGCTCGGACAGCTCGTTCTCGAGCTGGTCGACTTCGCGCGCCGCGAGATCGAAATCGACGTCCCCGGCCAGGTCGCGGCGAAGCTCGCCGAGCACGCCGAAGCGCGCGTCACGCTCGACGAGCGCCCCGGCGCCGCGCTCGACCTCACGCTGCACGCGCTGATCCCGCTCGCCGACGACTCGAGCCGCCACTTCCGCGCCATCGCGCGCCTCGCACCCGGCCAGGACCCCGAGCGGCATTTCGTCCCCGGCATGTTCGCGCGTGTCGAGCTCGAGACGCGCAAGTTGAGCGACGTTTGGACCGCGCCCTCCGACGCGGTGCGCATCACGCCGCAGGGGCCGATCGTCGTGCTCGCGCGGCCGGGCGGCGCGCCGGACATGACCGGCGCTCCGACGTTCACGGCGGAACTCGTGCCCGTGCGCGAGCTCGCGACCGCCGCGGGCCGCTCCGCGCTCGAACCGCTCGCGGGCGCCTTCGCCGCCGGCGATCAAGTCGTCGTGATCGGCGTCGACATGGCCTTCCCCGGCGCCTCGATGGCGTCGCGCGCGCCGGCGGCGCCTGCAGGAGCGACGCAGCCGTGAATCCGATCCGCGCCGCCGTCGAGCGGCCGTACATCACGGCGGTCGGGGTGATCCTGACCGTGCTGTTCAGCGTGCTCGCGTACCGGACGATCCCGGTGCAGCTCAAGCCGACCGTCGACCGGCCGTTGATCACCGTCGCGACGAACTTCCGCGGCGCGTCCGCGGTCGAGGTCGAACAGCAGATCACGCGCGAGCTCGAAGACGTGCTCGCGGCGGTCGAAGGCGTGATCGAGATGACCTCGGAGTCGACCGAGGGCCGCAGCCAGATCACGCTGGAGTACGAGCTCGGCACGGACACGCAGCTCGCGGTCATCGACGTCGTCAACAAGCTCACGCAGGTCGAGCGGCTGCCCGAGGAAGCCGACGAGCCGCAGGTCGAAGTCGCGCCCAGCGATTCGAGCCAGGTGATGTGGATCGCGCTGAAATCGCGCTACGACGCGAACCGCGTGCGGCGCATCGTCAAGGACGAGGTCGAGTCGCGGCTGCAGCGCGTTCCGGGCGTGGCGAACCTGCTCGTGGTCGGCGGCGAGGAGAACGAGGTGCAGGTGCGCGTCGATCCCGAGCGCCTCGCGGCCTTCGGCGTGTCCTTCGCGGACCTCGGCCGCGCGCTCGCCGCCGGCAACCTCAACGTGCGCGGAGGTTCGGTCGAGACGGCCTCGCGCCAGCTCGTCGTCCGCACCGTCGGCATGGCCGAGCGCCCGCTCTTGCTCGGCGACATCATCGTGCGCCAGGAGGGCGCGGGCGCGGTCAAGCTCAGCGACGTCGCGGACATCGTCGACACGTACCGCGAGACGAGCAGCTTCGTCAGCATCAACGGCGTGCCGGGCGTGGCCATCGGCCTCAGCCGCAAGTCGGGCTCGAACGTGGTCGAGCTGATCGCGCGCGTCGACGCCGCGTGCGCGGACTTGAACGAGATTTTCGCGCGCCGCGGCGTCGACGTCTTCATGACGCCCGTCTACCGCGAGTCGAACTACATCTTCGAGGCGATGGGCTTCGTGCAGGACAACCTGCTCGTGGGCTCGCTGCTCGCGGTCGTGGTGCTCGCGGCCTTCCTGCGCAGCATCCGCAGCGTGCTGATCGTCGCGCTCTCGATTCCGCTCTCGCTGGTCGCCGTGTTCCTCGTGATGAGCCTGCTGGGCCGCACGTTGAACGTGATCTCGCTCGCGGGCCTCGCCTTCGCGAGCGGCATGGTGGTCGACAACGCGATCGTGGTGCTCGAGAACGTGTTCCGTCACCGCGCGATGGGCAAGAGCCTGTTCGAAGCGTCGGTCGACGGCGGACGCGAGGTGTGGGGCGGCGTGCTCGCCTCCACGCTCACCACGGTCGCGGTGTTCGTTCCGATCCTGCTTCAGGGCGACGAAGCGAGCCAGCTCTTCGCCGACCTCGCGCTCGCGATCTCCGCGGCGGTGCTGCTCTCGCTCGTCGTTTCGCTGTCGGTCGTGCCCGTGATGACCTCGATGTGGCTCGATCGCGACGAAGCGAAGGTCGCGCGCCAGGCCGACGAGGCGGAGAAGGGTTCGCTCGGCGCCGTCGGACGCGCCTACGGACGGCTCATCGAGCGCATCTGCGCGCGCGGCGGAACGCTGGGCAAGTTCGGGATGGTGCTGATCGCCATCGCCGCTTCGCTCGCCACGATCGAGCTCGCGCCGCCGACGGAATACCTGCCCACGGGCAGCCGAAATCTCGTGTTCTTCTTCGCTTCGCCGATCCCCGGCACGCGGCCGGAGCAGGCGCGCGACAACTTCAAGCCGCTCGAGAAGTTCATCCTCGCCCAGCCCGAGACCGACCACTCCTTCACGGTCATCGGACCGCGCTTCAACGGCGGCGGCGTCGTGCTCAAGGAGGAGTTCGCGGACGGCGACACGATCGCGAACTTCCACGGGCGGCTGTTCGGACCGGCCACGTCCCTGGCCGGGTTCCAGTTCGTCGTGCCGGTGCGTTCGAGTCTGTTCGAGGATCCGGGCAAGCAGTTCGAGATCGAACTGTCGGGTCCGGACTTCGACACGCTCGAACGCGCGAGCGGCCAGCTCCAGCAGCGCCTGCAGCGCCTGCAGGGCGTGCAATTCGTGCGCAGCTCGCTCGTCACCGGCCGGCCCGAACTGCGCGTCGTCGTCGACGAGCACCGCGCCAAGGACCTCGGTCTCACGGTGGCCGAGGTCGGCGACGTCGTCGAGACCGCCGTCGCGGGGCGGCGCTACACCTCGCTGATCGAAGGCGGCCGCGACGTCGACGTGAACCTCCTGGTGGCGCAGGAACGCATCGATTCGCCCGAGAGACTGGCCGCGCTGCGCTTCGTGGCGCCGAACGGCAAGCTGGTCACGCTGGCGAGCGTCGCGCGCGTCGAGCGCACGACGGGGCCCGAGTCCGTGCGGCGCCTCGAGCGCGAGCGCAACGTGCTGCTCACGGTCAACATCGCGCAGGACGCGCCGCTGTCGAGCGTGGTCGAGGCCGTGGAGCGCGATGTGTTCCCCGAGTTCGCGCGCGAGCTCGGCGCGGCCTACACGCTCAGGACCGGCGGTTCGGCCGACAAGCTCCGCACCACGCTCGGCTCGCTCACTCAAGGGTTCGGCTTGTCGGTGCTCATCATCTACTTGTTGATGGTGGCGCTCTTCTCGAGCTGGTCCGCGCCGTTCGTCATCCTCACCAGCGTTCCGCTCGCGCTTTCGGGCGGTCTGCTCGGCATCCGACTCGCGCACGAGTGGTCGGGCGGCCAGGCGAACCTCGACGTGATCTCGATGCTCGGCTTCGTGATCCTGGCGGGGCTCGTGGTGAACAACGCGATCCTGATCGTGCACCAGGCGAACAACTTCCGCGCGGAGGGCCGCTCGCG
>CALFYL010000229.1 GCA_937952135.1 uncultured Planctomycetia bacterium
GCCGCGCGGGCCGTAGGCGAGGTCGCCGGGGATCACGAACTTGTAGACCGCGCCTTCGCTCATGAGCTGGACGCCCTCGGTCCAGCCCTTGATCACGCGGTTGAGCGGGAACGAGGTCGTGTCACCGCGGCTGTAGGAGCTGTCGAAGGGCGTGCCGTCGGTGAGCCAGCCGGCGTAGTGCACGGTGACGCTCTCGGTCGGACCCGGCTTGCGGCCCGCGCCCTCCTTGATGACTTCGTACTTCAAACCGCTCGGCGTCGTCTTGAGCGCCGAGTCCGCCGGCATGGCGAACTTCGGCAAATTCGACGGCTTGGCGTCGACGAGTTCGAGCTCCCACACGAGGATCGCGTCGGGTCCGAACTGCGCGCCCACGTCAGCGCCGAGCGAATCGACGGCCTTCGCCTCGAAGCGGTAGCGCGAGCCGATCTTCAGCACCTTCGTCGCACGCTTGATGATCGGCCAGTTGAACGACTCCGCCGTGCCTTTGCGCGGGTTGTTGCTGTCCTGGATCTCCGTGCTGTGCAGGAGCTCGCCGTTCGCGCGCCAGATGGCGAGCTTCATCGTGAGGATGTCCGTGTCGTTCGCGAGCGCGCCCGCGCCCTCGACGAGCACTTCGTACGTGAGGCCGTCGGGCGTCGTCTTCTGAGCTTCCTTGTTCGCCGGGCGGAACTCCGGCGCGCGCACGATGTCGAGCAACTCGACTTCGAACACGAGCGTCGCGTTCGCGGGGATGCGACCGCTGCCTTGCTCGCCATAGGCGAGGCCCGGCGGGATCGTGAACTTGTAGCGCGAGCCGCGCGTCATGAGCGCGACGCCTTCGTCCCATCCGGCGATGACCTGGCGTTGGCCGAGCGCGAAGGTGAACGGCTGACCGCGCGTGACCGACGAGTCGAAGATCTTGCCCGAGTCCGGCAGCCAGCCGGTGTAGTGCACCTTGACCTGGTCGCCGGTCTTGGGCTTGGTGACGTCGTCGCCCTTGGTGAGCACGGAGTACTTGAGCCCCGAAGCCGTGGTGACGATCTCCGTGTCGGCGGGAATCGGTCGATCTTGCTGGGCGGCGAAGGAAGCGAGCGCGAGGGCGCCGACGGCGAGAATGCGTTGGAACACTTGGAGGGTCCTGGTAGGGGTGATGAGCGCCAAGAGAATAACGCGCTGGGCCCGAGTGGGCGTGATTCAAGTCGCGCGTGCGTCGGCGCTGCGTTCGCCAGCCTCGATGTAGGCGGCGCAGATCTGATCGCCGAGCACATTGACGACCGTCCGGCCCATGTCGAGCAGTCGGTCGACGCCGAGGATGATGGCGATTCCGTCAGGTGGAACGCCGACCTGGGCCATGACGCCCATGAGCAGCGGCAGCGCGCCGCCCGGTACGCCAGCGGCGCCGATGGCGGTCAGGATGCACATGCCGACGACCATGAACTGCTGCTCGAGCGCGAGTTCGATCCCGAAGACCTGCGCGACGAACAGCACGACGGCGCCTTCGAACAGCGCAGTCCCGTTCATGTTCATCGTCGCGCCGAGGGGCAGCACGAAGCCGGCGACTTGCGGCCGGATGCCGAGCGCGCCGCGAGCGACGCTGAGCGAAGTTGGGAGCGTCGCGCTGCTCGACGAAGTCGAGAACGCCGTCACCATCACCGGCACCGCGTCGCGCAGGAAGCGCCACGGATTGCGGCGCGCCATGGTCACGAGCATCACCGGATACAACACGAGGATCTGCACCACGTAGCAGCCGAGGATCAGCACCACGTAGAGCCCGAGCTTCTGCAGCAGGCCGAGCCCGAAGCGTGCGGTGACGCCGAAAATCAGGCAAAACACCGCGTACGGCGCGAGTTTCATCGCAAAGCCGACGATCTCGACCATCGCGTCGGCGAGCGCCTCCATCCACGTGTTGAACGACTCGCGCCGGCGGAGCTCGACGCGCGTGAGCGCCGCGCCGACGAGCAGCGCGAAGAGGATCACGGGGATCATCTGCATCTCGGTCGCGGCCTTGAGCATGTTCCGCGGCAGGAACATGTCGAGGATCTGGTTCACGCTCGTCACCAGGTCGCCGGCGCGGTTCGCCTCGGCCTTCGATGCGTAGCTCGCGACGTCGCCGGCGTACTTGCGCTGCAACTCGGCGACGGTTTCCTCGCCGAAGCCCGCGCCGGGCTTCACCGCGCCCATGGCGAAGATTCCGAGCACCGCCGACGCGCCCGAGGTGAGCACGAAGAAGAACAGGGTCTTCGCGCCCATCTTGCCCAGCCGCCGCAGGTCGCCCAGGCTCGCCACGCCGACGACGATCGATGCGAACACGAGCGGCATCACGACCACGAACAGCAGCCGCAGGAAGATCTGCCCGATCGGATGCGCGACCGAATCGATCGCGATACCGAGCGTCTCCTTCGCCGCCGGCGAGTCCTGCGTGAGCGTGTTGGCGACCACGCCCGCCACGGCGCCGAGTCCCAGACCGATCAGGATCTTGTTGTGACGGACTCCTCCCCCGGCCATGCGGGGCGGGATGCTACCCCAAACCACGTCCGCCGGCTTCGACGGCGCCGGATACGATGGGCTTCGATGTGCGCGAGCTGGACACTCGCTCGAACGGCGGTTGGAACACTCGCGCTGATCGTTCCGCTCGCTTGCGGCAAGCTTCCACGAAGCGAAGGCTGGGAGAACCACCGCTGGTTCGACTGCGTTCAGGTGGCGGGAACCGCGGAGGCGCCCGAGCTGCTCGTCGTGTGGGACGGAACCGGACCCCTGCGTTCGCGTCTCTCGGACACGTTGCAGTTCGCGCTTTGGAGCGACGGCCGCGCGATCTGGCGCCACGGCGATTTGTTCGAACCGGCGAGCTACCGCGAGTTTCGCGTCGACGCCGAAGAGGTCGATCGCCTCGGCGCACTTGTCGTCGAACGAACCCGAGGCGCGGTGCTCGCGGGTCCCCAAACCGCGTGCTCCAGCGAGCAACTCATCCTCTGGCGCCGTTCGGGCAAGCTCGCGGGCGTGAGAAGTGAAGCGTTTCTCGAGCAGCTCGGTCTGCCGGCGTCCGGCTTCGGGCGCGTGGGCGTGGAAGTGAGCGCGGAGAGCGAAGCGGAGATCGAACGCGTCGGCGCGAAGTGGGGCTTCCGTGGCGAGGAACTCGACGCCGTGCGGTCGCGTCTCGCGATCGAGCGCGCGCTCGGAGCGCTCGTCGCCGCGCACCCGGACGCCCGCGTCGTCACCGGCGTGAGCCTCGCCAGCCCGTAGTCGCTAGACTCTCCCGCTCGATGAAGATCGACGTTGGCGAAATCGCGCGGCGAGCAGCGGGCAAGGCTCTGGCCGAGCTGGGGCGCACGGAACACGGGCACGCGCATCCGGCGCGGCCCGCGGCGGCCGGCGTGCACGTCGAAGTGACGCCGAGCGAGCCGGCGAAGCGACAGGCTTCACCTGCGAATCGCGAGCTGATCACCGTCGACAGCCTTCGCGCGACGCCCGATGGCGGCGTGTTCGAAGTTCCCGACGCGGCGCTCGTCACGCCGCTCGCCGACGAGGAAGCGCACCGCCGCAACCTGCGCCTCGTTCGCGCGGGCTCGTCGGGCCGCCTGCGCGTCGCGGTCGGCTGCGACCACGGCGGGTTCAAGCTCAAGCAGGACCTGCTCGCGTGGATCGGCGAAGCGGGTCACGCGCCGGTCGACTTCGGAACACGCGACGAAAACGCCGTGGACTATCCCGATTTCGCGCGCGCGGTCGCCGAAGCGGTGGCCTCGGGACAGTGCGACATCGGCGTCGTCGTCGACGGTGCGGGCATCGGCTCCGCGATCGCGGCGAACAAGGTCCCCGGCGTGCGCGCGGCGACTTGCTGCGACGTCGCGATGGCCAAGAATGCGCGCGAGCACAACTACGCCAACGTGTTGTCGCTGGGCGCCAAGATGCTGACGCGCAGCGCCGCGCACGACATCCTGCGGGCCTTCCTCACGACGCCCTTCGGCGAAGCGCGCCACGGCCGGCGCGTCGCCAAGATCACCGCGATCGAGCAGCGCTACTCCAAGTCGAACGGCAGCGTCCGCGCATGAAAGCCAACTCGCTCACCTTCCCGCGTCAGATCGGCCCCGCGGAGCTCGAAGCGATCCTGACCGAGATCGGCAAGCAGATCCTCGAGCACGGCCCCGAGTCGATCTCGGCCTTCGGCTGCGCTTCGGTCGAGGTCGAGTACTGCCCCGATCGCACGCGCGCCGTGGTCGACGCCGGCGCCTGCCGCCTCGGCTTTTGCGGCTGTCCCGCGCCGCAACTCGCGTCGATGGCGTCCTACATCGACCACACGCTGCTCAAGCCCGAAGCGACGGTCGCCGAGGTCGACAAGCTGTGCGCCGAGGCGCTCGCGAACAAGTTTGCGAGCGTGTGCGTCAACGGAAGCTACGTGAAGCGCTGCGCCGAGATTCTCGGCCGCTCGGGCGTGCTCGTGTGCTCGGTGATCGGCTTCCCGCTCGGCGCGATGTCGACCGAAGCGAAGAGCTACGAAGCGCGCGCCGCGATCGAGGACGGCGCCTGCGAGATCGACATGGTGATCAACGTCGGCTGGCTGAAGTCGGGCGCCGACGACAAGGTCGAGCGCGACATCGCGGCCGTCGCCGACGTGTGCCACCGCCTCGGCGCGCGCCTCAAGGTGATCCTCGAGACGTGCCTCTTGAACGACGACGAGAAGGTGCGCGCCTGCAACGCGGCCAAGCGCGCCGGCGCCGACTTCGTGAAGACCTCGACCGGTTTCAACAAGGGCGGCGCGACCGCGCACGACGTCGCGCTCATGCGCCGCACCGTCGGCGACGTGATGGGCGTCAAGGCCTCGGGCGGCGTGCGCGACACCAAGACCGCCCAAGAGATGATCGCCGCCGGCGCCACGCGCATCGGCGCCTCCGCATCGGTCGCCATCGTTCGCGGCGGCGCTGCGACGGGTACGTATTGAGCTTCGACGTCCGCGCGCTCTGCCTCGGCCGCGAGGAAACAATCGTTCGAAGATGAGTCCGCGCAAGTTGTTTGGAGTGGGGGCGTTCGTGGTAGCGCTCGCCGCCTTCTTGGCCTGGTGGAGTCGCGACTGGGTCGAAAGAGGTTCCACCGCAGCTTCCGAGGCGACTCTCAGCGAACGGACGCTTCCGAGCACGCGCGTCGAGACCCTCGAACGCAGCGCCGTCGAGTTGGGGAGTGAATCTTCGGGCTCGGAAACCGCTCGCGAGCATCCGCGACTCGGACCCGCGGTGTTGATCGTGCGCGTGCTCCAACGCTCGGACGGCGCGCCTGTCGCCGATGTGCTCGTCGCAGCGAACCGCTACGGCGCCCGCAGCGACGCACGCACGAACGAAGCCGGCGAAGCGCGCTTCGAATTCGAAGGCTCGTGCCTCGTCACGGGGCTTCGCGTGGGGCCCGGCGCGTCGACGACGGCCGTCGCCAAGTCGGCGTTGCTGCCTTGCGGCGCAGGCGGCGAGCGAATCGAGATCTTGCGTGTGTCAGCCGGCGCGCAGCTCTCGGGCTTCGTGCTCGACGAGCTTCGACGCCCGGTGCGAGGAGCGAAAGTTCAGTGGTGGGCGAGCTACCGACGCCCGCTCTGGACGCCGCCGGAGGGCGAGGTGGAGAGCTCGGACGACGGCCGTTTCACGTTCACGAACGTGGCGAGCACGTTCTTCATCGACGCGACGGCGCCTGGCTTGTGCTGTGAGACGGGTCTTACGGGACGCGCTACGGCGCGCGCGACGCTCGACGGACTCGAGGTGCGCATGGGCCCGTGCAGCGTAGTGACCGGCTACGTGGTCGACGAGGCAGGACATCCCGTCGCCGACGCGCTCGTCGAGTTCGCGGAACCCAGTTCGAGCAACGATTCGAAAGCCACGGCGCAGGCGGACATCTTCTCCCTGCGCTGCGGCGCGGAGTCGACGAGCACCGATGCGAACGGCGCCTTTCGCGTCGAAGGCTTGCCCGCCCGTGGCTTTCCGCGCTCGGCGTGGGTCGAATGCGCCGGCTACATCGGCGACTACTCGCAAGTGCGCTTGGAAGAGCCCGATCAGCGCATCACGCTCGTGCGCGGCGTCTCCTTGAGCGGCCGAGTCTGGCGTTCGGATGGACGGCCCGCGCAAGACGCGCTGGTGCGCGTGGGCAACACGCGTGGCCGCTCGGCGAAGGTGCGGACGAACGACGACGGCTCGTTCCTCGCGAACGGCTTGCCCGAGGACGATGACGCGACGGTCCGCGTGCATCTGGAAGGCGAAGCGATCTTCGTGCGGCGCAACGTGGAGGTGAAACCCGGCGCGCGGCCGATCGAGATCGAGCTCGAGCCTGCGCAAACGCTCGCAGGGCAAGTCGTCGACGGAGATGGCCGCCCGGCGGCGAACCTGGAAGTGCGCCTGCTCGGCGACCGCGTGATCGACACGCCCGGGGTCAGTTACGGCGAACCGACCACCTGGGAGTGGAGCCACGACAAACACGTGGCCTACACCGACGCGAACGGACGCTTCGAGTTCCGCGACCTCTACTCGGGCGAGTTTCGAATCACGGCGAAGGATCCGAGCCGGCCGACGATCAGCGGTGAAGCGAAGGCGCGCTCGGGAAATCGAGCCGTGCGAATCGAGCTCGGCGGCGCGCAGCCCAGCGTCACGTTCGAAGGCCGCGTGACCGACGCGTTCACGGGCGCGCCGCTGACGAATTTCACGGTGAACGCGATCACTCCGACGAAGGACGAGGGAAGCTGGTTCGGGCAGCCTGTGGAGTTCGATTCGCTGGACGGTGCGTACCAGCTCGCGGGCGTCGAAGCGGGCCCGGTGAAGCTGAGTTTCGAAGCGCCTGGCTACGCGGCGTGGCGCGCTGAAACGGCGACCTATTCCGCCGGCGTCACCACGGTGAACGCCCGGCTTCTGCCCAAACGCTCGCTTTCGGTGCGTCTCGTCTCGAGCGACGGTGTTCCCATCAAGCGGCGCGCGAACGCGCGCTTCGAGAACGCGTCGGGCAAGGAGTTGTTGGTCGCGGGGCATGCCGTGGGCACGTCCTCGCACCACTACATCGTCGACGGCGTGGCGCATTTTCACGGCCTGCCGGCCGAGCGAGTCCGCCTGCGCGTCTCCCTGCAGCCGAGCGGCGACGGCGAGACGAGCGTCGAATTCGACCTCACACGGCCGCTCGAGGGACCCCAAGACGTCCGGATCGAGATCTACGAACCGCGGAACGTGGATGTCATGGTCTTCGTGGCTCGCGACGCGCAAGCGGTCGCGGAACTCGGGGATCGCATCGATCCCGAATCCCTGCGCGAGCGAGCCGTGTTCGAGTCGCTGATGCAGCCGGAAGTCGAAGTCACCTTGCGCGCGCTCGACAGCAAAGGACGTGCGGTCGGCAGCGGGTCGCTGAAACCGGCAGGCGGCGGCTACCGTTCGAGCTGGAATGTCCGCGGAACTCCGCACAGCACGGAGTCGGAGGATGCGGCCTTCAGCATCCCTCTTCCCCGCGGCGCGCAGACCTTGGAACTCGCGGCGCCGGGCTTTCGGACGGTGCAGATCGACGTTTCGAAGCTCACCGACACCTCGCTCCCGAACATCTTGCTGTTGCGGCCGCGCTGACGGAGGCGAACGGCGTCGTCAGTCCGGCGGCTTTCCGAGCGAGGCCCGGCGGCGGCGCGGGGCCTCGTTCAGTCGAGGCGGAACTCCGCGCTCGTTCGCTGGGATCGGATCTCGCCCGACTCGGGGTCGCAGTCGACGAGGCGGGCGCGCCAGTAGACCGAACGGGCGCCGTCCTCGTGCTCGTCCACGAAGGACCTGCCGCTGAAAGCGAGCGCGCCGCCGGGGTCGTCGATCGCTTTCACGCTGCGGACTCGTCGCTGCGTTCGAAGCTCGGCGGTGAACACGAGACTCTCGTGGTTGCGGTTGCGCGGTGCGAACCACGTGCTGTCCACGCCGACGCCGAGGGCGCGCCACGCCGTGAGCTTCTCGACCGGACAGTTCCACTCCGCCAGCGGCGCGTACTCCGAGCGGAACCAGGTTTCGGGCGCGGTGACGATGGCACGGGAACCGCGAGTCTCCACGCGGGCGCCCGGCGGCAACGCGCTCGACGCGAAGTCGAAGCGGAGGGCCGGATCGCCGAAGACGCTCGCCGAGTGAAGCTGGTACCGCACGACGTCCGGGTTCTGACCCTCGCCATCGAGCAGCGCCACGAGCACGCGATTCAGTGCTGTGCGATGGGCTTCGCCCAGACTTTGGCCGACGAGGAGCGCGTTCAAGAACTCCGTGCGGAACAGCTCCTGCTGCGCTGAACCGCGGCGACGGTTGCCGACGAACGCGAGGGCGCCGTTGCGCAGCATGCGAAGCGGCGCCGAGCGGTGCTCCGCATCCATGTCGAGCGCCGCGGTGCTGCAGCCCGACGAGTCCACGAGGCACGGCGCGAGCAGCACAGCCGAGTCCCACGCGTACGTTTTGCCGATCTCGGTCCACATCGAATGCGCGCCGTGCTGGATCAAAGCCGCGCGCGTCAACGGCGACTCGGCCGTCAGGAAGTCCGCTCCCTCGTGATGCCCCGCCCGCTCCATGCCGGCCGCGATCAGAAGCGGGTCGTAGCCGCCGCTGCCCCACTCGGCGGTTGCGAACCGGCGCGCGTAGGATCGATCGCGGAACGACGACTCCGCAAAGCCCCGGCACGCGAGCAGCGTCGCCGTGGGCAGGTCCTCGGCGACGAAGCGGGCGAAGGCGAGGTCGACAAACGGATCCGCGTCGGTCTGCGCGAGCGCGAGATCCGACACCAAGTCCGCGTCGATCGGCTGCGCGCTTGCGACGATGGACATGGGCAGCGCGTCGGGCCAACCCACGAGGCACAGCATGTCCGGAGCGCTGCGCGAGGCCGCGCGAACCCGCTGCAGCGAAGCCACCACTTCCGGCGCCGTCGGAGCGGTCAACCACAGGCCCTGTCCGCGCGCCTTCTCGTCGACATCGAGGTCGATGGAGTGGCTGCGTTCGCCGAGCACGATCTCGGCGCCCGTGCGCAGCGGCTCTTCGCCGCGGTCGCCGAAGTCTCCGTCGCCGTTGCGATCGAACTGAACGAACGCGCGTTGGTCCGCGGGATCGACCCCGATCGCGAAGACGCGCTTGGACTTTCCGTCGGCTACCTCGCCGCTGTACCAACCCGTCGGCGACGGCGCCGCGCCCTTCGGCGTCGCGTGCGCTCTCGTGGACGCCGAGCGCTCCTTCCAACGCACGTCCCCGGGCGCGATGGCGACCGTTCCGTGCCGCGCGACGGCGAGCAGCGCGCCCGCGAGCGAAAGTTGAGCGGCGTGGCTCGCACGGTCGTCTTCGGCCTGCACGACGGCGACGTACTCGATGGAGAGCCCTTCGCTCGCAAGTTTGCCGGTCACCGCGAGCGCGTCCTTCAGTCGCTCGACGCGCAGGCCGTCGAGCTTGCTCGGCGCCTCGGCGCCCACGCTCAGCACGCTGCTGACGCCGAGCTCGACGAGCTGCGCGCGCACCGCGTCGTCGATGCCGTCGCGGCGACACGGCAGCAGCGGCGCCTTCAGCCGCGCCGCGAGCACGGCGGCGCCGAGGGCTGAGGCGCGGTCCGTGAAGTTGCACAGCACGGCCGTCTTCGGCGCTGAGAAGAAGCGGCCGGCGAGCTCGCAAGCGATGGCGACTGGGTCCGCGGCCGCGGTGGCCTCGAGCTTCGTGTCCCAGGGCGCAGGGGGCGGCGGCAGCGCGCCGAGCTGGAACAAACGACCAGGTTCGGCGCGGCGGAGGAGGTCGAGCAACTCGGGACGCCAGGGGGCCTGGGCGTCGACTGCGAGCACGAGCGGAGGGCCGTCTCCCGTCGCCGCGGCCGCCAGGGCGCTCAGGAAGCAAAGATCTGTGTCGGCCGGGCTCGCCGCGACGGGAACCAGGATCACCGCTCGCTCCTCCTGCTCCTGCGAAGCTGCGTGAAGCGTCAGCGAGCCGACGGCGAGCGCGGTCACCCAGGCTCGAAGGAGACCGGCGCGGAGAAATTTGCGCATCTCGGTCACGCTAGCACCCCCGGCTCGACGCTGCTCCAAGCCCGCCGCGGGCGAACCCGCCCGATCTTGTAAAAAGCGACTTCCTAAGCGTTCGGATCCGGAGCAAAGCCGGCCCCTAGGAACGTTGCCGGTCGCGACTCCTGACCTGCCCGCGACGAAGGCCCGAACGAGACTCCTGAACGCAACGATTCGACCGAGACTGAGCTTCTTCCACTCCTGGCCCGGGCCCGCGGAAACGCGGGCCCGCGTCATTTCCAGCCGGATCCGCCCCGACTAAGGCTTGCGGCGCGGCACGCGGAACTCGATGGGCGCGTCCGAGTGCGGGTCGATTTCGCGCAACACGTCGAAGTAGGGCTCGCGGTACTCACGCGGAGGCTGGACGCGCACTGGGCGAGGGCCGTCGAGCAGGGTCTTGAGTGAAAACTGGCCGTCGGGATAGCTGGTCGTGGCGTCGAGGACCGAACCGTCGAGGTCGAGCACCTCGACCGCCGCGTCGCAGATCGGTGCGCCTTCGAGATCCAGCACGACGCCCATTCTCCTACGCGCAACTCGAAGCGTGAGCTCGAGATCGCTCGTTCCAGCGGCGACTGCGGTGCGGGTCGTGGTCAGAAAGTCCCGCTCGAGTCCTTCCTCGACGAACGCATCCACACGGAGCGTGTAGCGCGCGCCAGTGAGGCCCGCGACGCTGAACGAGCCATCCACGCGAACCGCCGCCCCGCTGTTCCGGCCGCCTTCCTCGGGCAGAAAAGCGATGTACGCGCTGCGCGGCAATTCGCCGCCGTCCGACGCGACGACGCGGCCCGAGATGGTGGCGCCGCGCAGCATGTGCACCTGGAGTTCGTTCGTCTGAGAGGCCGCGACGGTCACCGGATGCGTGTCGTAGTGGTGCAATCCCGGCCGCTGCACGCGCGCGTCGTACTTGCCCGGCGCGACGTCGTCGAAGCCGAAGCGACCGTTCCCGTCCGTGCGCGTCGTGCGCTTGGCGACGTAGGCGTCGATGGACCCCTTCGCGTACTCGATCTCGGCTCGCATTCGCGCGCGGTCGGGATTCGTACCCACGAGAAGCACTTCGCGCCCGACGTGTGGCTCGCCGAGTTCGTCGAGCACACGTCCCCGCACCGCGCCCGGCGCAGGCAACACGAGCGTGCCGAGGTCGACCGTTGGGCTCTCGAACTCGCTCGCCGGAAAGTCGTACACGACCGAGCCGTGCCCGCGGCGGCGCGCGACCAAGGTGTGACGTACGTCCGGGCGCAAGCCATCTAGCGCGAACTCTCCCTGCGCGTCGGTGCGGCTCGCGATCCAATCGACTTGCTGCTCGCCGCGCGCATTGCGAGCGTTTGCGGTAGCCGCGACGTAAACACCCTCGATGCTCTCACCGAGCACGTCGACGACCCGGCCGCGCGCACGCCGCGCGGGTTGGAGCGCGAAGTCCCTTTCGAACGCGTCGATCCCTTGGCTCGAGAACGAGCGCTCCGCGCGACCGTAGCCCACGGCGCGCACGGCTACTTCGCCGGGGTCTCTGGTAAATCCCTCGAACTCATAGCGTCCATCCGCGCTTGTGCGCACGCTCCGGTGGAGCGCCCAACCTTCGCCGACTTCCGCGCCGACGATCGGCGCGCCGGTGGTCGCGTCCGTGATTCGACCGTGCACGAGCACCCCGCGAGGAAGCTCGATGTCTCGCTCGAGAACTTGGCCTTCCAGGGCGTCGCAAGCGATCCACCCCGAACACGCGTCGCCGACGGCGGGCATGGCGCTGAATTGGAACGGCGCCGGCGGAATGCCCGTGAGCACGAAGAGGCCGTTGGCGTCGGTGTGCGAGTCGCGCTCGAAGCTTCGAGCGGGATCCGTCGCGCGCACGAGCACGTTCGCGACCGCCGACTTGTCGCGTTTCCGCAGCACCCGTCCGCGTACCGTTGCGCCGCGCAGAAGCACGAGATCGTGTTCCTCCGTTTCGTCGTAGCTCGCGCGCAGCTCGTCCACGCTTCGCTCCGCGAAACCCGCTCGCGAAACCCTCAAACGCACCAGTCCGCGCTCTTCGAGCTCGATCCTGAAGCGACCGTCGGCATCGCTCACCCCTCTGGCCAGCGTCGCGAGTGTCTTGCGAAGTTCCGGGTCGAGGTTCTGATAGCCGTCGGCTTCGGAGCTGAGCACCTCGAGCGCGGCGCCTTCGAGCGGCTCGCGCGCGGCGTTCACAATCCGGCCGCGAAGCGCGAGGACAGGGGCCACGGACACGGGCTGGTTTGCGGCCGGCGTGACCGAGGATCGATCCGTGAGCGGCGCCGCGACTGCGCGTTCGTCGAGCGCCCGGCCCGCATCGGAAGCGCGGTCGACGATCGCCGGCGCCGCAGCTTCGATCGGGGGACCAGCGCCCGGCCGCGCCGCATCGCCGAGCGCGAACCACAACGCGGCCGCTAGCGCGACGAGCGCAGCCACGGCCAACAGGAGTCGAGTGAGCAAGGCAATCGGGCGCAAGGACGACGGTGGGTGGTCTCCCGCACCGGAGGGGCTTCGAGCATGACGGGGTCGGCTTTTGTGCGCCACCGCAGCGCGCCGATCCGGAGCCTTCAGCCGCGGCGCCGAGCTCGAGCCCCGCAATGCAACTTCGAAAGGTACGTTCGGTTTGATGGTCCTTTCGGCCCCTAGGAACGTTGCCGGTCGCGACTCCTGACCTGCCCGCGACGAAGGCCCGAACGAGACTCCTGAACGCAACGATTCGACCGAGACTGAGCTTCTTCCACTCCTGGCCCGGGCCCGCGGAAACGTGGGCCCGCGTCATTTCCAGCCGGATCCGCCGCGACTACGGCTTGCGGCGCGGCACGCGGAACTCGATGGGCGCGTCCGAGCGGGCGTCGAGCTCGCGCAGAACTTCGAAGACGGGTTCGCCGTCCTCTCGTGGGGGCTGCACGCGCACCTGGCGCGGGCCGTCGAGCAGAGTCTTGAGCGAGAAGCGGCCGTCGGCGTCGCTCCGCGTCGCGTCGAGCATCGATCCGTCGAGGTCGAGCACTTCGAGCGCCGCGTCGACGATCGGCTCACCTTCGAGGTCCAGCACGACGCCCGACATCCGCCGCGCGACGCGAAGGGTGAGCTCGAGGTCGCTCGTTCCAACGGCGACCGCGGTGCGCGTGGCGAGTAGGAACTGCCGTTCGTCGCCGTCGTCGACGTAGGGATACGCGCGGACCGTGAAGCGCGCGCCGGAGAGACCCGCGACGGTGAACGAGCCATCGGCGCGAACCGGCGCGTTTGCGCGCGCGCCGCCGGCTTCGGGCTCGAACGAGAGGTGGGTCGTGCGCGGCAGCTTCCCGCCGTCCGACGCCACGACGCGGCCCGAGATCGACGCGCCGCGGGGAATGCGCACCTGGAGCTCGCTGGTCTGCGAAGCGGCGACTCTCACGGGCTGGGCCTCGTGGTCGTCCAAGCCCGGCCGCTGCACGCGCGCTTGGTACTCGCCGGGCGCGACGTCGTCGAAGCCAAAACGGCCGCGCGCGTCGGTGCGGGCCTCGCGCTCCGCCACGTAGCCGTCGATCGACCAGGTCTCGAGCTCGATCTCGGCCCGCATCCGCCCGCGATCGGGGTTCGAGCCCGCGAGCAGCACTACCAGTCCGACGTACGGCTCGCCGGCTTCGTCGAGAACAGCGCCGCGCACGGACCCCGGCGTCGGAAGTACGAGCGTGCCGAGCTCGACGGTCGCGAGCTCGAGCTCACCCGCCGGGAAGTCGTACACGACCGATCCGTGCCCGCGGCGGCGCGCGACGAGCGTATGGCGCAGATCCGGGCGCAGGCCTTCGAGCGCGAACTCACCCTGTGCGTCGGTTCGGCCCGCGATCCAGTCGATTTGCTGGTCGCCGTGCTCGTCGTGCTCGCTCGCCGCGGCCGCGACGTAGGCGTTGGCGACACCTGTCCCTTCGGCGTCGACGATCCGACCGCGCGCGCGCCGCGCCGGCTGAAGCGCGAAATCCCACTCGAGCTCGTCGCCGAACTGCTGCCGGAAGAACGAACGCTCCACGCGCCCATAGCCCGGGGCGCGCACCGCCACTTCGCCGTAGTCCTTGGTGAGCTCCTCGAACCGATAGCGGCCGTCGGAGTCGGTGCGCACTTTGCGGTCGAACGTCCAGCCCTCGCTGACCTCCGCGCCGACGATCGGCGCGCCGGTGGTTGCGTCGACGATGCGACCGTGCACGAGCACGCCCACGGGCAGCTCGATGTCTCGCTCGAGAACCAGGTCGGGCGCGGCCTCGCAGGCGATCGAGCGCGGGCGCGCGTCGCCGACCGCGGGGAGCGCGCCGAGGCTGAAAGGCCCCGCCGGAATGCCGCTGAGCACGAACGCGCCGTTCGAATCGGTGCGCGTCTCGCGCTCGAAGCTCCGCCCCGAACCCGTGGCGCTGACGAGTGCGTTCGCAACCGCCGACTTGTCGCGCGCCCGCAGCACGCGCCCGCGCACCGTCGCGCCACGCTGGAGGACGATCTCGTACTCGTCCGCTTCGTCGTAGCTCGCGCGCAGCTCGCGCACGCTTCGTTCGGCGAAACCCGCGTGCGAAACCTTCAAGCGCAGCAGCCCGGGCTCTTCGACTTCGATCCGGAAGCGACCCTCGGCGTCGCTCACGCCGCTCGCGAGCGTTGCCACGAGCTTGCGGAGTTCCGGGTCGAGGTTCTGGTAGCTGTCGGCTTCGGAGCTGAGCACGTCGAGCGCGGCGCCTTCGAGCGGCTCGCGCGCGGCGTTCACGACCCGGCCGCGAAGGGCCAAGAGCGGCGTCGCCGGCGGAGCGGAGCCGCTCTCGGCGACCGCGACCGAGGAGCGCGAAGTCGTCGGCGCGGCGATCGCGCGGTCCTGTCGCGCTCGGTCCGCGTCGGACGCGCCGTCGACGGCCGTCGGCGCCGCGGCTTCGATCGGCGGCGCAGCGTTCGGCCGCGCCGCATCGCCGAGCGCGAACCACAACGCGGCCGCGAGCACGACGAGCGCCATGGCGGCGAATAGGAGGCGGGTGAGCATGGCGAACGGGCCCACGGACAACGGGGACGACGGGTCACCCGCAGCGGAGCGGCTTCGAGCATGTCCCAGTCGCTCGTCGTCCGCCACCTCGGCGCGCACCCCGCCTAGCAGCCCGTTGAAGAAGTCATCCGGCGCGCTTCCGCGCCCGGACACGCCGGCTCTGCGTCGGCGGATCCTCGTTGAATCGCGATTCAACTGTGGTCCGACCTCCTTGATCCGACGCGCCCGGGTCGGAATCGCACACGGAGCACTTCTTCAACGGACTGCTAGAGGCCCTCGCTGCGCCGCCCGGGCCGGTCCTCGAAATGCAATTTCGAAAACGCGTTCGGTTCCACGGCCCTTTCGGCCTCTAGAAACGTCGCCGCTCGCGACTCCTGACCCGCGACGCGACGACCTGACCCGCTACGCAACGACGACGAACGAGACTCCTGAACGCAACGATTCGACAGAGACTGAGCTTCTTCCACTCCTGGCCCGGGCCCGCGACAACGCGGGCCCGCGTCATTTCTCTCGACGACTCCCGCGCGGCGCATCGGCCTCTGCAAGCTCGCCACGAGCGCCTCGGGGCGACTCAGCCGCTGCCGTTCCCGCGCCTCACCCTCCTCCAGGGGGGTCCCCACGGAATGTGCGCTTTTCTCGTTCGGATGCGAAATGCGCGTGGCTGACGGTGCCGCAGCCCTCAAGGCTGCGCTGGGGATCCTAACTCTTCTCGATGCCGCAAGCCCGCTGGCCT
>CALFYL010000230.1 GCA_937952135.1 uncultured Planctomycetia bacterium
CCGTCGCCAAACGTGCCGTTGTCCAGCGGATTGAAGCTCGAATCGTTCTGACCGTTCTGCGCCGACAGGGCGGGGAGCGCGGACAGAACCAGGAGCGCCACGGGCGCGAGGCCACGAAGAAGGGAGGTGCGGAGCATGTGCATGAGTCTCGGCTGGAGTTCGGGACGCCAGGAACCTCGCAGCGAGGTCCGCGTGTCATGCAAGGAGTCGCGGAGGGCTGCTTGCGGGTGCGAGAAAGCGCGGAAAACGAGCCGCTCGGAGGGCGACGACGAGCACAAGTTCATTTGACCTGCACTCGGACGGATCGGCCATCCCCGACGGTGAAGGGGATCGAGACCCGGTCGTCGCCGGTTGGGGAGCGGCCCACGAGTTGGTAGGTCCCGTCGCGAAGCTCGATGCGCGTGCGACCGGGCGCGAAGTCGCACAGGCGCTCGTACCCGCAACTCGCGCTCAACTGCCCGACCAGCAGCCACGTCAGTTCCGAGGCGCCTTCCAACGCCCAGTCGACGTCGATCGCGCGCACGGAGCCGAGCGTGTGCAGGCCCAGGTCGAGCGGCGATGCGCCATCGAGCTCTGCGGCGCCGAGCGCGGTGACTCCGAACGCGTCAACGGCGAAGAACTGGCGCTCTCCAGGTGGAAGCTCGAACGCCTCGAGAACGCCCGTGCGCGGGTCGACGTCGGCCTCCAACTTGGAACCGTCGGCGCTCGAGATGGCGACGACGCGGGCTTGGAGCGGAGCGTGCCACGGATCGACCAGCGCCGCGCTCACCGCCGAGGTCGACGCGCCCCCGGACTCGCCCAGGCGCAGCTCGAGTGTCGTCGTGACGCGCGAATCGAAGTCGCGCCGCAGCACCGCTCCCGGGGCGCTCGTCGGCACGAACTGCACCACGAGCGGCCCGAGCGGATAGTCGACCCAACGCGCGCGACCGTCGGCGTCCGTCGTCGCGCTTTGACGCCACGGAGCGGGCGCGCCGGGTTCGGTCTCGAGCACCAACATTCCGGCCGGTAGAGGTCGACCGTCCGCCTCGCGGCAGCAAACCTCGAGCGGTGGCCGCGCACTCAACACGAAGTCCAGATCGGAGCGCTCCGCGTCGTTCGCGAACGCGTGCAGCGCATCCGCGGACTCGTCGACGCCTCCACCCGCGCGCACGAAGATGCGCACCGGGCTCTCCGTCAGTCCGCGCAGTCGGTAGCGACCTCGCTCGTCGGTGCGCGTCCGAGGCGCGAGCAGGTTGAAGCTCACTCCGCGCGCGACCCACACCTCGGCATCGACCGCGGGCTCGCCGTTCGATCCGCGCACGACGCCAGCGATTTCGACGCCGCGCGGCAGAGCGATCGTCACCTCGAGCGTCTCTGCATCCCCTTCGATCGCGCCGCTCGCGACGCCCAAGTCGCGCGCGCGCGCAACCCATCGGTGGCTGCGGCGCGGAAGGTGTTCGAGCAGGAAGCGTCCGTCGGCGCCCGAGACGGCGCGGCGCAATTCCTCCATCAAGAGCACCCCGGTCGGCGTGCGCGTGACGTGCTTGACCTCGTTGTCGAGCTCGATCTGCGCGCCCGCGACGGGGGCGCCATCGGGATCGAGGACCACGCCAGCGAGCGCCTGCCCAGGCCCGCCGAGCTGCAGCTCGAACTCCTGCTCACCCTCGATCGAGGGCACGATCGCCAGCGGCGCCTTGGCTCTCCCCGGAGCGAGGCCGTGCACGACGATCCCGCCGCGCCCCGCGAAGCTCGCGCGATAGGACAGTTGATCGGCGCGCACCTCGAAAGCGGCGCGCCCGGCACGATCGGTGGTGAACGGACCGAGCTGCACGCCGTCGACGCCGAGCACGTCCAGGCGCGCGCCCTCGACCGGCGCGCCGCCGGGATCTGTCACGCGAGCCGCGAAGCGCTTGGTCGCGACCTCGGGCGCCGCGAGCGGTTCGCTCGGCGTTTGCGGAGCGTTCACCGCGATCTGCGGCGCGACGTCGGTTCGCACGGGCGGCTCTTCGACTGCGATGCTCGGCTCGGCCGCGCCGTCGAGGCTGCCATCCGCGGATGCGAAGGCGGGCGCGCGCTCCGTCGTCGTCGCCGATCGCGTGAACCAGATTCCGAGGCTCACGACGGCGACCGACGCCATCGCAGCGAGCGCGGCCCAGCGCCACTTCGGCGCTTGCGCGGAACGGACTCCGAGCAGCGGTGCGAGCGCGGCGAGCCAGTCGCGTCGCGCGCCGCGATGGCGTCGGTCGAGCACCGCGCGCAACTCTTCGATGCCGCGCCGTCGCTGGCTGCGAACCGTCTCCAGCGGACGGCCCAGGCGCGCGGCGGTCGCCTGCAGCGTGCGCCCCTCGAAGTAGTGCAGCACGATCACGCTGCGCACCGGCTCGGCGAGTTCACGGGCCGCATCGCGCAACGCCAGAGCGATATTGGCGCGCTCGAGAGCTTCCTCGGTCTCGCGCGAGGACTCCGCTTCCGCCGAACGCTCGTGCGCGACTTGGCGCAGCGCCTCGCGTCGCGCGCTGCGAGCCGCGAGGTTGCGCACGACGGTGCGCAGCCACGCGCCGAGTTCGCGCACCGCGCCTCGACGCTGGTCGAGCGCCGCCAGCCAGGCCTCCTGCACCAGGTCGTCGGCCGACGACGGATCGCGGACGAGTTGGCGCGCGAGCGCGCGGAGCTGCGCGCTGAGCACCTCCAGATCGCGGTCGTCGGGAACGGGAGCGGGTTGGGTCACGAAGGAGCCGTCGCGAAGGCCCTGGCGCGGCGCGTGAGCAGGTGTCACGAATCGCTCGGCGAGGGTGAAACAAGTTGCAAAAATCCGCAAGTTTTGCGGCCCGCGCGGATCGCGGCCGCGAGTCCGCCGGCGCGGTCTCGACCAGCCGTTCGATCAGAACGCGCGAGCGCGGGAGGGGTCGAGCCGCATGTCCTTCGTCCGCTCTCCCTCGACGCTTGCGTTCACGGCGCCGACCCGGCTGGATTCGGAACGGCCCTTCGGACGCCGCGCAGTTCGGCGTCGGCCCGCGATCGCACGCGAAGCGAGCGCGGGGTGCACGCGTCGCGTCCGCGCTTGGCCGCGCGCGGAAGCGCGTGGTAGCGTCGCGCGGGCTTGTCCAGGCCGGAAACAGCGCGCGAAGAGTCTCCCGAGGGCGTCCGTCGCGATCCGTGGGCGCTCGCCTGGCTCGTGCTGGCCTTCGTGGCGACGTTCGCGAGCGGGCTGCGCGCGCTGCGGATCGTGTCGATCGTGCCGACCAGCGACGAGGGCATCTACTTCGCCTACATGAAGCGCCTCGACGCGCGCGGACTGGCGAGCTTTCCCGAGCTGTTCGACGAGCGCACGCCGATCGCGAGCGTCGACTCGCACGAGACGCCCTACCGCGTCGGGCACATCGCGATGACGTGGGCCGCGGCCAAGCTCACCGGCCCGACCTTCGAGACGCTCACGTACGTGTCGTTCGCGTGCCACGTGCTGCTGGTGCTCGCGGTTTGGCTGCTGGGCCGCCCGCTGTTCGGCGCGCGCCTCGCCGCCGCGCTCACGCTCGCGATGGCGTGCTCGCCGCTGCTCCTGCGGCTCGCGCCGCAACCCTTGATCGACGCGCCCGCGACGCTCGGCGCGGTGCTGTCGGTGCTCACCTTCCTCGCGCTGCTCGAACGGCCGCGGCGAAGCACGTTGCTCGCGTTCATCGTCGCGTTCACCTTTGCGCTGAGCGTCAAGGAGCTCGCCGTGCTGCTCGCAGCTCCGTTCCTCGCGATCTACGCGCTCGAACGCCGCGCCGAGCGCACGAACCTGCGCTTCGCCGACCTCACAGTTGCATTGCTCGTTCCCGGCATCGCCTGCTACGCGCTGTGGGTGCTCGCCGCGCAGGACGCGAGCGCTGGACTGCGCTACCTGTGGACCGGCTTGAAGTCCACGTCGTCGAACGAGTACGTGCGCCTCGAATCGAGCGGCCCGTTCTATCGCTACGTCGTCGAGCTGTTCCTGCTCTCTCCGGCGCCGACGCTGCTCGCCTTCGCGGGGCTCGGCTGGATGGCGTTCGACCGGTCGGTGTTCCCGGCGCGGCGCGTGTTGCTCGCGCTCGCCGTCCTCGCTGGCGTGCTGCTCCTCGTGGCGGCCCCCTTGCCGAAGAACCTTCGTTTCTTCGCGATTTTCGAGCTTCCGCTTCGCGCCCTGGAGGTCGCGACGCTCGCCGCCCTCGCGCACCGCTTCGCACCGCGCCGCGCGGTCGCGTGGAGCACCGCCGGCCTGCTCGCCCTGTGCGCCTTCGACCTCTACTCCGCGAACTTCACCTTCGTGCACTTGTACGACCCGCTGCTCTCGCACCTGCTGCAGATGCGCGGACTCGCTCCGTGATCCGCGCCGCGCGGTAGGCTGAAACGCCACGATGACGAGCCCCGCCGCAAACCCCGCCGAGCCTCCGCGCGCCGCGCTCGTGCCGCGTTGGGTGCTCGTCGCGACTCTGCTCGCGGCGGCCGCGGAGCTCGCGACGATCGCCGCCAACGTCGAGCGCTGGGCGGTCGACGAGCTGCCGCAAGCGCGCTCGACCGACCGGCGCACCAAACGCGAGTTCGAAGTGCCGGCCGGCGCGACTCCCGAGCAAGAGCTCGCGATCCTGCGCGAGGAGCTCGCGGCGCTGGCGCGGCGCGCGCGGCAACGCGCGGAGACCTTGAAGGCGATGGAGCGCACGGACGCGCAGGTCGGCGCCGGCAGCTACCCCAAACAGGGCGAAGAGCTGCTCGACCAGCGCCGCCAGCGCCTCTTGGAAGCGGAGGCCCGCGAGGCCGCGCGCAAGCTCGAGGTCGAAGCGCGCATCGCGGAGCTCTCGAAGTCCGGCGGCGGCTGAGCGGGCCTCACACGTCGACGCGCCGGAAATCGAGCAGCACGTCGCCGCGCACGAACGCGACGCCGATGTCGCCCGAGGCGTGCGCGCCGGCGAGTTCGTCGCTGCACTCGAACTCCTGCCGCCGGCCGTTGCGCGTCTCGAGCAGCACGAAGTGGTGCGTGACGGCCGAGCTGTCGCCGCGGCCGCCGCTGACCTGGGTGCGCTCGTCGCGCCACACCGAAACTTCGCGCTGGATCTTGGCCTTCGCGAACTTCGAGCTCGAGTTCACCTGGCGGAGCAGCATCGCCGCCCCGACGCCGCAGATGATGAGCGGCACGATGGCGACCGGGCCGGCTTCCATGGCCACCACGCTCATCGCCCCGCTCGCGACCGTGAAGAGGATCAGGAACACGGTCGCGAAGCCGTTGCCGACGAGATGGCGCGTCGAACTGGGTTCGTGGCGCATCAACGCGCCAAACTGCGGCGATCGTTCGACCGCGTCGAAGCGCTCGGGCGCGACCACGGCGCGCAGCGGGTTGATCGTCGCCTTGAGGAGCACGGCGCCGCAGAACGGACAGTTCGTCCAACGGTCGTCGGTCACCGGCGCGGAGCATTGCCGGCAACGAAGGGCTTGGGTCATCGGAGAGGTCGCGCTCTTACAGCGAAGAAAAGCGCGGGATTCGATCAGAAGCGCACGCCGAGCGTCGCGAAGACGTCGAGCGCGAACTCGTCGGGGTGGCGCGCGGAGAGATCGACGCCGTCGCCGCACACGGCGCGCACGCCGATGCCGACGGTGACCGCGCCGAGCACCACGTCGAAGCCGAGCGCCGCGTAAGGACTCGACTGCGCGACGAGCCACACGAGGAAGTTGCTCTCCTGGTCGTCTTCGTAGCGATCGGGATCGAAGCGCTTCGAAGTCGAGCCGCGGCCGTTCCACAGGATTCCCAGGCCGAGGTAGGGCTGCACCGCGTGGCGCGTGCCGGCGAAACGCCAGCGCGCTCCGGTGTGCGTCTCGACGTAGCTCGTGTCGGAACCGTCGACGCGCTCGAACTCGCCGCCGCGCACGCCGAGGTCGAGCGCGAGGTCGGAACCCTCGAAGGACTGCACGTAGTTGAGCCCGAAGAGCCCTTGGTCGTCGTCGGTGCTCCCCAAACCCGACTCGGGGTTGCGGCGCGCGGCGACGAGTTCGAGCCGATGGGGCGACGAGTGGTCGCGGGGGCCGACGCAGCTCGGAGCGAGCGCGAGCGGCAGTCCGGCGAGGAGTGCGAGCGGCGGTTTCACGGAAGAGGCGGAAGTGTAGTCGCGTTCAGCGAGCGGAGACGTTCGGCTCGAGCGCGCCGAATTCGACGGCGCCTCGGAGCCAGCGCCAGCTCGACGGCGGCCACACGACGGCGCGCGGTCGGCCGATGACCCAGGACTTGAGCGCCGGACCCCACTCGCGGCTGTCGAGGCTCTCGCCGGAGTTGTCGCCGAGCACGAACAGTTCGCCGGGCGCGAGCACGAGCGGCTGGTCGACGCCGTGGCGGCCGAGCTCGACCCAGAACACGTCGCGCCACAGCCGCACGCGCGTGAACTCCGCCGGCAGCTTCTCGCCGCCGAAGGCCGCGCGGGGCAACTGGTGCTGGAAGCCGTCGCCGACGCCCCACATCGGCGTGTTCTCCGCATAGCGGTGCGTGAGCGCGCCGCGTTTCGCATCGAGGTCGAGCCGCAGCGTGTTGTCGACGTTCGAGAACACGATGCGGTGCGGCGCGGCGGGGTCGAAGTCGAGCTCGACCGACGCGAGCTCCTCGGCGCCGTGGCGCGGCGCCGCACGGCGTTCGAAGCGCACGCGCGCACGGCCCGCAGCGCTCGCGGGCTCGAGCACGGCGTCGAAGCGATCGCCTTCCTCGGTCAGGCGCAGCCGCAGCGCGCCCCACGCTCCGCCGATGCGCAGCTCGACGTCGAGGGCGAGATCGTGCGCGTGCCGCCGGCCGTTCACGCGCTTGCCCGCGGGGTCGTAGTAGTCGTCGAGCGCGCGCGGGATCCACTCGGCGACCGACACGCCGCGCTCGGTGTCGAGCGCGACGCCGCGCTCCGTCCGGCGCCAGCGCGAGGCGTAGCGCGCGACGCTGAAGTGCTGCTCGAGCTCCTCGAGCCGCGAATCGAACAGCAGGACCCACGGCGGCCGCGGCGCATCCGGCGCGAGCAGCTTGCCGTCGACGACGAGGTCGCCCGCCGCCACCTGCACCGTCTCGCCGCCGAGCGCGCCGATGCGCTTGACGAGCGGCTCGCTCTCGCCCGGCCGCTGCAGCACGACGAGGTCGAAACGCTCGAGCTTCTCGGTTCGGCCGAACTGGACGAAGGCGAACTCGCCGCCGCGCGCGCCGCCGTGCAGCGTCGGGGCCATCGAGCGGCTGTCGACGTAGTAGACGTCGCCCACGAACGCGCGCACGAGCAACGCCGCGATGCCGGGCGCGAGCACGGTCCAGAGCAGGACTTTTCCGAGGCGCGCCAGCCGCGAGCTCATCGGCGCGCGGCCGCGGCCGGGAAGCGGGACGTCGTCAGCGGGCCGCGCGAGCTCATCGATCGGCAAGATACGCGCTACTCTGCGCGCGCCCAACTCGGCTCGCACCCGATGGGCGCACGACGAACGCACGACGATCGCATGACGCAGGAGAGCGCAGCGCTGGAACGGCCGCTGTTGATCGTCGACCTCGAGGCGACGTGCTGGGAGCGCTCCGAACACCGCGCGGAGAACATGGAGACGATCGAGATCGGCGCGCTGATCGTCGATCCGCTGAGGCCTGACGCGGCGCCGCGCGAGTTCCAGCGCCTGGTGCGGCCCGTGCTGCGGCCGCAGCTCAGCCGCTTCTGCATCGAACTCACCGGCATCCGCCAGAGCGAGGTCGACGCGGCCGCCGACTTCGCGACCGTGTTCGCGGGCTTCGTCGAGTGGATCGGCGCGCCTCGGGCGGTGCGCTTCGCGTCCTGGGGGCGCTACGACCGGCGGCAGCTCGAGCTCGACTGCAGCCGCCACGGCGCCGTCTACCCGTTCGGGGACGAGCACCTGAACCTCAAGCACTGGGCCGCGGCACGGCTGGGGTGGCGCCCCGGAGGGCTGGCGCAAGCTGTTACGAGGCTTGGGTTTACGTTCGACGGTCGGCACCACCGCGGGCTCGACGACGCACGCAACATCTGGCGGGTGGTGCGGCGCGCGGCGGGCGACGACCTGCGGGCGCTGGCGCGGGGAGAACCCTGAGCGGCCCCCGTCGAGGACACGCTCGTACCGGCGCCTTCGCGCCGCGCGAGTCCGCGGCGGCGCCGCCGCGAGACCCACCTCGCAGCGCCTTCGGCCGCGCGCGCGGCGCGCCCGCTGTCCGCTTCGGCGCTCCTTGCAGCCGCTCGCACCAACCCCCACACTCGCGCGCTCCCCCAGGTAGCACGTCGTCCGCGCGCGGCCCTCTCCGGCCGCTCCCCCCCACGCAAGCCCTGCGCGCGCGGCCACCCCCTCACCGACCGTCCCACCTCGTCTGGAGTCCCCTTTCGATGACCGGAGCCCACCTGGCGCGTTGCGCCTGGTTCGCGCTAGCTGCGCTGGCCCTCTTCGCCGCCCCCGCTGAAGCCTTCCAGGTCAGCGCAGCTTCCGTCGCGCCCGCCCCCGCGAGCGGCGCCCCTTCCATGGGCGCGAACATGCCGCTTTGGACGCTCATTCCGTTCGCCGGAATCCTGCTGTGCATCGCGGTGCTGCCGCTCGTCGCCGCGCACTGGTGGGAGCACAACAAGAACCGCGCGATCATCTCGGCGCTGTTCGCGATCCCCACCGCGACCTACTTGATGGTGACGTACGGCGCGGACGGCCGCACCGTCCTCGGGCACCACCTGCACGAGTACGCCTCGTTCATCTGCCTGCTCGGTTCGCTGTTCATCATCACCGGCGGGATCTACATCCGTGGCTCGCTCTCCGGCACGCCGCTCGTCAACACGGGCATCCTCGCGATCGGCGCAGTGCTCGCGAGCATCATCGGCACCACCGGCGCCTCGGTGCTGCTCATCCGACCGCTGCTGCGCGCGAACGCGCCGCGCACGAAGAAGGTCCACATCGTGATCTTCTTCATCTTCATCGTGTCGAACTGCGGCGGCTTGTTGACGCCGCTCGGCGACCCGCCGCTGTACCTGGGCTTCCTCAAGGGCGTGCCCTTCGAGTGGACGCTGCGCCTGTGGAAGGAATGGATCCTGGCGAACGGCGTTCTGCTGGTGCTGTTCAACCTGTGGGACCAGCGCGTGCTGAACGCCGAGGAAGCGGCGCGCCCGGGCTCGCAGCTCGAAGAGGTGATGAAGCACGAGAAGTTCGGCATCGACGGCGGCTTGAACTTCCTCTACCTGCTCGGCGTCGTGTTCGTGATCTTCGCCTCGGGCAGCCGCATGTTCACCGGCGGCGAAGCCTGGCCGATGGGAGCGTCGGAGGGGTTCATGGTGCTTCTGGCGGTGCTGGCGTGGTTCAGCACGAAGAAGGAGAACCGCGAGCGCAACCGCTTCTCCTGGCACCCGATCGTCGAGGTCGCGGTGCTCTTCATCGGCATCTTCATCTGCATGGCGCCCGCGATGCAGATCCTGAATGCGTGGGGCCAGGGCGCGCGCGAGATCGCCGGTCACGGCTTCGGCTTGGACAAGCCCTGGCAGTTCTTCTGGGGAACCGGGATCCTCTCGAGCTTCCTCGACAACGCGCCGACGTACTTGACCTTCGCGGCGACCGCGGCGGGCATGAACGGTGTGTCGGTCGACGGCCCGCAGTACCTGGGCGAGCTGCTGCTCAAGGGCGACGCGGCCGTGAAGCTGATGGAAGCCATCTCGTGCGGCGCGGTGTTCATGGGCGCGAACACCTACATCGGCAACGGGCCCAACTTCATGGTCAAGGCCATCGCCGAGGAGAACCAGGTCAAGATGCCGGGCTTCTTCGGCTACATGCTGTATTCCGTCGGCATCCTGATCCCGATCTTCCTGCTGATCACGGTGCTGATCTTCTCGTGACCCCCCCGCGCGCGCTCCAGGCCGAACCGATCGCGCCCCGATCGAGCGCGGCGGGGAGCGCGCGAACTGCATGAGCACCGCCCCGCCAACTCAGGGTCAGCCAAAGGCGCTCGAGACGTCGTTGCGCCAGCTCTCCCCGCTGCTCGTGTGGGCGGTGGTGTTCTGCGACATCGGGACCAGCGTCTATTACGTCCCGGGCATCCTGTACAAGCAGGTCGGCGACGCGGCGCCGCTGTTCATCGCCGTGGCGCTCGTGGGCTTCGTGCTGCTGGCCCAGAAGTACATCGAGATCTGCTGGCGCTATCCGGAGGGCGGCGGCGTCGTCAACGTCGCGAGCCACGCCTTCGCGCCGCGCGTGGGGCTCATCGGCGGCCTGCTGGTGAGCGTCAGCTACTTCGTGACCAGCGCCATCTCGACCGTGTCGGGCGTGGTCTACATCGGCAGCGTGCTGCCGTGGTTCGACGAGCACATCGCGTCGGTCGCTTGCCTGTCGCTGGTGCTGCTCGCGCTGATCAACATCGTCGGCATCCGGGAGAGCGCGATGCTGTCGCTGCTCATGGCGGGCGCGGCGCTGCTGGTGAACGTCGTCGTGCTGTCGTTCACGATGCTCTCGCTCAACGCGTCGACGTGGGGCGAGCTGCTCGAGCGCGCGTTCACGACCCACGAGATGTCGACGCGCACCATGCTGATCGGCTACTCGAGCGCGTGGCTCGCGTTCTCGGGCCTGGAGAGCATCAGCCAGCTCAGTCCGGCGATGAAGCTGCCGATCCAGACCACGGCGAAGCGCGGCATGAAGCTCGTCGTGGCGACGATCCTGATCACGTCGCCGCTGCTCACGCTGTTCTCCGTCGAGCTGTTGCCCGAGCTCATCAAGGCCGACGAGCTCAAGCAGGAGCGCTTCATCTCCGAGCTCGCCGGCGCCTACGGCGGCCTGATGCTGCGCATCAGTGTCGTCGCGACCGCCGCGTCGCTGCTGCTCCTCGCCGCGAACACCGCCATCATCGGCTCGTACCACGTGTTCCTGGCGCTCGCAGACGCGCACTTCCTCCCCGAGCCGCTGATGCTGCGCAACCAGCGCTTCGGCACGCCGCACTTCGCGATCCTGGTCGCGACGATCGTCCCCATCCTCGTGATCACGGTCACGAGCCGGAACCTGGTGCTGCTCGGCGACCTGTACGCCTTCGGCCTGCTCGGCGCCTTCGTGCTGACCTCGCTGGGCCTCGACATGACGCGCTGGCGCGAGCGCGAACGCGGGCCCAAGTTCTGGCTCGGCGCGTGGGCCACGCTGATGGTCGTCGTGGCGTGGTTCACATGCCTGATGGTCAAGCAGGACGCCTCCATCTTCGGCGGAATCCTCGTCGGAATCGGACTCCTGCTCGCGGTCGGCACGCAGCAGAAGTGGTTCACCGACTTCCTCTACAACCTGCCGATGTTCGCGCGGCGCGCGCGCGAGCTCATCGCGGAATCGGAGTCGGAGCTCGAAGCGCAGGAACGCGAGGTGCTGAGCCTCGCCCAGGCCGTGGCGCTGACGCAGTTGTACGCGTCGCACACCCTGGTCGCGTTGCGCACGGCCAACGACAGCCTGGTGCAGGAGGCGATCCTGCGCGAGAAGGGCCTCGGCGGCGAGACGATCTACGCCGTCTACATCGAGGAGCGCACGGGGCTCTTCGTGCGCAGCTCCGACCTCGACTCCCCCGAGAACAAGGACGCCTTCCGCCCGCTCCTCGACGCCGCGGCCAAGGCCGAACGCCAGGGCATCCAGCTCATCCCGATCTGGACCGTGTCCTACAACGCGGTCGAAGGCATCGTGCGCGCCGCCGAAGCCTTGGGCGTCGACGCGGTGATGGTCGGCGTGACGCAGCGCGGCGCCATGTACCACTTGATCCGCGGCCACGTCGTGAACGGCCTCGCGAAACGCCTCCCGGCGCACATTCGACTCGTGCTCTGCGGCTAAGCCGCGCGCGAGTGCGCTAGCGCAGCCCGAGCCGCCGGGCGAGGTGGTGCAGGTTGCTTCGATGCAGCCCGAGCGCCCGCGCGGCCGCGGCCC
>CALFYL010000231.1 GCA_937952135.1 uncultured Planctomycetia bacterium
CGAGCCCGACCCGGCCCGACGGAGAACGCGGACAGCCCCAACGGCTGTCCGCTTTCGTTGCTGGAGGACTCGGCCGGACACGCGCGGTTCGAGCTCGAATCTCGAGGCGCTACCCGTAGCTCTCGCGCCGCGAATAGGATTCCCGGCCCCCCCGCGAGCGCACTCCCACCGCGCTCGCCCCCTCTGCATGGACACAACACAAGGGTCCGACGACCGCATGGACTCGAAGCAAGCTTCGACGCACGCCACGAAGAGCTTGTCCGCGGCGAGCCTGCAGGCCGTGCGGGTACAAGCGCTGGCCGCGCGCATCAGCGAGCTGGACCACGACGAGGCGGCGGCGGCGTTGCTCGAGGAGAGCGATGACATCGCGCTCGCGGCGCTGCATACGGTCGTGCCTTCGCTCGCGCGCGACGTGCTCGAGAAGCTGCCGACGTCGCGCCGCCAGCGGCTGCTCGCCGCGTCCAGCCCCGAGCGCCGGCGCCAGTGGGCCGCGCCGGAGGGCTACGCCGCCGAGAGCCTCGGCGCGCTGATGGAGCTCCCGATCGGCGTCTTCGGACCCGACGTGACCGTCGCGGAAGCGACCGAGGAGCTGCGCGAGCTCGTCAAGCGCGCCTTCATCACCTACGTGTTCGTCGTCGACGGCGCCGGCGGACTGCTCGGCGTCGTGACGATGCGCGATCTGTTGTTCTCCCCGCGCGACGCGACGCTCGGCGACGTGATGCTCCACGAACCGTTCTTCCTGCGGGCCGACGAGCGGGTCGTCGACGCGATGCGCCGCGTGCTCAACCGTCACTACCCGGTCTATCCGGTGTGCGACGCGGCAGGACGCCTCGTCGGGCTCGTGCGCGGACCGACGCTGTTCGAGGCCCAGGCGATTGAGTTGAGCGCGCAAGCCGGATCGATGGTCGGCGTCGAGAAGGAGGAGCGGCTGCGCACGCCGCTGTGGCGAAGCCTGCGCTTTCGCCATCCGTGGCTGCAGCTCAACATCCTCACCGCGTTCCTCGCGGCGGGCGTGGTGGCGCTGTTCGAGGACACGATCGACCGCGTCGTCGTGCTCGCGGCGTTCCTGCCCGTGCTCGCCGGTCAATCCGGCAACACCGGCAGCCAGGCGCTGGCCGTGACCTTGCGCGGCATGACGCTCGGCGACGTGAAATCGGGCGACGGGCGCGGAATGGTGCTGAAGGAAGCGGCGCTCGGACTCCTCAACGGAGCGCTCGTCGGCGTGACCGGCGGCATCGGAATGTACGCCTACGCGACGATGCAGGGATCGAGCGACGCGCTCGAGCTCGCGGCGATCGTCCTCGTCGCGATGGTGTTGAGCTGCGTCGCGAGCGGCGTCACGGGCGTCGTCACGCCGATCGCGCTCAAACGTCTCGGCGCGGATCCCGCGACGGCCTCGACGATCTTCCTCACCACGGCCACCGATGTGATCAGCATGGGCGCGCTGCTCGGACTCGCGACCTGGCTGCTCGGCGGCGTCGACAGCGCGCATCCCACTCCCTGAGGGCCGACTCCGGAAAGGGCCCGCGCCGCCACGGAACGCATCAAGCGCCGCGTGGCGGCTCGCGCACGAGGTACGGCCGCAGTTCGACGCTGCGCCCTTTGAGCACGACGGGCGGGAGCGCTTCGCAGGCGAAGTGGCGCTGCACGGCGGCGTGCGTGGCGGGTCCGATCACGATCTGGCCCGCGCGCGCCACCGAAGACTCCAGGCGGCTCGCCACGTTCACGGTGTCGCCGATGACCGTGTAGTCGCGCCGCTGCTGCGCGCCGACGTCGCCGACGATCACCGGGCCGGTGTTGATCCCGACGCGCAAGCCGAGGCGCAGCTCGGGCGCGCACTGCGCGTGGAAAGTCTCGAGCCGCGCGAGCATGGCGCGCGCCGAGCGCACGGCGCGCAGCGCGTGGTCGGGCTGCGCGAGCGGCGCGCCGAAGAACGCCATCACCGCGTCTCCGATGAACTTGTCGAGCGTGCCGCCCTCGCGGAACACCTCCTCGGTGAGCACGCTGAAGATCTGGTTGAGCGTCGCGGTCACTTCGCGCGGACCGAGTCGCTCCGCGAGGCGCGTGAAGCCCGACAGATCCGCGAACAGCACGCTCACCTCGCGCTCCTCGGCCTCCATCGCGCCGTCGTCGAGCTCCGTCGAAGCGGCGATGCGCTCGATCACGCCCGGCGCGTGGTAGCGCGCGAGCCGTTCGCGCACACGCCGCTCGCGCTCGAGGTTTTCGCGCATCTGCGCGCGCTCGACGGCCGAGGCGGAGATCGCGGCCAGGATCGAGAGCACGCCGAGGTCGTCGGTCGAGAACGCTTCGCTGTCCGTGGACAGGTCGACGTAGATCAGTCCGCCGACGCGCCCCATGTGCGAGAGCGGCGCGCACATCGCCGAGCAGATGCCGAGCGAGACGATGCTCTCGGCCTGCGCGAAGCGGTTGTCCGAGGCGGTGTCGCGCACGAGCACGGACTGCTGCGAGCGCAGCGCCGTTTCGACGATGTTGCGGCTGATGCGCAGCTCGCCCTGGCGCGCGCCGGGCGCGGCGCGCTCGATGCGCGGCGTGAGTTGCTCGCTGCCTTCCTCCTTGAGCAGCACGAAGCAGCGTTCCGCCGGCAAGTGCTCGAAGACGAGTTCGACGACGCGGTTGAGCGTCGCGTCGAGCTCGTCGTGCTCCATCAAGGCGTTGGCCGCGCCGTGCAGGAGCTGCAACACGCGCCGCGCGTCTTGCACGGAGGCCGGACGCGACGCGGGCACGGGCCTCGGCGCCGCGCCCAGGCCGCCCGCGCCTTCGCGCGCCGGCGGCGCCTCGAGCACCTGCGACACGAGCGCGTCGAAGTTGCGCATGTCGAGCTGCGCCGCGGGCGTCGCGGCCTTCGCATCCGCGAGCGTGAGCTCCCCCGCGGCCCCCAGGCGGCATTCGAGCTCGAATCCGCCGATGCGCAGGCGGTCGCCGCTCCGAAGCTCGTGCTCGGTCACGCGCGCCGCACCCACGAACGTCCCGTTCGAACTGCCGAGATCGCGCACCACCCAGCGGCCTCGCTCGAAGCGCACCTCCGCGTGCTGGCGCGACACGTCGACGCTCGCGAGCACGATGTCGCAGACCTCCTTGCGCCCGATCGTGGCGCCGCTCGGCGCGACGCTCTTCCACTCGAAGTGCTCGCCCACCGGATGTCGCAGGCTGAGCGTCGGCGGCGCGGTCATGGGCGGAGGGCGAAACGTCTGGGGGGGCGGGTGGACGGCGCAGGCTCGCCCGCGGCGCGCCAACGACTCGCCGACACGGAGATTATCACGCTTCGGCGCTTGCGGTCGGGCCGCGGCGGGCCGGGTCCACCTCTCAGGCCGCCAGGCGCCGCTTCGACGCAGGCGGGCCGCGACCGTCGCGCGATGGCGACGGGCGCGGCCCGCGGGGACAACTCGGCGCGAAGCGCTCCGATCAGTACGTCATCTCGAGCTGGCGGAAGCGCGCCAGCGTGTCGGGCATGCTCCACAGCCGGATGTCGGTCACCGTGAACACCGGCGGCGGCGGCGCCGTCACTTCGATCGCCACGAGCTCGATGTTCAGCGTGATGTCGTCGCCGCTCGAGAGCCCGGTCAGGTTGAACTGGAAGGTCGCGTTGCCGAGCGCGTCGGTGGTCGTCGACACGAGGAACGGCCCGCTCAGCCCCGAGTACGTCACGTTGCCGCCCCCCGTCACGAAGTCGAAGTTCGCGACCTTGCGCGAAGCTCCGGCCGCGGTGAAGGTCGGGTCGAGCACGCCGTTGCGGAAGATCCGCGCGAGGACCACGTGCCCCGGCTTCGCGAGCGCCGGCGGGCCTCCGGTCTTCTGGTCGACGCGCACCGCCGCCGTCGCCGCGAGGCTGCCCGGCGGAATCGAGATCGCTTGCACCGTCCAGCGCAGGTTGCCGATCACCGTCGTGTTCGGCGAGTCGTTGAACGTCCGAGTGGCGAACGACGGGAGCGGCGTCGTCGTGCTGTTGCCCGCCGCGTCGGTGACGACGATGCGCCCCGAGTAGGAGAACGTCGGCCCGCCGGCCGTCGACGGCAGCAGGTTGTTGAGCACGACGCTGTGCGAGCGCGAGAGTCCGCTCACGACGCGGCTCTTCGGCGCGATGCCTTCGTCGTAGTCGATCTGGATCTTCACGGGCTCGTCGGTCTCGACGTTGATGCGCGTGACGCGCGTCGTGACGAACTGACTCACCGCGCGCAGGACCGTCGGCGGAGTCGAGTCCGCCGAGCTCCCCTGCGGGGTCAGCGGATCGTCGCCCACGATGGCCTCGTGTCCGTCGGGGAACGTGTCGCCGTCGGTGTCGGGCGTGTAGACCAGCGTGCCCGCGGCGAGCTCGTCGACGTTGCGCAACTGGTCGCCGTCATAGTCGACGCCGAAACGCTCGCCCATTCCGGCCGGCAGCCCCACGAACACGTTGCTGCCCAGGCCCGCGGTCGCCTGCGTCACGAAGAAGCTCGGCGGCTGCGGGGCCTGTGTCGAATCCTCGGGCCAGAACATTCCGCCCGCGAACACCCAGCGCATCGGCGTGAGCACCCCGCCGAGCGTGGACGTTCCGAAGGCGACCACATCGCAGTTGCGGTGCAGCGCGCCAACGGCTTGCGTGCCCTGCGTCGGGAAGTAGTTCGTCACGACGTTCGCGAGCGAGGGATCGACGGCCAGGGTGACGGCGTTGAGCAGCACCGCGCGGTGCGCCGCCGGCGCGATGCCCTGGTCCCACTGGTGCACGAACCCCGTCGTGTCGGCGCCGAACTGGTTGAAGGCGGAGAAGAAGACGCCGATGAAGGCGTTGAGGCTCTGCGAGAGTCCGGTGTGGCCCAGGCCGCTGCCGAGCACCGGGTAGAGCAGATTCTCCACGCCGCCGCCGGAGAGCGCCGGCAAGGTGATCGGCACGAGGTCGATCCCCGGGGTCGAACGATTGGCGTCCTGTTCCTTGCGGTACAACTCGTGGAACGGCGCGACCTTCATCACCTGGCGCCGCGGCTTCTGCTCGCCGAACAGCGCGCCGTCGAAGACGAGGTCGTTCGACGTGCCGGTCGGGAACTGGTGGCAGGCTTCGCAGCCGGCGCTGAACAGATTCTGTCCGGTGGTGGCAGCCGCGGTCGGCATGAACGCGAACTGCGGCGGCTGGATCGCATCGGCGACCACGCGGTCCTCGTGCCCGACGGGATTGGCCGGATTCTGCAGCGCGAAAACGAAGTCCTCGAAGCGCTGGAAGTCCGTCGTCGTCAGCGGCGCCGCCGCGCCGAGCAGGTTGACGAAAGCGCCGTTGAAGTCCTTGAGATTGTTGCGCTGCTCTCCACGCCAGTGGAACGGCGTCATGCGCTCGATACCCGCCAGCGTCTGCGTCACCATCGGCCCCTTGTCGTCGAAGGGCAGGTGCGACAGGTCCCAGGCGACCATGTCCACGCGGCCATCGACGTGGCACGACGCACACGAGGCGTTGTTGTGCAGCGAGTTCGCCGCGTCGTAGAAGATCGTGCGGCCAGCGCGAACGTTCGCCGGCGTGGGGTCGTAACCCAAGTCGAGCGTGAAGATCAGCGGCATGCCGGTCGTGACCAGGTAGGCCTCGATCTTGTTCGTGCCCCAGCAGTAGACGTAGACGATGGTGTAGGTCGGCGAGTAGACGATGCCGCGCGGGATCGATCCCGGCGTCACGTCGAACTCGAGAACGAAGGCGCCGCTGCTGTTCAGCACCGTGACGTTGTCCGTGAGCAGACCGGTGAGCAGACCGAAGCCGCCCGGCGCCCACGCGAGCGCGTAGGGCTGCCCCACGGTCAACGTGGGATCGAAGGGCGGCGTCGAGAGCGTGTCGAGGTCGACGATCGTGCTGGGCGCATTCGGCGGCAAGCCCACGGTCGGAAGCGTCGCCATCGACACACGGTTGCGGACGACATCGCCCTGGATGGCGGCCTCGCCTTGCTTGAGCGGGTCCTTGTTGTTCGCCTCGGTGTTGAGCTGCCACACCGCGCCCGTGGCCGGGTTCACTCCGCAGGCGAATTGCACCGTGCCCATGCCCTTGGTGACCGCCTGCACCGCGCCGCTCGAGCGGACGAGGCGGAACAGGTCCGAGTCGGGGAGCTGCGAGCCTCCGACGCCCGTCGTGACGAAGTCCACGACCGTGGGCCCGCCGGCCTGCAGCGTGGCCCCCGCCGTATTCAGCGGGTTGTTGCTGTCCGGCCGCGCGGCGGAGTTGTTGCCCGAGTGCAGCGGCGCGACAAGCACGTCGTGGTTCCCCGTCGGGGCCACCGCATCCCAGCACAGGAAGGTCGGGTGCTTGCTCGGAATCGCGAAACTCCTCACCACCGTCGAGGAGAGCAGGTCGATCTCGAGCACTTCGTCGGGCGCCGCGCAGGAGAGGAACGCCGTGTGCGTCAGCGAGTCGACGAGCAGATCCCCGGGCTCCGCGCCGATTCCGTCGCGCTTCTCGAGCAGCGTGACCACTTCACCCGTCGAGCGCCGCAGGACGACCAGCGCATAGGTTCCACGGCACGCCACCACGAGGCGGCCCGGATCGAACGGATCGTTCGGATCGTCCCACAGCGCGATCGACACCGGACCGCGTGGAACGTCGTAAGTCGCCGCGGGGACGCCGCTGGTGTTGTTGTAGTGCTGCACGACGCTGGCGTGCGTGTTGACCGCCCACAGCTCCAGCTCGTTGGCGGACAACGCCATCGGCCGCACCGGAACCGGATGCGAGTCGACCCACTCGCCCTCGACGTTGTCGACCAGTGAGAACGGGGCCGTGCCAGCTTGAGCCGCGGCACGCACGCCGAGCGCGCAAGCGAGCGCGAGACACAAGACGCTTCGAAGCGGCGGCGAGCGAAAGGGAGAACTTCCCATCGAGATGCTCCTGCGAGTGACCTTTGGAAACGACGGCATCGCAGACCGACGATGCACGTTGGGCCGCGAGAAAGCGGCGCGCGCGTCACGCTACCACCGTGTTGCGCCATGCATCAGAGCTCGCGCGCATTCCCACTTACGCCACCGACCGACACTCTTTGTCCCAGTTTTCGCGCAACGGTTCGCTCTCGCGGCGGAGCGTGCGCGCTAGAGCTCAATCTGTTTCCGATCGTCTCGACTTTGAGCCTCCGCGAGGCGCGACTTGGCGCTTCCGCGACTCGAATCGAGTTCTCGAGAGTCGTTCGAGGTCCGCGAGTCGAAGCGCGCGTTCGACTCTGAACCGCCTTGGCGCACGGCAAAAGTCCTCGCAAGCGCGCAGCCGATAACGCCGGCCGATGACCACGACCGCGTCTCGAGCTTGTCCTCGCTGCGAGCGCCCCTTCGCCGAAGGGGACAGCGTGTGCGGACTGTGCGGCGAGCTGCTCCGCCGCCCGTCGCGCCGAAGCGCAGCGCAACTCGAATCCGCGCCGCCGACAGGGCCGCGGAACTCGACTCCGACCTCGACGCACGCACTGGCCGCGCGCGGGCTCGCGCCGTCGCTCGCCCACGACGCACGAGAGTCGGCGCGAGCGCCGTGGCTCTTCCTCGCGATCGGCGCGCTCACGGCGCCGGTCTTCTCGCTCACGCCGCTGCTCGGCTTCATGGGCTGGTTCCTCGCGTCGCTGGTTCACGAGATGGGCCACGCCGGATTCGCCTGGCTGTGCGGCATGCCCGCGTTCCCGGCGATCTCGCTCGAGGGCCACGCCGCCGCGATGCACGGCGAACAACTCGCTCCGCTGGTCGCGATGATCGGCGCGGGTCTGGCGTGGGGCGCGTCGCGGCTCTTCATCGGACGGGCGCGCATCGTCGCGGCCGCCCTCGTCCTCGTGCTGTATCCGGCGCTCGCGCTGACGAGCGCACGCGAGGTGCTGCACCTGCTCGCCGGCCATTCGGCGGAGCTCGCCTTCGCCGTGCTCGCGCTCTGGAAGACGCTCGACGGCGGCTTCACGCGCTCCGGCGCCGAACGCGCGCTCTACAGCACCGTCGGCTGGTTCCTGCTCGGCAAGAACGCCGTGCTGTGTTGGGGCTTGATGCGCAGCGAATCCGCGCGCGTCGACTACATGACGAGCGGCTCCTTCGGGTTCACGAACGACTACCTGCGGGTCGCCGAGGACGTTCTGTACTGGCGCCTCGAAAGCGTCGCGCTGCTCATGCTGATCGCCGCCCTGGCCGTGCTGCCGCTCGCGATCGGACTGTGGCGCATCGGCGCCCGCCTGCAACGAGCGCACTGAGCGGCGAACAGCACCGAGAGCGCGGGCCGGCGGCGAAAGTTGGGCTTTCGCGCGAGTAACACGCCGCTTCCAGCGCGTTAGTCGGCGCCTCCCCACTCCCCCTTTTCGTTCTCCACGGCCCACCATGCTCTCGTCCCGTCTCACGCTCGTCGCGCTCCTCTCCGCCCTCTGCGCATCGTCGCCGCTGCACGCGAGCCTCCGAGCACAGACAGCCCCAGACGTCGCGACACTCCCCGCCGCGACTTCCACCGCTCCGCTCGAAGGCGCCAAGCTCGAAGAGGCCATCGACAACATCGCCGCCGAGCGCCAGCAGCGCCCGAGTTTCGCCGCGCTCTCGATCGCGGTGGCGCGCAAGGGTGAGGTCGTGTTCGAGAAGGCCTACGGCGTGGCCGACGCGGAGTTCGACGTGCCCGCGGACACGCGCACGATGTTCCGCATCGGCTCGGTCACCAAGCAGTTCAGCTCCGCGATCGCGATGCGGATGATCGAACGCAAGGAACTCGCGCTCGACGACGAACTCTCGCAGTTCGTGCCCGATTTTCCGCTCCAGGGCCGCACCGTGACCGTGCGCCACCTGCTCAACCACACCTCCGGCATCCCCAGCTACACCGACATCGGCGAGGAATGGCGCGCGAAGTGGCCGCTCGAGCTCACGCACGAGGAGCTGCTCGCGCTCGTCGCGGGCAAGCCCTTCAAGTTCGAGCCGGGCGCGAGCTGGTCCTACAACAACAGCGGCTACTACTTGCTCGGCATGGTGCTCGAGAAGGTGTCGGGCAAGTCCTACGCGCAGCTCGTTCTCGACGAGCTCGCCGTGCCCCTCGGGCTGGAGCGAACCCGCTACGACTCGAACGTCGAGCTGATCAAGAACCGCGCGCAGGGCTACACGATGCGCGACGGAACGAAGGTGAACGACCAGATGATCGGCATGAACCAGCCCGGGGCCGCGGGCGGACTGCTCTCGACCGCCGGGGATCTCGCGCGCTGGATGGTGGCCTTGCGCGGCGGAAAGGTCGTGAGCCCGGAGTCCTTCGCCGCGATGACCGAAGGCACGAAGTCGGGAGACGGAACCGGAAAGAACTACGGCTACGGCTTGGGGCTCGGCGAGTTCGAAGGGCGCAAGCGCATCGAGCACGGCGGCGGGATCTTCGGCTTCAACTCGATGCTCGCCTGGTATCCCGCTGACGACGTCGTCGTGGCCGTCATCTCGAGCAGCGAGCCCGTGTCCTCGGCGCGCATCGCCGACGAGATCGCGCTCGCGGCGCTCGGCATCGAACGCGCGAAGGTGCTCGACCTCGCGCTGCCCGAGGAGCTCGCGGCGAAGCTCGTCGGCGAGTACCGCATCGAGCACCTGGGCCTGGACGTCTCGGTGACGTCGAAGGATTCGAAGCTCTTCCTCCAAGCCACGGGGCAGGACCCGTTCCAGGCTCTGTATCAAGGCGGCGTTTCGTTTCGCGCGGCCTTCGACGACGCCGTCAAGGTGGAGTTCGCCGAGGACGCCAAGTCCTTCACGCTCCACCAGGGCGGCGGGCTGTTTCACGGGCTGCGCAAGCCCTGAACGAGCGCGCGCGCCGACGCTTCCTGCGTCGCGGCGGTCCGTCACGCACTCGCAGCGCGTCCGAAGACTCGGGCGCGCCGCATCAAGTCCACGACGGCGCGCATCAGCTCCGCGCGCGTGAAGGGCTTCTGGATGTGGTCCACGAGCGGCGAGTCGGTCACGGCGGGCGATACGTCGGCGTAGCCGGACATGAAGAGCACGGGCAGATCGCGTCGCTCGCGGTGCAGATGCTCGACCAGCGCGTCGCCGCCCATGCGCGGCATGATGCGGTCGGTGACGACCAGCGTGAGGTCGGACAGCCGCGCGCGCGCCACCTCGAGCGCGCGGGCGCCGTTGTCGGCCTCGAGCACTTCGTAGCCCGCCTCGCGCAGCGCGCGCGTCACGATCTCTCGCACCAGCGTCTCGTCTTCCGCGACGAGGACGAGCCCTTGCCGAAGGGCGCCCTCGGCGGCCGGCGTGCGTTCGTCGCGGCGCACGTCGAGCAACGGCGCTTCGCTGCGCGGCAAGTAAACGGACACGGTCGTGCCCTGGCCGAGAGCGCTGGACAGCAGCACGAGCCCGCCGCTCTGGCGCACGATGCCGTACACCGTCGAAAGTCCGAGTCCCGTGCCCTTGCCCTGCTCCTTCGTGGTGAAGAACGGATCGAAGGCTCGCTGGCGCGTCACGTCGTCCATGCCGACGCCGTCGTCGGCGACGGTGAGTCGCAAGTAGCGCCCGGCGCGCAGGTCGGCGTGCCCGCTCACGAACTGTGCGTCGAGCTCGACCGGCTCGGTGCGAATGGTCAGCGATCCGCCGTTCGGCAGCGCGTCGCGTGCGTTGAGCGCGAGGTTCAGAACGACCTGCTCCACCTGCCCGCGGTCCACGTGCACGAAGGCCTCGCGCGTCGCGTGCTCGATCCCGAGGCGGATGTGCTCGCCGATCAGGCGCCGCAGCAGGTCGCCGAGGTCGTCGACGATGCGCGCGAGATCGTGGCGCTGCGCGGACAGAACCTGCTGGCGGCTGTACGCGAGCAGTTGCCGCGTGAGGCTCGCCGCGCGGTCGGAGGCTTGCACGATGCGTTGCGCGTCCTGGCTTTCGACCGACTCCGGCGGAAGGTTCAGCACGAGCACTTCGGCGTAGCCGCCGATCGCCGTGAGCAAGTTGTTGAAGTCGTGCGCGACGCCGCCGGCGAGGCGTCCGACGGCCTCCATCTTCTGCGCCTGGCGCAAGCGTTCCTCGAGCGCGCGGCGCTGCGTCACGTCGGTGATGGCGCCGTCGTAGTGCTCGGTATGTCCGTCCGCGGCGCGCGTCGCCGCGGCGCACACGAGCGCCCAGAAGGTGGAGCCGTCGCGGCGGCGCAGCTCGACCTCTTCGCTCGTGATCGTGCCGCGCTCGTCGAGCTGCGCGAGGAGCTGCCGACGCCGCGAAGGCTGCACGAACAGGTCCTCGGGGCTCGCGGCGGTCATGTGCTCGATCGAGTCGTAACCGAACATGCGCACGAGCGCGTCGTTCACGTAGAGGAACCCGCGGCCGGGCGCGCTCCGGAACAGGCCCTCGTTGACGTTGCGGTTGATCGACGCGAGCAGGCCCTCGCGCCGTTCGCGGTCGATCGCGACGCCCGCGAGCGCCGCGGCGCGCTCGACGATGGCCAGCTCCGACGGCGTCGGCTCGCGCGGCACTCCGTAGTACAGCGCGAACGTGCCGAGCACCGTGCCGCTCGCGCCGCGCACGGGCACCGACCAGCACGAGCGCAGACCGGCGTCGCGCGCGAGCGTCTCGAAGAGCTTCCACGCCGGCTCCGCCGCGATGTCGGGCGTGACGACGGTCTCGCCGATGAACGCCGCGCGGCCGCAGGAACCGACGTGCGGCCCGATCTCCGCGCCGTCGATCGCCGCGTTGTACGCCTCGGGCAGCGAGGGCGAGTGCGCGACGCGCAGGCGCTGGCCCTCGAGCAGCAGCAGCGAGGCCTTGGCGCCGTCGAGCAGCCGCTCGATGCCTTCGACGAGCGTGCTTAGCGACTCGCGCGACGGACGCCCGCGCGCGATTTGCTCGAGCACCTGGGCGTGGAGCTCGAGGATCGTCTCGTCGAGCTTGCGCTCGCCGATGTCGCGCAGCAGGCACAGCACTTCGTGCTCCGAGTAGCGCACGAAACGCGCTTCGCAGAACAGCGGCCGGCCGTCGATCTCGACCCGCGCTTCGTGAGCCGCAACCGCGCCGCCGCGCAACGCCGCATCGATCGCCGCGCGCACACGCTCGGCGAGCTCCGCGGGAACGAGCTCGAGCAGCGAGCGGCCGACCAGCGCGTTCGCGCGCGGTTCGAGCGTGCCGTTCGGCGGCACGTAGAGCTCGAGGATCACGCCGTCCTCGCGCACGCGGCAGGTGACGTCCGGAAGGATGCGTTGGAGCGCGTCGCGCGCGGCGTCGCTGCGCACGCGGCTCTCGAGCGCCGTCTCGCGTTCCGCGATCAGCGCGCCCATGACCAGCGGCACCGTGGCGAGCGCGAAGGCGAAGATCTGCAGCGCGACGAAGCGCTCCTCGGCATCGACGGCGAGGAACGGCCCCAGGCCGCGGTGCGCTCCTTCGGTCACGATGAGCGTGGCGAGCGCCGCCGTGGAGGCGGCGCCGATCGGGCCCAGCCGCACCGCGGCGTAGAGCGCGATCGGCAGCACGACGTACAGCAGCAGGAGCGCGATCGAGCTGTCGCCCGACGAGCTCAGCACGATCCCGAGCAGCGCGAGCGCTCCGACCGCGATCATCGCCGCTTCCAGGAGCGTCTTGCGCGATCGAGGGCCTGCGCGCAGCGAGTTCCGCGCGCTCACCAGCGGCACGGCGATCAGGATCCCGAGCGCGTTCATCCGCCACCACAGATCCCATCCGAAGTAGAACGGACTGGGGACGACGTCGAGCAGCAGGAGCCGGCCGAGGCACGCGACGGCGAAGCTGGCGACAGGGGCGACGCCGGCCACCACGAGCAGCCCGAGCACGTCGCGAAGGCGTGCGAACGCGCAGTCGACGCCGACGCGACGCACCAACCAGAACGCGACGAGCGCCTCGAGCGTGGCGCCGACCGCGCCAAACAGCACAGCGGAAGTCGGGTAGCCGAGTTGGAGCCGCAGCAGGATCGCCGCCAGCGCGACGACCCACGCGGCGCGCGCCCCGAGCAGGCACAATCCGGCGACGGCGATGCCCGACGGAAGCCAGATCACAGCGCCGATCAACACGCCGCTGTTCGAGGTGCGAAGCAGCGCGGACAGCACCAGCGCGAGCAGAAGCGCCGCGTGCGCGAGGAGCGTTCGCGGGCCGCCGCTCGGAGTGCCGGGAAGCCCCGACGAAGTCGACGGGCGCGGCGAGAAGGTGCTCATGCGGGGCGCGAGCCGACGCCCCGAGCGCCAACTCGGGTTCGAGAGAAGCAAGGGGCCGGCACGCAGTCGCCGATCGTGCTGCACGGGCCCGGTGGCGTCAATTCAGAGCGACGGGAACCGCGCGCAACGGCGAAAGGGGCCCGCGATCGGGGCCGCCAAAGGGCCGCTCGCGAGCTCAACGGGCCGCGTCGGCCGTGAAGGTCACGATCAGGACGACGCGTTCGGCGACGCCGTGGTTCCAGGCCTCGTGCTCGAGCGTGTCGTCGAAGATCAGGCAGCGCCCGGCCACCCACGCGCGCGTCTCGGCGCCGAAGCGCAAGGCGACATCGCCTTCGGGAACCACGAGCGCCAGGTGGCAGCGCAGTTCGCCGAGGCGCTCGCCGCGGTGCGGGTACAGATGCGTGCCGGGCAGGAACGACGAGAAGCCCGCGTTCACCAGCCCCGCGATGCGCGAGCAGACCTTCGCCGTGTGCGGACAGCGCGCGCGGTTCGCTTCGAGGCCGCCGCCCTCGCCGTACAGCGCGAAGTAGCGCCAGCCCGTCTCGTCGTAGCCGTTCGCGACGGCAGTGAGCGAGTCGGGACTCTCGACGAACTCGGACGGCGCGAGCGCGCGCAGTTCGGCGAGGATCGGCTCGAATTCGGCCTCGAGCTCGGCGACGAAGTCGAAGTCCTCAGGATCGCGAAAAGCGCTCATCTTGCGGCCACTTTAGACCGTGGCGGCGCGAGAAGCCTCCGCTCGCCGCGAGCTCGCACGGCTCCGCACCTGGACTCCAGGCGCGTGGAACGAGAAGCTACGCCCGGATCCGCGCCTTGGCTCGACTCTTCATCGCCCTCTATCCGCCGATCGCCGTCGCGCGCGCGCTGCTCGCGAGCCTCGAGCCGCTCGAACTGCCCAAACACCGCGCGACGCCCGCCGAGCAGCTCCACATGACCGTGCTCTTCCTGGGCGAGACCTCGGAGCGCGAGCTCGACAACGTGCTCGAATCGATCGCCCGCGCGGCCGCGGCCGTGCCACCCTTCACCCTCGCGCCGGCGGCGCTCTCGCTGCTGCCCGAGCGCGGCCCCGCGCGGCTCGTCGCGGCGCTCACCGACACTCCGCCCGCGCTCGTCGAACTGCGCCGCCGACTGGTCGCGCGCCTCGCCTCGCAGCGCCGCAAGCCGGGCCCGTTCACCGCGCACTTCACCCTGTGTCGATTCGGCGCGCCGACGCGCTGCAAACTGTCGGCGCTGGAACTGCGCGTCGAGCCCTTCGAAGTCCTTTCGATCTCGCTGCAACGCAGCATCCTGCGTCCCGAGGGCGCGGAGCACCGCCACGTCGCGCGTTTCGAGTTGGGAGCGACCTGACCCGCGACAGCGACGCGGAACGGCCATGAACGCGCCCCCCTCCCCCAGACCTCGAAAGCGCCGCGCGCTCGCTGCACTCGCCGGCAGCCTGCTCGCGCTTCTCGCGCTCGAAGTCGCGGCCCGCGGTCGGTTCGAGGTGCGCGAGGTGGGCCCGTCGTTCAGCGAATGGCATCCCGAGGACGGCATCCATTTGCGACGGTCGATCGAGGTGCGCCGCATCCACCCCGAGTTCACGATGGAGTTTCGCTCGAACGCGGACGGCTACCGCGGCCCCGAACTTCCCGGGCAGGTCGAGCGTTCGATCCTGTGCCTCGGCGACTCGTTCACCATGGGCTACGGCGTCGACGACGCGCAGTGTTTCCCGGCGCGCCTCGCCGAGCGCGCACCGAGGGATTGGACCGTGGTGAACGCCGGAATCGGCGGCACGGGCAACGGCCGCTGGCTGCGAGTCCTCGAGCGCGAGCACGAGCGCCTGCGGCCGAAGTTCGTCGTGCTGCAGCTCTGCGACAACGACCTTTGGGACAACCAGGTCGAAGCGCTCTACACGCTCGACGAACACGGCGCCCTCGTCCGCCATCCGCCCGCGCCGCCGAGCCTCTCGCGCCGCGTGCAAGCGTGGATCGATCGCGTGCCCGGCCTGAGCTACTTGCACGTCGTCGGCTTGGCGCGCCAGGTCGCCAGGCGCCGCGCGAGCGGCGGAGCGGCGAACCCGGGCGCCGACGAGACTTCGAGAGGAGCTGGTGGTTCGAGATCCGGCGCCGGGCCGCAAGACGAGCAGGACGCGGCGCCGGATCTCCAGCTCACGCTCGCCCTCGTGCGCGCGACGATCGAGCGAGTGCGCGCGCTCGGCGCCGCTCCGATTCTGCTGCAGATCGAGCTTCGCCCGCCGTTCCGCGCCGCGTTGGAGGCGCTCGCCGCCGAGACGAACACGCCGTGCCTGAGCGCGCCGGCCGTGAGCGAGCGCCCCGAGCTCTACTTCGAACGCGACGGCCACTGGAACGCCGCGGGGCACGCGGAAGTGGCCGAACTCGTGTGGAACGAGCTCGCGCCGCGGATGGCGAGTCCGAGCGGCGGCCGCTGAAACGCCGGGCCGCTCCTCTCGCGGTCCCGCGCCCCGAAGCAAGAGCGGCCGCGGCTCGCTTCGAGGGCGAACCGCGGCCGCACGTGCGCATCGCGCCTTCGCTCAGGCGCGCGAGGCGTCGAAGATGCTCTGGATCGCGTCGTCGAGCGCCGCGTTGAACTCCGCGTCGCTCTGCTGCGCGGACAGGCCTTCGGAGAGCGCGCGGCTGAAGCTCGCGATCATGCCGTGGTTGCGGGCGAGGCGCGCGTTCGACTTGAGCCGGCTGTAGCCGCCCGAGAGCGCGACCACGCGCACGACGTTCGGGTGCTCGATCAGGCGCGTGTAGAGATCGTCGACCTCCGGCAGCGTGAGCTTGAGCATCACGAGCTCCTCGGGATCGAGCTCGTCGAGGTGCGAGACGATCGAGTGCTCGAGCATGTGCTCCGCCTCGGCCTTGTCCGGGCAGCCGATGTCGACTTCCGGCTCGAGGATCGGCACGAGACCGGCGTCGACGATGCGCCGGCCGAACTCGAACTGCTGCGCGACGGCGCGCTCGATGCCGGCGGCGTTCGCCTGCTTGATCACCGAGCGCATCTTCGTGCCGAACACGTCGTTCGCCTGCGCGCGCGCGAGCAACTTGTCGAGCTCCGGCATGTCCTTCATCAACTGCACGCCGTCCGCTTCCGCCGCGAGGCCCTTGTCGACCTTGAGGAACGGCACGACGCGCTTCTCCTCCCACAGGTACTGCGCCGAACCCTTGCCGCGGATCTGCCGGTCCATGGTGTTCTCGAACAGGATCGCGCCGAGGATGCGGTCGCCGTTGAAGGCCGGCGAGGTGACGATGCGCGTGCGCATCTCGTGCACCTTCGTGTACATCGCCTCTTCGCCGGAGTAGCTGCTCTCGGCGACGCCGTAGAGCTTCAGCGCCTTGGGCGTGCTGCCGCCGCTCTGGTCGAGCGCGGCGAGGAACCCGTCTTGGGTCAGAACCTTGGTGAGCTGTTGTTCGAATGCCATGGGAGCGCTCGGGATCTCTCGGTGAAACGATGGGGGGGGCAAGCAGCCGCCCGGACGAAATTGCGGGCGACGAGTTTCCCAGGTGGCGTCGGGTCGATCAACCGTCCCGCGCACGGCGCGCCGGGGGATCAGCGTTTGCGCTGCAATTCCAGCTCGGCGAATCCCACCGGCTCGGCGCCCGCCGTGCGGTCGCGGCACTCCAGAACGCGCACTTCGAGCTCCTTGACGAGCAGCACCGCGCCGAACTCGAGCGTCGTCTTCTCGAGCACGTCGGGGCTCAGATCGAGCGCGAATTGCTCCTTCTGGTTGACCACCACGACGACTTTCGTCGCGCGCGGCGTGTCCGAGTGCTGCGGCCGCGGCAACGCATGCGTGAGCAGCAGCCGCTCGGCCTTGAGCGGCCGATCGAGCGTGATGCGCACCCAGGGCTTCTCGTCGCCGGCTTTGCATCGCCAGCGCTTCTCGAGACTGCCGTCGCACAGCCGTTCCGGCGCCTCGCCGTCGCCGTTCTGCGACGACGCCGCGAACTTCCCGCGCGCGTCGAAGAGCAGGTTGCGCGACAGATCGCCGGCGTAGTCGAGCCGGAACGAGCCGGCGGCAATTTCGACGGGCACGAGCAGGTCGAGCGTGTCGAAGCGCAGGAGTCCGTCCGGGGTGAGCGCGTCGCGCGCCGGCGCCGGGGCGGGCGGGTCGGTCGGCGCGCCCCCATCGGCGGGTTTCTCCCCAGGTTCTTGGGCCGGTTTTCGGGCGGGCGGGCGCAAGAAGAGCCGCGCCGAAACCTGCCACTTGCCGCGGCGGTCGAAGGCGTGGCGCAACGCGAAGCGCTGCAACTGCGTGCGCTTGCACGGCGCGCCTTCGACTGAACCGAGCTTGCGCTCCGAATCGGGCTCGCCATCGAGGCGCGCGAAGTACTCCACGCGCGCGACGTCGAGCGTCTCGCCGCTCGCCGCCTGCTTGAACAGCTCGTCGTCGACTTCGCTCACCCACATCGTGAGCTGCACGTCGCCGGTGACGCGCAAGCGCGGCCGCCCTGCGACGGCCCCGCTCTCGTACATCCCCGGCCGCGCCGTCGCCTCGCCGCTCATGCGCGCCGCCGTGGCCTTCTTGAGGAACAGAAGCGCGAGGCACGTGTCGAGGAACTCGTGGTACGCCCAGCCGTGCGCGTTCCACGAGCCGTTGTCGCCCTGCGCCTTCAGCAGGTACGCCGCGCCGTCCCAGTACCAGTCGACCCCGCCGAAGCGCTCGATGTTGCACAGCGCGCCGACGCGCTCGAGGCCGTAGACCCAGAAGTAGTGATGGCCAACTCCGTGCTCGGGGTTCACCGACCAGACGATCTTCTCGTCGATCCACGCGATCGCTTGCTCCTTCGCCGTCGCGATCTTGCCCTTGAGCCCGCCGGGAAGACTGCGGCCGCCGAGTTCCTCGCAGATCGCGAGCACCGAAAGTCCCGCCGTCGTCGTCGAGCCGAAGGCGGGTTCCTGGATGCGGTAGCCGAAGCCCGCGATGCGACGCTTCTGTCCGTCCTTGCCGAGCACTTCGCGCGGCGATTCGGCGCAGCGCAGCGTTCCGCCCGCGAGCTTCGCCCAAACGGCGTCGGGCACCTCGACCCCGGCCTTCTTCGCCGTCCGCAGCGCGAGCGCCGCGTAGAGCGTGTTCGACATGTCGACCGGCGGCTTTCCGCCGTGCGGATACTCGGGGTAGTCGTACAGGCCCACGGAGTTCTGCATGCCGACGAGGCGCGCCGTGAGGTCTTCGAGCAGACCGCGGTCGCCTTCATCGTCGGCCGCCTCGAGCGCGAGGATCGCGCACGAGATCGCGTACACCGTCTCGAGCTCGCGGTCGCGCACGAAGGCCAGCGCCTTGCGCACCGCCGGATGCGAGCGCGCGACGCCGCACTTGAGCAGCGTGTACGCGCAGAACGCCGCGTGACCGCCGCCCCACTCCTCCCACGCGCCCCACGAGCCGTCGAGCAGTTGGTGGCGGATCAGGAACTCGCAGCCGCGGTCGATGGCTTCGTTGATCGCGGCCTGCGGGATCTTCTCCCAGGCGCGCATGCGGAACATGAAGGCGCCGCCGCCGTTGCCGACCTTGGCCACGAGGTGGTTGGCGCCGGCGCGGAGCGGCAGCTTGACGAAGTGATCCTGCTCCGCGAGCGCGCGCGCGAGGTGCGCGTCGACGAGCAGCTTGCCGTTGAGCCACAGACGCAGCGAGTCGTCGGCGCCGACCCAGACCGCGAGCTCCTGCGCGCGGTCGGATTCGATGCCGCGGTGCAGGTAGACCACGGCGTTGTCGGTGTTGCCGGCCTTCGACGCCGGCGGCGGAACGAGCGCGTTGAGGTCGAACGCCCCGCAGTCGAGCGCGTTCGCCGCAAAGGCGTCGCCGAGCAGCTTCCACGCGACCGGCTCGCCGGCCATGCCCTTGTACGTGGCCGCGAAGTCGGGGTTCTCGAACAGCGACGCGCCGCCCTTGATCGGCCTCTCGGGCGTGAGCACTTCGCCGATGGAGGTCTTCGCGTGCTCGAAATCGAAGCGCCCCAGCGCGCGCCACGGTCCGAAGGACTGCGCGTGCGCGGCGAGGCCCGACGCGAACACGCACAAGAGAACTGAGAGGATTCGGCGCATCGAGTCGGAAGGCTTCGACGATCGGGCTCGGTGGTGCGTGCGGCGACGTCCGCCGAAGCGGGCCGCGATTATGTCGCCTCTGGCCGCGGTTTGTCGCCCTTTTGGTTCGCTGCGCGCGAACTGCGCGAGCGCCGGTCCGTGGGAGCACGGGAACTCCGCCGAAATGCCGCGCCCGCTCGGCTCGGGTGCGACCGCGGGGCGCAGGTTCAGGACGCCGAAAGCCAGCCCGCCCGCCGTTGCGCCCGCGAAGAACGCAGGCTGGCGCCGCTTCAGCGCTTCTCGCCGCTCGCGAGCATCGCCGGCGTCGCCACGCAGCGGAACCCGGTGTGGAAGAGGCCCGTGTCGGGGCTCGACTTCATGCGCGCGCTCGGGCGGTAGCCGATGCAGTAGTTGTCGCTGCACAGGAACGAGCCGCCGCGGTTGACGCGCTTGGGCGAGTTGGGCTCCTGCGGGTCGTAGCTCGAATCGGGGCCGAGCGGATCGACGCTCACGCCCTCGCGCTTCGCGTAGGTGTCGCGCCGGTACCAGTCGCTCACCCACTCCCACACGTTGCCCGACATGTCGAACAACCCGTAACCGTTCGCGGGAAAGGACTTCACCGGCGCCGTCCCGGAGAAACCGTCCTCGACGAGGTTCTGCTCGGGGAAGCGGCCCTGCCAGATGTTCGCCATGTGCGCGCCGCCGGGGTTCTTCTCCGCGCCCCAGGTGTGCCGCACTCCTTCGAGCCCGCCGCGCGCCGCGAACTCCCACTCGGCTTCCGTCGGCAGGCGTTTGCCGGCCCACTCGCAGTACGCGACCGCGTCGTCCCACGCCACTTGCACGACCGGATGCGTGTCGTGCTCCGCGTCGAGCGCGTGGATCCCGTCGGGCTTGCGCCAGCTCGCGCCCGGCTGCCACTTCCACCACCAGCCGGTCGACTGCGTCGCGTCGAGCACGAGCGCGCCGGGAACGAGCAACTCGGGCGCGGGACGTTCGGCGCCCGGACCCGCTTGCCGCATCAGCTCTTCGACGTCGATCGGCCGCTCCGCCGTCGTCACGTAGCCGGTTGCGTCGACGAAGGCGCGGAACTGCGCGTTGGTGACTTCGGTGGCGTCGATGAAGAAGCCGCTGACGCGCACGCGGTGCGTCGGGCGCTCGTCGGGCAGGCCGTCCTCCGAGCCCATCGTGAACTCGCCGCCGGGGATCCAGACCATGCCCGGCGGCGCCGCGACGGGAGCCGCGCTTTCGCGAACTTGCGGCGCCCTCTCGCGCGGCGACTCGGAACGCTCGCTGCACGCTGCGAGCGCGAGCGCGGCAAAGCACAACGTCGACGGCGCGCGAAAACTCATGGGCGGCGCCTCAAGGGTAACGTCAGCGCGCGGCGACGTTCACGTTCGCGTCCTCGCTCCAACCGCCCCCGAGCGCTTTCGCCAGCGCGACGAACTGCAGCGCGACTTCGCCGGAGCTGTCGAGGAAGCGGTCCTCGAGCGCGAAGCGTTCGCGTTCGGCGTCGAGCACCGTGAGGAAGTCCGTCACGCCGCCGGCGTACAGCTCGCGCGCGTACTGCGCGGCCTGGCGTTGCTCGCCCAGCGCAGCGCGCAGGGTTGCGCGGCTCTCGGACGCGGCGCCGAGCGCGACGAGCGCATTCTCGACCTCTTCGAGCGCTCCCAACACCGCGCCCCGGTGCGCCGCGAGCGCTTGCTCTTCCCGCGCGGTCGCGGCTTCGACCTGCGCGCGCCGCGCGCCGCCGTCGAACAGCGGAAGCGAGAGCGTCGGGCCGAACGACGACGCGACCGCGGAGCTCTTGAACAGGTCGTCGGCTTCGTTCGCGAGCCAGCCGAAGCCCGCGCCGAGCGAAACGCGCGGATAGCGGTCCGCGACAGCGACTCCGAGGCGCGCGCTCGCGGCGGCGCACGCGCGTTCGGCCTGGCGCACGTCGGGCCGGCGCGCGAGCACATCGAGCGGCTGCGCCACGACCAGCGCGAGCTGCGCGACCGGGATCTCGGCCGGCGCCTCCAACTCGGGCCAAAGCGGCGCGGGCGCCGCGCCGAGCAGCACGCCGAGGCGGTGCACGCGCGCCTTGATCTGCGCTTCGAGCGCGGGCGCTTCCGAGCGCGCGGAGGCGACCTGGGCGCGCGCGCGCGTCGAGTCGAGGTCGCTCGCGACGCCCGCGTCGGCGCGCAGCACGACGATCTGCGCGGTCTCGTCCTGCACTTCGATGCGCTGGCGCGCGGTGGCGAGCCGCTGCTGGAGCACGCGCAGCTCGACGTAGTTTCGCGCGACTTCCGCGGACACGCTGACGAGCGCAGCGCGGTGAGCCTCCTCGAGCGCCTGCGTGTCGGCGAGCGCCGCTTCGACGCCGCGCCGCTGGCCGCCGAACACGTCCAGCTCCCAGCGCGCGTCGAAACCGACGTCCCACAGGCTGTTTTCGCGCCGACCGAAGAACGGCGCGCCGCCGAGCGCTTCCTTGCTGCGCCGCGCGCGGTCGAAGTCCGCCGAGGCGTCGACTTGCGGCAAACGCGCCGCCCGCGCGACACCCAGCGCCGCGCGCGCCTCCGCGATCCGGGCGCTCGCCAGCTCGAGATCGACGTTCGCCGCGCGCGCGCGCTCGATCAGACTGTCGAGCTGCGCGTCCTCGAAGGCGTGCCACCACGCGTCGAGCTCGACCGGCTTCTCACTCGACGGCGCCGAGGTCGACCAATCGGCCGCGGCCTGCACCGCGGGCGCTTCGTAGTCGGGACCGACCGCTGCGCAGCCGCCCGCCGACGCCGCCGCGAGCAGCAGCGCCGCGCGCAGCACGTTCCGCGACACCCTCGGCCTCACTGCGCGCCTCCGACCGGCTGCGCTTCCACGAAGACATCGACCTGCTGGCCGACGTAGACGTCCATGAGCTTCGGATCGAAGCGGTAGAGCGCTTGCAACACGCGCGTGTCGACGCGTTCGGTGCTCTCACCGGTGAGCGAGCGCTTCGGGATCACATACGGCTCGACGCGCACGAACTCGAGCGGCGCCTTGATCTCGCGGTTGCCGCGCACGAAGGCGTAGGCGCGCGCGCCGGCGCGGAAGCGCCAAGCGTCGTTCTCGTCGAGGTCGGCGCGGACGTGCAGCACGTCGACGGCGCCGAGGAGCATCAGCGGCCGCGAGAGCACGCCCGTCGGCGCGTACTCGCCGAGGCGCACGTTCACTTGCAGCACGCGGCCGTCGAGCGGCGCACGCACGGCCGAGCGCTCGATCTGCGTCTCCACCGAGCGCACGCGAGCGCGCGCCTGCTCCATCTCAGCCTGTGACACGGCGAGATCCGGCGCCCACGTGCCTTCGCGCTGCAGATCGAGCTCCGCCTGCGCCGCCGCTTCGCGCGCTGCGGCCGTTTCGACCGCCGAACGGCGTCGGTTGCGCTCCTCGCGGCTCATGGCGCGTTCGTCCGCGATCGCATCGGCGAGAGCTTGCTGGTCGCGCGCCTCCTCGAGCGCCGCGTGGGCTTCCACGAGCCGCGCCTGGGCCGCGCGAAGCTCTTCGACGCGCGGAAAGGCGCGCAGCCGCTCGATCCGCGCTTCGGCGGCCGCCAGCGCCGCGCGCTCGACCTCGAGCTGCGCCTCGAGATCGCGCACGTCGATGCGGAAGAGCAAATCTCCCTTCGCGACGGTCTGGCCCACTTGCGCCGCGATCTCGACCACGACTCCGGAAGCGAGCGCCGCGATGGCGATGTTCTCGGTGCTCGCCTCGACGATGCCCGCGCCCGCGATGTAGGCGTCGAACGGAGCGCGCGCCGGCTCGACGGTCGGCGGCGGCGGGGTCGGCGTCTGCGCGGTTTCGAGGACGGTGCGCGTGGCGGCGAGGACGCCGGCGACGGCGAGCATCGGGATTCCGTACTTGATGAGCATGGGAGAATCTCTTGTCTGTTTGGAGCGCGCGCTCAGAGCTGGTCGGCGGAGCGGACGATCTTCGAGATCTGTCCGTCGTCCATCGCCGCGATGCGGTCGGCGTAGGAGAAGATTCGCGCGTCGTGCGTGACGACGATCAGCGTGCGCTCACCGCCGAGCGCGACCTCGCGCAGAATTTCCATCACGGACGCGCCGGTGTGGTGGTCGAGCGCGCTGGTCGGCTCGTCGCAAACGATGAGCTTCGGCTCGTGCACGAGCGCGCGCGCGATGGCGACGCGCTGTTGCTGGCCGCCGGAGAGCTGCGAGGGCTTCGCCTTCGCTCGCGCGCCGAGTCCGACGCGCTCGAGCAGCTCGCTGGCGCGCTCCACGGCTTGCTTGCGCGGGACGTCGCGCAGGAGCAACGGAACGGCGACGTTCTCGGCCGCGGTGAGCGACGGCAGCAGGTTGAAGGCCTGGAACACGAAGCCGAGCGTGTTGCCGCGCCACAGCGTCTTCGCGGCGCCGCGCATCTCGTCCATGTCGCGGCCGAACACGCTGCAGCGCCCTTCGTCGTGGTCGAGGATGCCCGCGATGACCGAAATCAGCGTGGTTTTGCCGCAGCCCGACGGCCCGACGAGCATCAGCAGCTCGCCCGTGTTCACGTCGAGATCGATGCCGCGCAGCGCCGTCACGCGCGCTTCGCCGACGTCGTAGGACTTGGTCACTCCGCGCAGCGCGACGGCGGTCTCCAAGGTTGCCGTCATGCGCTCAGCCCTTGAACACGATCGCCGGCTCGAGCCGCGCGACCTTCCAGATGCACAGCAGCGCCGAGATCGAGCAGATGATCAGCACCGCCGCGCCACTGATCAGGAGCAGTTGCCACGGCATGCGAAACGCGAGTTCCGTGTTCGCGGTGACGCGGCCGAACAGCGCGGCGCCGCCGACGCCCATGCCCCAGCCGATCGAGCCCACGAGCAGCGCCTGCAACAGGATCATCTTGACCAGCCGGACGTTGGTCGCGCCCATCGCCTTGAGCGCGCCGAAGTGGCGCAGGTTGTCGAGCGTGAAGTTGAAGAACGTCTGACCGGCGATGACCGTCCCGACCAGGAAGCCGAGCAGCACCGACATGCCGAAGTTGATCGGAATGCCCGTGTACTTGAGGAAGTAGTTCACCGTGACCCACTTGAAGTCGTCGCGCGTGTGCGCGAGCAGGCCGGTCGCGTCGGCGATCCGCGCGCACAGCTCCTTGGGGTCGACGCCGGGCTTGGCCTTCGCGAGCACGAACGAGAGCAGCTTGCGTTCGCGCGGCGCGAAGGTCGTCGCGCGGCTGAAGGTCGTGTAGACCACCGGCTGGGACTGGAACGTGCGCGAGACCTTGCAGATCCCGACCACCACGCCGCGGTGGTCGTTGATCTCGAGCGAGTCGCCGATGCGCAGCGGCGAGCGCGTTCCGTCGGCGGCGATGCGCGCCAGCTTGCCGGTGGCGCTGTGCTCGTCGACGATCACGGCGTCGTTCTGACGCAGGTCCGCGACGCGGCCCTCGACCATCTCGGCCGGCGCGCCGATCAGCGTCGCGTCGTCGACGCCGATCACGACCGCGCTCTGGAAGTTGCCGTTCGACAGCCGCGCCTTGAGCAGGCCCTTGTAGAGCGGCGCGGCCCATTCGACGCCTTCGACGCCGCGGACGCGGTACAGCTCGGTGTCCTGCAGCGGCTTGATGTCGTCGATGTACTGGACCTTCGAGTCCATCACCCACACGTCCGGCGTCGGCAGGTCGGTGATGGTCGCGAACGTGCGCCACATGATGCCGGTGAAGATCGCCGACTGCTGCGTGATGAGCAGCGAGGCGAACGAGATGCCGATCAGGATGCCGATGTACTTGGCGCGGTCGCCCACCAGCATCGCCAGCGCGACGAAGTTCATTTGGAGCGCCCCTCCGGGCTGCGGCGAGCTGTTTTCGGGCTGCGGCGAGCGGCTTTCGCGGCCCGGCGCGGCTTCGCGCCAGCGCTCATGCCCGCCGCGAGGAAGGAAACGAGCTCGCGCAGCGTGGCCTCGATGTCGTTCGGATCGCAGAGGCCGTGCGAGAAGGCTTTGAGCATGTGGAGCTCGCCGGCGACGCTCTTCACGGCGCCCATGGTGAAGTGCATGCGGTACGCGATGTCGCGCGGGCCCAGGTGCGGCAGCGCCCGCGCGAGCTCGGCCTCGATGCGCGTCTTCACTTCGCGGAGCGGGCCGTCGACGATGCGCTTCCACAGCGTCGCGTCCTCGAGCTGCGTGCGCGCGAAGAGCTTCAGCAGACACCCGCCGCGCGTCCCGTGCCGCGTCGCCGAGCGCAGAACGGGCCCGACCAGGATCTCGATCACCTCTTCGACCGGAAGCGGCGCCCCTTTGGCGCGCGCCTTGGCGCGGTCGAGCAGCTCGAGCCGCTGCTCGTTGATCGGCGCGACCACGCGCGAGACGACGGCGAGGAAGAGCTCTTCCTTCGAGCCGAAGTGGTAGCTCACGGCGGCGAGGTTGGCGCCGGCCTCCGCCGTGACCTCGCGCAGGCTCGCGCCCGCGAAGCCGTGCTCGGCGAAATGCCGCTCGGCGGCGTCGAGGAGTCGTTCGCGGGTTTCGGGGGGCGCCATGTTCAAACGTTTGTTTCAAACAGATGTTTGAACGAACGGCCGGCCTTGTCAAGGGCCCGCGCGGCGCGCGCGCAGAAATTCCTGGCGCGGGGTCTCAGCGCCCTCGGCGCCGGATCGGGAGCTGCACCTCCGACCACTTGTCGCGCGCCGGCAGCTCGGGGCCGTTGTAATACAGCGCGCGCGGGGGCCCCGCCGGCTTCCACTCCGTGCTCGCCTCCAGCCACGCGTTCAGCACCGCGAGGCCCTCGCTGTCGCGGGACCAGGAGTAGTCGCCCCGCTGGCCGAGCGAGAGCACGAGCAGCGGCTCGCGGTCCACGACGCGGACCGCGCCGTCGGTCTCGAGCTGGCCCATCTCGGGTTCGCGGTAGAGAAACGACATCGTCCAAGAATCGGCGCGCAGTCGACCGTCGTCGCCCGTTCCCGCGTAGTCCATCTCCACCGGCGACGTCATGGCGATCGCGCGGCTCTTGATGTGCTGGAACAAGGGCCAGAAGGCGACGTTCATGCCGATTTCCGGCCGCATTTCGCCGCCCACTTCGGCGCGTCGGGCGCGCGGATAGCGCTTGATCTCCAGCGCCGCGGGCGGCGTCGGCGCGGGGTAGCCCGCGGGCAGCGCGGTCGCGATGCGGCAGCGTTCGAAACGCCACAGATCCGCTCCGTCGTCTCCTCCGCCGGGCGCGAACTCCGCCTTCGCGTCCAAGTCGCCCCCCACGCGCACCGGCGTGCGGAACAACTCCTCGTCGGCGGCTGCCTCGTCCCCGTTCGCGCGGCTCACCGCGGCGTGTTGGGCGCACGACGAGCCAAAGAGGGCGAGCGAGAGCGCAACAAGACGGATTGGACTCATGAACGGACTCACGTCGGAGGTGGAGGAGCGTTGAACTGGAGGGAACGCACGCGCCGATGCGCAGCGTTCACGCGGTTCGCAGCGGCGGACATGTTGGATTCGTCGATTCGCCTCCCCCACGACGACGTGGGAGCGCCCGCACCTTCGCGTGTTCGCACCGCGATCCACGAATCCACGGCGCGACTCGACGCGAAGTCCGCTGCGTCCCCGGGAGGCCGCGCTGTTGCGAGCCTTCCCCGCGCGCCGCTCCGACTCGCAACTTCGCGCCGGAGATGTCGGCCTGCGCACGTTCGACAACTCGCGACGCACGCGCGTCGCATTTCGAGACTCCACCCATGCTGATCGCCCTTCTCTGCAGCCTTCCTCTCTCCGCGCTTCCGCAGCAATCGAGCTGCGCGAACACGGCCGCCATGTCCAGCTTCGCGCCCGAAGCCGTCCAGGCGAAGTCGATCCTCGAGACAGCCGCCGCCGCTGGCAGCTTCAAGACACTCGCCGCCGCGGTGAACGCCGCGGGTCTCGTCGAGACGCTGAACGGCGCCGGTCCGTTCACGGTCTTCGCTCCGACCGACGACGCTTTCTCGAAGCTTCCGAAGGGCACGCTCGAGACGCTCCTGAAGCCCGAAAACAAGCGCAAATTGAGCGACATCCTCACCTACCACGTGGTCGCCGGCCGCGTTCCGTCGGCGGAGGCACTGAAGCTCGACTTCGCCCCGACGCTGCTCGGTCAGGCCGCGCGCCTCGAGGTCACCACGTCGTCGGAGGGCAAGCAGACGCTGACGATCGACGGGGCGCGCATCGTGACCACGGACATCGCGTGCTCGAACGGCGTGATCCACGTGATCGATGCGGTGATCCTGCCCCGCGCGAACATCGTCGACACGGCGAAAGCGGCTGGAACGTTCAACACTCTGCTCGCGGCCGCGCAGGCGGCGGGGCTCGTGGAAGCGTTGTCGGGCAAGGCGCCGCTGACGGTGTTCGCGCCGACGGACGCAGCCTTCGCCAAGCTCCCGGCGGGAACCGTCGAGAACCTCCTGAAGCCCGAGAACAAGGAGAAGCTCGCATCGATCCTCAAGCTGCACGTGGTCAGCGGCCGCATGCTCGCCAAGGACGTGCTCGACGCGAAGGAACTCTCGACGTTGAACGGCAAGAGCCTGAAGATCGCGATGTCCGGCGACGCCGCGACGATCGGCGGCGCCACGATCGCGGCGACGGACGTACTGGCCGGCAACGGCGTGATCCACGTCATCGACAGCGTGATCCTGCCTTGAACGCAGGCGCTGAAGCCGCGCCGTGAACGCCTGATTCTCGGCGCGCCTTCGCGGCGTCCGCTTCAAGTGACTTGGAGCGGACGCTGTTCTCCGGACGCGAGCTGCCGACTAGAGCGCAAGCAAGTCGCGGCGCAGGTCGGCGAGCACGCGCCTCAGGTCGGCGCTCGTCACGCCGACGAGCTTCCGCTCGATCTCGGTCGCCGTCGCGCGGATACGCTTCGCGCGAGCCGCCGCGCTCTTGTCCGCGCGCGCCGCCGCAGCCTCCCGCGCGAGCGCGTCGACCGTCTGCGCCTGGCGAATCCAGTCCTCGATCACGGTGCCCGCGAAGGAGCGCTTGCCGGACTGGAACGCGCGGTCGGCCTCGCTGCGCGACCAGGTCCCGAGCCCGGCCAACACCGCAGCCTCGAACTCGGCGAGTTCCTCGGCGAGTTGAGTTTCGGCCTCCGACACGGGAGGACGCAGCTCGAGCAACTTCAACCTGAGCGCGCGCTGCTGGAGCTTCGCACCCTCGGGCAGCCTTGCGAGCTGCTCTTCCAGGTCGGCCACCGCGCGCCGCACGTCGAAGAGCAGGTCGATTTGCAAATTGTCGGGGCCTGGTGCGATCTCGCGCACGAGCTCGAGCGGGCCCAAGCGTGCGATGAGCTTCTTCGGTGTGTCGCCGCCCACCAAATCGAGTCGCCACGCGCCGCTTCCTGAGGTCATCGTGCTGAGCACCCCGACGGCGATGTGCACGCCGTCGAGTCCTTCATCGAGGTCGTAGAACTCGTCGCCGTCGCGATCCTCGATGGCGACGCCGCCGAGCACGCGGTCCACGCCCGGGGCTTGGCCGTAGAGCTTGACGTTCGACCTCAGGCCGTCGCCCCACGCGAACAGCCCGACGCCGGCTTCCCGCCACCTCGCGTCGAGCATGCAGCCGCGATGGCCGCGCCGTTCCTGCATGCCGCCACGTCCTTCGCCCGGGGCCGCTGCGTCGACCACGTAGGTCGCCACGATCTCGAGCGCGGTTCTGCCGCGCGCCCACGAGCACTCCTCGACGGTCGTCGTGTAGCCGGCAGCGCGGGCGCGGTCGGTGGGCCACACTCCCGTGAAACCCGGGCGGCCCTCCGTCTCTCTGTGACCGTACTCCTTCGCCAAGATCATGTAGCGAGCGTGTGCGCGCGACGCGTCGATGAGCCGAGGTTCGAAGAACAGCGGCGGCGCGGGCTTCAGCGCCGCCAACTCGGCGGCGAACATCTCCCAATCGACGTGCTCCGAGCTCTCAGGCTTGTTGCCGTCGAGGACCAGCCGAGCGAAGGCCTGAGGATCGCGGCGGAAGGCGTTCACCCAGCACAGCACGGCGGTCTCCTCCGCCGTCGGCTCGGCCTGAGCGACGACGGCCGACGCGAACAGCGCTGCAGCGAGCGGCCACGCGAGAGTGTTCACGATGAAGCTACGGTAGCGACGAAGTGGCGCGGCGGCGCGCATCACGGCAAACGCAGCAGGCTCTCGCGCGGAAGCGCGGCGAGCGGCTGGCCGACGCGCGCCGCGCGAACGCTGAGCTCCGCGCCGCCCGTGCGATTGAACCAATCCACGCGCAGCGCGTGAGCGCCGGCCGCGAGCGCGATCTGTCCGCGCTTGTCGACCGTCGCGTGCAAGCCGTCGTTGTCGACCACGAGCTCGCCGTCGATCCAAAGGCGGCTGCCGTCGTCGCTGGTGAGGCTGAACTCGTAGACGTCGTCGGCTTCGACGACGACGAGGCCGCTGAAGCGGTAACCGACGCGCTCTTCGCGGGTCTCGAAGCCGATCGTCTCACTTGTCACGCTCTCGAGCGCCGTGAGCGAACCGAAATCGGGCAAGCGCTCCCACTCTCCCGCGAATTTTTCGCGCCGCAGACCCTGCTGCGCGCCGGCGGAGTCGAGCGCAGGCCTCGGAGTGGCGCGCGTGAACGTGCGCTCGACCTCGCTCGTCACGACGCGGCCTTCGTGCACGCCGACCGCGCGAACGCGCGTGGTGTTCGCAACCTCGAACGGACCCGCGTAGCGCGCGGACTCCGCCGTCGGCGCCGAACCGTCGAGCGTGTAGTGCGCGGCGAGCCCGGCCCCGACTTCGATCGACACTTGCAGCGGCCGCAAGAACTGCTCGGCGGCCGCGGAGACCGTCGGCGCGCGGTAGACGATCGGCGCGCCGCGCAGACCGAGCGTCACGACGCTCACGTTCTCGTCGGGCGGCGCCGCGATCAGACGCACCACGAGGTCCGCGCCGCGGCGCTCGACCGGCAGCAGCACGCGCGGCCCGACGAGGTAGCCCGCGGACAGCGGCTCGTTGCCGATCCCAGGCAGCACCAGCTCGTCGTTCGCCGGCCGCTCGAACACGTGCAGGTAGAGCAGCGTGTCGTCGCCGTTGCGCCTCAGCGTGCAGCGCCCCCACGGCAACGCGTCGAACGGGCTCGCCTGTGTTCCGTACACCGCCGCGCCGTAGCGCTTCGTCCACGCGCCGATCTCGCGCAGCCGCTCGACCGCTTCGGGCGGAAACGTTCCGTCCGCGCGCGGCCCGACGTTGAGCAGGTAGTTGCCGCCCTTCGACGCGACGTCGACCAGCATGCGGACCATCTCGCGCGACGACTTCCAGCTCGTGTCGTACGCGTTGAAGCCCCAGTGGTCGTTCATCGTCATGCAGGTCTCCCAGTCGACGCCGGGCATGCCGGTGGCCGGGATCTCCTGCTCGGGCGTTCCGAAGTCGCCCACGGCTTCGCTCGACTGCGAGAAACCCGCCATTCCGGCGCGGTGCACGTCCACGCGGTTGTTCACGAGCATCGCCGGCGCGAGCTTGCGGCAGTGTTCGAAGAGCTCCAGCCCGAACTCGTGCGTCCAGGTGCTCTCCCACTCGCCGTCGAACCACATCACCGCGGGTCCGTAGTTGCGCACGACCTCCTCGACCTGACCGTGCAGGTACCGGCGGAAGCGCGCGAAGTCGGCGCCTTCGCTCGAGCGCTGCGTCTCCCACTCGCGGCGCGGCAAGTAGTCGGGGTGATGCCAATCCATGATCGAGTGGTACGTGCAGAACTTCACCCCGTGCCGTTCGCACGCCGCGCTCAGTTCCTTCAGCACGTCGCGGCCGAAGGGCGTGTTCATCACGTCCCAATCGGTGAGCTTCGAATCGAAGAGCGCGAACCCGTCGTGGTGCTTGCTCGTGATGACGAGGTACTTCATCCCCGCCTCCGCCGCCATGCGCGCCCACGCGTCGGCGTCGAAGGCGGTCGGGTTGAACTGCGGCTGGAACTTCGCGTACTCCTCGAGCGGGATCTGCGCCGTCGTGCGGATCCACTCGCCGTGCCCCGTGCTCTCGCCCCACTTGCCCGCGGGGATCGCATACAGCCCCCAATGGATGAACATCCCGAAGCGCGCCTCGCGCCACCACGCCATGCGCTCGTCGTGCGTGAGCTCGCTCTTCGCGGGCGCGGCTATCTCGTGTCGCGCGCCAGCGCTCGGCGCCGGCGCCTCGGTCTCAGGCTTGGCTTGGCACGCAACGAACAAAGGAAGCAGCAGAGCGATCGGCGGACGGCGCATGGACGGTTCTCTTCGAGGGTGGGGAACGCCGCGCAGTATCCACACTCGCGCCGCCCGCGCTACGGGCCGCCGATTCCGCCCAGGACTCGCGACAAGACCGCTCCGGTTCTTCCTGAGACCAAGCGCAGCTCTCCGATCGAGGGCCCGAAGGGTTCGTCGAGCGGAGTCGCCCACGGACATCCCATCGCGAAGTCCGCGACGCCGTCGGAGTCGATATCGCCAATCCCGCACAGGTTCATTCCGCCTCCTCGAAACAGAAGATCCACATCGAAAGCAATCCCGTCACCTTCGAGCGGCTTGATTCGGAGGTGGCCGCTCGCTGCCTGCGGGTGGGCGAGGAGGATCTGGCTCGCTCCGGAAGGCGATGGAGATCGCAGCAAGGCCACACTCGCGGTGGAGGCGCTCGAGGGCTCGCCGCCCGAGATCCACTCGCGCGTTGCTCCAGAAAACACCTGCACGGAGTGAGTCGACGCCTTGCCGCCGCGGCTGAAGGCCACAACGAAGTCCTCGATCGAGTCGCCGTCCAGATCTGCGCCCGCTGCCACGCGAGCGCCAAAACCACCTTGCCGCACGGATCCGCGCACCGTGAAGATCGTCTGTCCCGTTCTGCCGCAGATTCCGCGCACGTAGCCGCCGTCCTCTTTCTGAGCGGCGAACCCGGGAGCGCCCACGAGCAGATCGCCCACCTGATCTCCGTTCAGGTCCTGGATCGGCGCAAGCGCGGTGGCGAACTCGTCCCTCCTGCTCTCGCCCTGCACGCTGTAGAGACGTTCGCCGGTGGCCCCCGACAGCACGATCAGCTCACCCAACCTGCTATCGACATTCAAATCGAGTGCGGGCGCCGCGACGGCGATGTCACAGTGACCATCGGCATCGACGTCCGGGATCAACGCAATGGACTGGCCGAACAACTCGCTCTCCGTCGGCGCGGCCACGTGCAGCAGCAGCTCGCCGGTCGCTCCGGAATACACGCGGATGTAGCCAGGCACACCGTCGTCCGCTCTCGAACGCCAGTTGATGGCGCCCACGACAAAGTCGCCGATCCCGTCTCCGTTCAAGTCCCCGCCGCCGCCCACGGCGATGCCGAAGAAGTCGTCGTCGGCCGCGCCGTTCACCCTGCGCAGCACGGCGCCATCTGCGCCCGAAATCACGACCGCATAACCAGGCGCTCCGACCGCGGACCGGAGCGCGCCTGCGACGAAATCGCACTTGCCGTCGCCGTTGACGTCGCCCACTGCCGCGACCGACATCCCGAGTTGGTCGCCAAGTGGGTTGCGTTCCAAAGGGCGGTGCACCTGCGCGGCGCCGTTGGTCGCAAAGGCAACGAGGCTGAGCAAGCCAAGCGTTCCTTCAACCAACCGCGATGAGGGAGACGGGGTTCGCATCGAAGATGTCCTCGTGAAGGAAGTCGGGCATCGACGCACGACTCGACGGCACGAGTTTGGAGTCGTGACGCGGAGCCAGCAAGGGCGCGCGCGCGATGGACCGGCCCGCGCGGAGAAAACTCTCGAAAGTTTGTCCAGCACCGCTGCGCGAAGCGCACCTTGGGGAAACTGCGGTGCGTCGACACGTTGGGTTCGCGGCGAACCGCACCACGTCCCTCGAATCAGGAGCTCGAGCCATGTCGAACGTGCACCACAAACGAGTTTGGTCGACGCGCGCCGCCCTCGCCGCGGCGGCCTTCGGAGCCGCTGCCCCGACCGCGGCGGCCCAAACCACTTTCAGCATCGACGCGAAAAGCCCGACCTTCGGCGCCGCCGCGTGCAACACCGGTTTGCCCATCTGGCCCGACGACATCCTGGCGCCGTGTTCCAACACGGGACTGCCGGCGCCGGGAGTCTTGCCGCCGCCGAGGTTGTTCCTCCCCGCGGGTCCCGGCGGCCTCGGCCTGCCGCTCGTCGCGACGTTCTTCGACGTGGACGCGCTCGCTTACGGTTTCGACGGGCCGCTGATGCCCGCGATGCCGCGCGGGAGCTTCTGGTTCTCGGTGCGCCGCGAAAGCGTCGGACTTCCCGGCCCGTTTCCGCCGAACGTGAGCACGGAAACTCCGGCGCCCACGAGCGAGGGAGCGGCCGATCTGTTCATCGACATCGGACTGCCGCCCGGTCCGGTTCCGCCCGTCGCGGCAGGCGGAGGGAACACGCTCGCGGTCGACGGAAATGGCGCGCCGTCGCCGGGCATCGTCGGCTATCGCTCGCTCGGCTTGATCGAGCCGCACGGCTTCTGCATTCCGGGCTTCGACCCGGGCGACAGCGTCGACGCGCTCGATGTCGACGGCTCGATCCTGCCGGTGGTGGGCCCGGTGTTCTTCTCGATCGGCAGCCTCGATCCGTGCGGCGGCGGCGGCATCGTCGCGTTCTTTCCGCCGGCTGCGGTGCTCGTCGGCGGCCCCGCGGTGGCAGCGCCCGCGATCTGGGCGGCGCCGGGAGCTCTCGGCCTCGACCTCTTCGGACCGGGCACCGACGACCTCGACGCACTCGCACTGTTCGAGAATGGAGTCGCGGGTTTTCAAGCCTCTCCGGCCGTGTACGCGTGGGCGCCGTTCGCGCCCTTCGACATGCTGCTCTTCTCGGTCTCCGCGGGCTCGGCGGTCATCGGTTCCCCCGACAGCGTGTTCGGCATTCCGATCCAGCCCGGCGACATCCTGATTCCGCCCGTCGCCGGCGGACTCTCGCCGTTCCCGGGCATCTTCATCGCGGCCGAGAACCTCGGGTTGCTCACCGGCCGCCTGCTGCCGGTCGTGCCCGACGATCTCGACGCGCTCGATGTGCGGGCTCAGCCGCTGTTCGACTGCAACGGCAACGGACAGGAGGACGCGCTCGATGTCGCGACGGGGCTCGAAGCGGACTGCAACGGCAACGGCCTCCCCGACTCGTGCGAGTTCTCGGCCGTCGCTTACTGCCCGAGCGGTGTGACGAGCGGCGGCTGCACACCCACCCTGACCGGCGTCGGCGTTGCGACCGCATCGCTGTCGTGTCCGTTCCAGATCGGCGTGAGCAGCGTCGACGGCCAACGAGCAGGGATCGTCTTCTACGGCATCAACGGTCCGGCTCTCTCGCCCTGGGGTTGCGGCGGCAGCTTCCTGTGCGTGAAGGCGCCGACGCAACGCACCGGAACGCAATCGTCGTCGGGCACGCTCGGCGCCTGCGACGGAGCGTTCTCCTTGGACTTCAACGCCTACATGGCGAGCCATCCGTTCGCGCTGGGCCAACCGTTGTTCGCCGGCGAGCCGTTCAACTTCCAGGCTTGGTTCCGCGACCCCTCGTGCGGCGCGGCGACCACGCACCTCAGCAGCGCGTTGAGCTTCACCTTGGCGCCGTGATCTGAGCGCGCGTGTCGACTCGCCGTTGAGGTCGCAACGCGTCGATTTCGCAGGGCCAGCAGCTTCAGGCGGCTGGCCCTGCTCGTGTTCCGAGTTCCGCGTGCACGCAGTGCGTCCCGCTGCAGTCGCCCGAGCGATCGACTACAGTGGGTCCTCCCCAGGCGCACGCCCATGCGCAGACCGCTCGTCAGGCTGACGTTTCTCTCGCTCGCGATCGTTCTTCTCGCCGTGTGGTTCGCCACGCGCTCGAACGACGCCCTTCACGACGCGTCCGCGAGCGCCGATGCGTCGCGAGTGCCCACGGAGAGGAGCGCTGCTCCCGCGGTCGAACCACTTGAGATCGCCGCGCCCGAGCCGAGCGCTCCGCCGCCGTCGCGCGCCGAGGTCGAAGAGGCGGCGCAGCACGAGAGCAAGCCCGAGTCGCCCGCGCCTGGCGAGACGCTGGCCGAGCTTCGAGGCCGGTTCGTGCTGCCGGACGGTCGACCGGCGAGCGGAGTGGCGCTACGCGTGCACGGTTGGGAGGCAAACTCCGAACGCGTGATGAAGCACGGCCGGCCGCTCGACTGGACCCATCCGGAAACCACGACGGACGCGGAGGGGCGCTTCACGTTCCGCTTCGATCCACCGCTCGCCTTCCAGTTCACGCTGGATGCGACGCTCGCGGGCTACGCCAACGTCTCGTGGCGCTGGAGCTCGCTCCCGCCTCGCGAAGTGACCGATGTCGGCGAAGTCACCTTGCTCCGCTCCGGACTCGTGCGCGGCCGCGTGGTCGACGCTCGAGGCGTCGCCGCTCCGGGAGGTTGGATCGTTTACGGCGAAGCGCTCGGAACCAAGGGCGGCGAGGGTCGCGACACGACGCAGGTCCGTGCCAGCACCGACCCCGTCACCGCCGAGTTCGCACTCGAGGGGCTTCCGCCCGGTCCTGCGATGCTGAAGCTGTATTCGCGCATCGCCAACTGGATCGACGGGCCGCGCGTCGAAGTGCGAGCCGCAGAGGAAGTCACCGCTGACATCGTCTACGACGGTCCCGACAACTCGCGGCGCATCGTCGTCATCACGTTCAACCGGCGCTGCCACGTGTTCAGCAACCCGGCCAGCGGCTCGATTGTGCTGCACGGCGCGGGCGAGGAACGCACCGCGAAGAGGATCGCTGGATCGTCGCAGAGTTGGAGCTTCGAGAACCTCGAGCCGGGCGCATACGACATCGAGATTCGCGACCCGCTGTTCGAACCTTGGCGCCAGAACGGCGTGCGCACGGGCACGTCGGTCGATGCGCACCTCGTGGGCAACGCGGCGGTGAAGCTCGCCGTGCGCGACGCCGAAGGAAACGCGATCGACAACTACCGGCTCCGACTGCGCTACCCGGGCGCGAGCTTCATGCCGAACGAGTTCGAGGTTCGCGCCGCGGGTGAGCCGGCGCCGGTGGACGGTGTCTACCGCGGCCTGATGCCGACGGCGCGAACCGATTCAAAGCGGCCCGCGTCCGACTCGTCGAATCTGGACGCGGCGAATCTCGACCTCGAGAAGCTCGACCTGGCGGAACTCGAAACCGCGTTCGAGAAGCGTGCGCGCCAGGGTTCGGGGATCTTCGAACTGCTGGTCGTCGCACCGGGCTTCGGCGCCGGGAGCGCGGAGATCGCGGCACTGGCGCCGGGCGAGACTCGGGAAGTCACCGTTGTGCTCCAGCCCCAGACCCAGGTCCGCGGACGCGTCGCTGGAGTCGATCCGATGGAGGTCGACGGCGTGTCGGTCGTGCTCGCGGATGCGTCGCTGGGCGTCGAGGGCGCGCTCGAATACGTCGAGGGCGTTTGGTCCACGGGCGCACCCGACGGTCTGAGGGTCGAGACCCACACGGACAGCGCAGGGGGCTTCAGCTTCGACGAGCTCTCAGCGGGGCCCTACGTGGTCGTCGCGCGCTTCAACCACGACTTCCACGCGGTGCACGGTCCCTTCGATGTAGGCGTCGGAGAGAGCGCCGAGATCGAACTGACCGCGATGGATCACGGCGCGATCGAAGGTCGCATCCTCGCGCACGCAGGCGAACTCGAGAACGCGTGGGTCGAAGCGCTCGGCGCTGGCTTCTACGACCCGTTCGCCGGCGGATGGTCGACCTTCGACGGAGAGGCGCCGCCGAGGGCCCGAGTCGACGCCCAGGGTCGATTCCGCGTAGCCCCGCTTCGGCCCGCCACCTACGAACTCAGTCTGCACCACTCACCGACGCCGCTCGAGCGCGACCGTCGACACTGGCGTTCGCGCTTCAGCGGCGGGCTTCCCCTTGGCGCCGTGACGATCGCCGGCCCGCATGTCGCGAACGTCGAGTTCGATCACACGCAACGACGTCGCGGTGCGATTCACTGCACGGCGATCGTGGACGGAAATCCCGCCATCGGCTGGCGCGTGGAAGCCCGCTTCGAGTCGGCCGACTCCGTCGCGAATTCTCGCGCTACTTCCGCCATCACGGGTCCCGACGGAGTCGCGCATTTGGAGCTGCTCGAGCCGGGCGCCTGGAAAGTTGGCCTCGTCGAGACCGAGCGCAAGTGGAGTTCGTGGATCGCCACGCCTCGAGAGCTGGCTCCGGGCGGAGAACTCACACTGAAGTTCGACGTGGCTCTCCATTCCGCTCGTGTCCTCGTGCTCGACGCGCGCACAGGCCGGCCGCGGGCCAAGCAGTGGGTCCACTGGGGAAACGGCGGCGGCTCCGCGAAGCTGACGACGGATGCCAACGGCGAACTCGAGCTGGCGCTCCCGCTCGGGAGCTACACCGCGAGCCGCAACCGCGACAAGGCGACTGTCGAGTGGACATCGAGCGGCCCCGTGCCGGCCGAGATCAAGCTCTGAATCGCTCGGCGATGGCGAGGCGTTCAAACGGCTTCCCAGAGGCGCCGCACTGGAACTGCAAAGAGTTCGCAGTTCGATGCGCGGCTGAACGCTAGTTCACGCGTCGGCTAGATGTAAGTTCCGCGGTGAGCGGATCGCCGGCGCGCTCTCGCCTTGCGAGTAGGTCAAGGCGGTCTCCGCCGGCGTTCCGGGCCCGCAGCGAGCTCGATCCCCAAACGAGCGCGAGGCCCCCGCTCGACTAATCGAACGGCACGCCGAGCTGCTTCGCGATCGCGCGCAGGTCTTCGACGACGGGCAACACGAGCGGGATGCCGTCGCGTGTGCGTTCGGCGAAGGCGAGGCGCTCGGGGTCGCCGGGAATGAGCACGGCGTCGTGGCCGGGCGCGGGTTTCGTGGCGCGGAAGGTGCGAACGAGGTCGTCGATCTGGCGCTTGAACTCCGTCGGATCGATGAAGCCCGCGATCTGCAGCGCGCCGAAGAAGTGGCCGATGCCTTTGCCGACGGAGCGCGCGGGAATCTCTTGGCGAAGCGCGAAGGGCGGCGTGAACGGGCCCCAGTTCGCGCCCGACAGCACCGCGACGAGGACGTCGACCATCATCCCGAGCGCATAGCCCTTGTGGCCGCCGTGCTCGCGGTCGGAGCCGAGCGGCAACAGCGCGCCGCCGTCGATCATGCCGCGCGGATCGGACGTGACCTCGCCGCGCTTGTCGATGGCCCATCCGAGCGGGATCGTCTCGCCCGCTCGCAGCGCGATCTCGATCTTGCCGTAAGCGACCGCGGGCGTCGCGAGGTCGATCACGATCGGCGGCTCCTCGAATCCGGGGAACGCGATCGCGATCGGATTCGTGCCGAGCATGCGTTCGGCGCCCCACAGCGGCGCGACGAGCTTGGTCGAGTTCGTCATCGACCAGCCGATCAAATCGCGCTTCAACGCTTCGAGCGGGTAGTAACCGGCGATGCCGTAGTGGTTCGTGTTGCACACGCTCACCCAGCCCGAGCCGACGTGCTCCGCCTTGCGCATCGCGACCTCGTTCGCCCACGGGCCGACCACCAGGCCCAGCCCGTTGTCGCCGTCGACCGTGGCCGTGCTCGCCGTTTCGCGCACGATGCGCGGCGCGGGGCGCGGGTTGATGCGGCCGAGCGTCAACATGTCGACGTACGTGCGCAGCCGCGCGACGCCGTGCGAGTCGATCGCGCGCAAATCGGCAGCCGCGAGCACTTCGGATGCGAGCCGCGCGTCGCTCTCGGGCACGCCGAAGTGCTCGAGAACGCGCTGACTGAACGCGCGCAGGTGTTCGGCTGAGAAGGTGAGCGTGTCGACCATTTCGAAAGCGCCTATCCGAGGCCGTCGAGGCGCTCGACGATGGACTCCGCGATCGCGAGCGAAGCGGTCGCGGCGGGAGAGGGTGCGTTGAGCACGTGCACGACGCGTCCCGAGCTGCGGATCAGGAAGTCGTCGACGAGCGCGCCGTCGCTCGCGAGCGCCTGCGCGCGCACGCCGGCCGGCGCGGGAACGAGGTGCTCCGCGCGGATGTCGGGCACGAGGTGCTGGAGCGCTTTGGTGAACGCTCGCTTCGACAGCGAACGCCGCATCTCCCCCATCCCGGCGAGCGCGTGGCGGCTGGCGAGCTTCCAAAAACCCGCGTAGGAGAGCGTGTCGACGAGGTCGCGCACGTTCACATCGTCCCAGTGGTACCCCTCGCGCGCGAGCGCGAGCACGGCGTTCGGCCCGCACTCGACGCCGCCGCGAACCATGCGCGTGAAGTGCACTCCGAGGAACGGAAAGCTCGGATCGGGAACCGGGTAGATCAGGTTGCGCACGAGCCCGCGCGCGTCGGGCGTGAGCTCGAAGTACTCGCCGCGGAACGGGACGATGCGCGCGGGCCGCGCTTCGCCGGCGAGCTGCAGCACGCGGTCGGAGTGAAGGCCCGCGCAGTTGATCGCGGCCTCGGCGACGACTTCGCCTCGCGAAGTGTGCAGCACCACTTCGTTTCGGCGAGACTCGAGCCCCTCGACGCGAGCTTCGGTGAGCACTTCGCCGCCGCGCACGCGCACCTGCTCCGCGAGTTTCGCGCAAACGCCGAGGTAATCGACGATGCCCGTTCCGGGCACGTGCAGCGCGCGCACCCCGGCCGAGTGCGGCTCGATCCGGCGCAATTCGTCGCCGTCGAGCTCGCGCGCCTCGACGCTGTTCGCTCGCGCGCGCTCGGCGATCGTCGCGAGCCGTGGCAACTCGCTCGCATCGACCGCGACGACGACCTTGCCGCAGCGCTCCCACGCGATCTCGTGGCGCTCGCAGAACTCCTCGAGCAACGCTTTGCCGCGCCGGCACGTCAACGCCTTCTGCGAACCGGGCTTGTAGTAGATCCCCGAGTGCACGACGCCCGAATTGCGCCCGGTCTGGTGCGCCGCGAGCTCGCGCTCCTTCTCGAGCACGACCACGCGCGCCCGCGGCCGCCGCTCGACGAGCTTGAACGCCGTCGCGAGCCCCACGATCCCGCCGCCGATCACCGCCACGTCGCAACTGCGCATGCGCGGCGCACGATAGCGGAGCGCGCGTGGGTGGAGAATCGCCGCGGCGACGGGCTCTCGCCAGTGCAACGTTCCCGGGCGTTCGCTGCGCGGCGACCGAAGCTCCACGAGCTGGCGACTACTTCCGCAGAATGCTCTCCATCTTCTTCCCCTTGGCGAGCTCGTCGATGAGCTTGTCGAGGTAGCGGATCTTCTGCATCAGCGGGTCGGCGATGTCCTCGACTCGGATTCCGCACACGACGCCTTTGATGAGCCCGACGTTCGGATTCATCCGCGGCGCCTGCGCGAAGAACGTCGCGAAGTCGACTTTCGCGTCGATCGCGCGCTGAAGCTTCGCACCGCTGTAGCCCGTGAGCCACGCGATGATCTCGTCGACCTCTTCCTTCGTGCGCCCCTTCCGCTCCGCCTTCTGCACGTAGAGCGGGTACACGCTTCCGAACGCCATCGCGAAGACTCGCTGATTCCTGTCCATCTTGAGGCCTAGAGATACTGCCCCGACGCGCTGCTCGCCAGCCCTCGCCCGCGCAACCGGCGCCGTCACTCGATGCGCAGCTCGCCGAGGTCGGTCACCTCGCCGGCGACGATCTCGACGTCTTCGACACGCAG